>JAFASQ010000271.1 GCA_019244395.1 Solirubrobacterales bacterium | reverse complement strand
CTGCAGCCGCGCGGATCGCCCGCCGCCGCGCGGATCGGCCAGGCGCCGGTCGCTACGGCGCGCCGGCCGGCGCGCGCACCAGATCCTGGGCGGCCGCCACGATCGCGTCGGCGTCGATCCCGACCTCGTGCAGGAGCTCCGCCGGCTTTCCGGAGCCGGGCATCAGGTTGACCGCGAGCTTGCGAGGCGGACCTCCTCGACCTCGGCCAGCGCCGCCAGCACGGCGTCGCCGAGCCCGCCCTCGGGCCAGTGATCCTCCACGGTGACGATCGCGCCCGTCTCGGCGGCGGCTTGGCGAAGGGTGTCTTCGTCGATCGGCTTGACCGAGTAGACATCGATGACCCGCGCCGCGATGCCCTCCTCGCCGAGCCTATCGGCCGCCTTGAGCGCCTCGTGCAGGGTGACGCCGGCGCCGACCAGGGTGACCTGATCGTCTTCGGATGAGCGCAGGACACGCGACCCACCGACCTCGAACTCGTCGTCGGGGCTGTAGATCGTCGGCGTCGCCCCGCGATGCGCCCGCATGTAGGCGATGCCGGGATGGTCGGCCATCAGCCGGACCAGCGCCGCCGCCTGATTCGGATCGGACGGGTACAGGACGATGCTCGAGTGAACGGCCCGGAACGCGGCCAGGTCCTCGAGGGCCATCTGCGACGGACCGTCTTCGCCGATCGACGCGCCGGCGTGCGAGCCGCACAGGCACAGCTTCGCCCGGCTGATCGCGGCCATCCGCACGAAGTCGTAGGCGCGGGTGAAGAACGCCGCGAACGTGGAGGCGAAAGGCGTGAAGTCGCGCACCTGCATGCCGACCGCGGCGGCGAGCATCTGCTGTTCGGCGATGAACATCTCGAAGTAGCGCTCGGGGTGAGCCTTGGCGAAGATCTCGGAGTAGGTCGAGTTAGATACCTCGCCGTCGAGCGCCACGATGTCGGCACGCTCGGCGCCGAGCGCGGCGAGCGCCTCGCCGTACGCGCGCCGGGTGGCGACTTCCTCGTCCGCTCCCCATCGTGGCCATTGCACATCCTGGCCAGGATCGATCTGCCGCTGCGTACGGTCGCCCCCGGGCTTGGCCACCTCGACGTGCAGCGAGCGCACTCCGCCGAGTTCCTCGATCGCCTTCTGCGGATCGGACAGGGGCTTGCCGTGCTTGCCCGGCTGGTCTTCGACTTCGCTCGCGCCCTTGCCCTTCTTGGTCCTGGCCACGATCACGGTGGGGCGACCCTCGGTGTGGGCCGCCTCGGAGAATGCTCCGTCGATCTCCTCGACGTCGTGACCGTCGATCTCGATTGCATGCCAGCCGAACGCCCGCGCGCGGTTGGCGTAGGAGTCGAGATCCCAGCCGTGCATGGTCTCGCGAGTCTGCCCGAGCCGGTTGACATCGATGATCGCGGTGAGATGGTCGAGTTGCTCGTGCGCGGCGTGCTCGAAGGCCTCCCACATGGACCCCTCGGCCATCTCGCTGTCGCCGCACAGGACCCACACGCGGTAGGGCATCTGTTCGAGGCGCTTTCCGGCGAGAGCGACCCCGACCCCGACCGGAAGACCCTGCCCGAGCGAGCCGGTGGCGACGTCCACCCATGGCAGGACGGGAGTGGGGTGGCCCTCGAGGCGGCTCCCGAGCTGCCGGAACGTGAGCAGCTCCTCATCGGAGATCGCGCCGGCGGCCTTGAGCGTGCTGTAGTAAAGCGGCGAGGCGTGGCCCTTGGAGAAGATCAGATGGTCGTTACGAGGATCGTCGGGACGGCCGAAGTCGTAGTGCAGGTGCTCGGCGAGGAGAACCGCGATCAGGTCTGCTGCCGACATCGACGAGGTGGGGTGACCGGAGCCGGCGGCGTCGCTCGCCCGGATCGAATCGACCCGTAGCTGCTGTCCGAGCTCGCGGCAGAAGGCGGCGTCTTGCATGAGCCGATCGTACCCAGCGATGGCGGGGGGAGAACAGGCGTGTGCGAAATCGGACGCGACTTCTGGCTAACCGTCGTCCCGTTGCCCCGACACGATCCGCGCCGCGATCCGCTCGCTCCCCAGGCGACGGCTGACGGAGGCGCTGAGACCCGGCGCAACGGAGGCAATCGAACTGCCGAGGCGCAGGCCCACGGGCGCCACATCGATCTCGGCGCGATCTCGCTCCACCGCCTCGATCACCGCTCGTGCCACGTCCTCGGGGGATCGCGTGCCGACTCCCGGCGGAAGGTTGGCCCCGGACTCGGCGAACATGCCGGCCTCGCGGATGAATCCCGGCAGCACCACCGAGACCCCGACGCCGTGCTTCCGCAGGTCCTCCCGCAGCGCGAGCGCGAAACCTCGCAGCCCGAACTTGCTCGCGCAGTAGACCGAGGAGAGAGGGGTCGCCGCCTTGCCCTGCAACGAGGACACGAACACCATGTGTCCGCGACCGCGCCGAACCATGGCCGGCGCGAGGCCGCGGGCGAGCGCCACCGGCGCCCGCAGGTTGACCTCGAGCATCCGGTCGATCTCGTCCTGAGCGAGCTCGATCAGCTCCCCCGAACCCGGTACGCCGGCATTGGCGATGAGCACGTCGACCGGCCCAGCCTCCTTGACCAGGCGCTCCACCTCCTCGCGGAGCGACAGATCGCACACGATCACCCGCGCCCCGAGCTCGCCCGCCAGTGGCTCGAGCACCTCGCCCCGCCGGCTGCTGAGGACCAGATGCCCGGTCCGGGGCGCGAGCGCGCGCGCCAGCGCCTGGCCGATTCCGCCGCTGGCCCCGGTCAGCAGCACGCTGCCGGAAAGGACGGTCATGCGCCGCTGGGGAACACTGCCAGCGTCGCCGTGAAGCCGTGCAGGAAGCTCCGGCCGCCGACCGGGCCGATCTCACCTGCGGCGAAGAAGCCGGCGGCGGGCGCGCCGAGCTCGGCTTCGATCGCCTGCGCGTCGTGGTCGGCGATGCCGAACATCTCGCTGCCCCGGCCGTTGCACGAGAACACCGCCGCACCGGCCGGCGGCTCGCCCGCGAGCGCGGCGACGCGGAGCCTAAGCGCCTCGTGCAGATCCTCGTCGGCCGAGCGAGCGTCGCGAGCATGGAGCCGCACCACCTGGCCGGAGGCGACCTGAGCGCCGACCACGAGCGACCCGGACTCCGGATCCGCCCCCAACACGCCGCGCACAAGGAAGTCGCCGGGCTCGTACTCGGGCTTACCGCCGTCGATCACGAGCCCGATCAACAGGCCGCCGGCGACCAGACCCTGCTCCCGGGGCGACAGCGCGGAGATGATCAGCTTGAGTGTCTCGAGCGCCGGGCGACCGGCCAGCTCGTGGATCACGTTGCCCTCCGCCGCGGTGATCGTGACCTCGCGGCCGACCGGCGCGGCGCCCTGGGAGACGCACGGGAGCATCTCGACCCCCTGCAGGGCGACGCCGACCGCTCCGCGGTCGCACACCCGGTCGTCGAGGAACAAGGCGGCGCCGTCGGCGGCGGCCCGAGCGCTGGCGATCCCGCCCAGCACCGGGACCGCCGGCGCGTCCTCGGTGAACATCTCGAGCGCGACCTCCGTGGGGAACGAGTACGGGTCCGAGAGCATCAGCACGCCGCTCGAACGATCCAAGCTCGGAAGGCCGGCGAATTCATAATCGGGCTTCTCGCCGGCCACCGTTGCGTGGAACGGCAGCGCCGAACCCCCACCGAGAGCCGCGGCCCACACGGCGACCGCATCCCCGCGCTCGAGCTCACGGCCACGCGCGAGCACGCCGCCTGCCCCGCAGCCGACCAACGTGCCGGGTGTGAGCACGGCCAGGACGCCCTCGAGAGTCGCCTCCGGTGCGGCCAGATGCGAGCCGCTCGCGAACACCAGCGCCAGGTCGGCGCTCGCGCCACCGAGACCCGCCTCCGCCGCCCGTGCCGCGGATGTCCCGGCCTGGAGCGGATCCGGCTCGGTGGACATGCCCGCGCCGATATGGACGCTCATCCGGTCGCTCCAGGGCTCATCGCTGCACGATACTGCGGCCCGTGCCGCGGGCGGACGTGATCGCGCTGTTCGGCCCGACCGGCGTCGGCAAGACCGATGTCGCGATCGAGCTGGCCGTAAGGCTGCGCGAGCTCGGCGAGAACCCGGTCGGCGTGTCCGCCGACGCGCTCCAGGTCTACCAGGGGCTCGAGACCCTCACCGGTGCTGCCCGGGCGGATCGACGCGCCCGGCTCGAGCATCGCCTGGTCTCGTTCCTCCCCGTCGACGCAAGCTTCAGCGCCGGTCAGTACGCCGAGCTTGCTCACGCGGAGATTGACGCGCTGCTCGAGGCGGGGGCACGGCCGGTCGTCGTCGGCGGAACCGGGCTCTACCTGCGCGCCGCGCTGGCCGAGCTCAGCCTCCGGCCCCCGCCCCCGGAGGGCGTGCGAGAGCGGTGGCTGGCCGAGCTCGAGCGGCGGGGGGCGCCCGCGCTGCACGCCGTGCTGCGTGAGCGTGCACCCTGGGCGGCGGCGGAAATCGAGCCCGGGGACCGCCAGCGAATCATCCGGGCGCTCGAGCTGTTCGACGCCGGCGAGCTCGAGCGACACGCCGACGATTCCGAGCTCTGGACCGAAGACATGCGCCGCCCGACGCTGCTCACCGGGCTCGTGATGGAGCGCCGGCAGCTGTACGAGAGAATCGACCAGCGGGTCGATGCGATGATCGCCGCCGGAGTGCAGGACGAGGTCCGCCGCGCGAACGCCGCCGGGGCGTCCGCGACGGCGCGCAAGGCGCTCGGATTCGAGGAGCTGCTGACCGGCGACGTCGAATCGATGAAGCGCCGCACCCGCAACTACGCGCGCCGGCAGCTGACCTGGATGCGCAAGCTGGCCGCCGTCCACATCATCGACACGACCGACCGCTCGGCGGCAACCGTGGCCGGAGAAGTGCTCGCACTGTGGGTGGGCGAGCGCGCCTGAGGACGTCACACACCTCCCGACTCGAGCAAAGTCTGTATCGAGATGCCAACCGACGCGCACCGGAGCGATGGCGAGCTCCTGGCCGCCGTGGTGGCCGGCGACGGAGCCGCCTTCGCCGTCTTTTACCGCCGCCACCTCCCTGTAGTCGTCGGCTTCCTGCTGCGCGAAACCGGCGATCGCGAGGCGACCGCCGACCTCGCGGCGGAGGTGTTCGCCGCGGTATTCCTGGTCGCGCGGCGCTTCCGGGCGCGTGGCGCCGGCTCGGCGCGTCCCTGGGTACTCGGGATCGCGCGCAACAAGCTGCTCGAGAGCCGGCGCCGCGGGCGCGTGGAGGATCGGGCTCGCCGACAGCTGGCCTTCGAGCCCGAGGTGCTCGACGACGATGATCTCGCCCGGGTCGACGAGCTGGCCGGGGCCGCCGATCAGCCGGTCCTGGAGCTCGTCGAGCAGCTCCCCGGGGGTCAGCGCCAGGCGATCCGCGCGCGGGTGCTCGAGGAGCGCGAGTACGGCCAGGTCGCCCGGGAGCTGAACTGCTCGGAGCTCGTGGCGCGCCAGCGCGTGAGCCGCGGGCTGGCCCGGCTGCGAGGCCAACTGAGGGAGCGTGACCAATGAGCGATTACTTTGAGCGCGTCGAGCGGCAGATCGTCCACCGCGTCGAAGGCGGCATTCCTCGCTCCTCGCGACTGCCGTCCGCGGGCGGGTATCTCGCCGTAGTGGCCGCGGTCCTCGTGGTCATCGTGGTGGCGGGCGTGATCCTGCTCGCCCGCGGCGCCGGCGCCGGGAATCCATCGCCGGCCGCCCGTCCTGCCGTCCGGCTGGTGTTCACCGCGCCGGGTTCTCCGAGTCCGACGGCGCTTGAGCACACGGTCCAGATCCTGCGCCTACGCCTGCGCTCCGTGGTTCCAGGCGCGCAGGTTTCCTTGGCCGGCCAGCGCATCCTCGTACAGGCGCGAAGCGCACCCCCGGGCGCCAGAAGCGAGATTCTGATTCTTGCCGCTCCCGGGCAACTCGCGTTCTACGACTGGGAGGCCGACGCGATCGCGCCCAACGGCA
>JAFASQ010000244.1 GCA_019244395.1 Solirubrobacterales bacterium | reverse complement strand
GCTGCGTGCGCGCTTCCCCGAGCTCGAGCCCCAGCTCTTGTCCAAGCGGGCGATGCTGATCATTTCGCGGGCGATCGAAGACGAGTGCCTGGCCCGAGCCGAGCGCCCGCTGCTGTTCGGCTGCTTTCAGCGCGAGCGCTTCTATCGAGCCTCGGAAGCGCGCTGGCACGAGCTCGCCCGCACCGCCGAACGCGCCGTCGTGCTCGCGGACTTTCGCCGGGTGCGCCGGCCCCGGCAGGCGCCGCTCGAGGTTCCCCTCCGGCCCGGGCAGCCGCTGGCGCGCGAGTGGGCGATCGTGTGCGAGTCGCCCGGCTTCGCCGCCTGTCTGACCGGCTGGGAGAGGCCGCGCGAGGGTCCCGGTGAGCGCTCATTCGAGGCTGCTTGGACCGTCGAAGCCCATGCCGTCCGGCTGGCCGCGCAGGTGTGCTGGCGCCTCGGCGCCGACGCCGCGCCCGGCCTGCTCGACGACCTGCGCGAGCGGCTCTACGACGCGCCGGTGGCGCGGGAGAACGAGCTGCGGGCGGCCGTCCAGCTGAGCACGCGGATGGTCAGATACGCCACCGCGTCATAACCCGTCGATCCCGGCCCAACTCAGGGCGTCCTGGCAGTAGCGCCAGAGCGCCCGGCGGTCCGAGTCCGAGTCCGGCGAGGCGCCGAGCCGGTAATGCGTAGGACGGGGCCGGCGGTCGTGCCAGAACAGCCCGGTGTCGGCGATCCGGACCGGATCGCGGGGCTCGATCGCCTCGAGCTGCTCAGACGCGGCGGCGCCCAGCCACACGACCGTGTCCGCGCCTTGCTCAGGGGTCCGGATGATTGGCGCCGTGAGCTTGCGAAACACCGGCATCCATCGCCTCACGCCTTCGGTGTCGACCCAGCCGGGATGCATGCTGTGCACCTCGATGCCGCGGTCGCGCAGCGTCTCGGCCAGCAACTCGGTGACGACCACCTCCTCGCGCTTCGTCCGGGCGTAGAACTTCTTGGGGCTATAGGAGTCGCGTTCGGACTGCCAGTCGCCCGCCGGCAGCGACTGTCCGTACATCCCGCCCGAGCTCACGTTGATCACCCGGGCGGGAGCGCTCTGCTCAAGCAGCGGAGCCAGCAGGCTCGTGAGGGCAAGCGGCGCCAGCACGTGCGTGGCGAACATCAGCTCGTGGCCGTCGGCCGACCTGGTGCGCTCGTCGGGCATGACGCCCGCGTTGTTGACGAGCAGATCGAGGCGCGGCTCGCGGGCCGCGAATTCCTGGGCGAAGGCGCGGATCGCGCCCAGGCTGCTCAGGTCGCAGCTCGCCGGCCGCACGTCGGCGCCCGAAACCGCGTCGGCAATTCGCTCCGCCGCATCAGCGGCGCGGCCGTGGTCCCGGGCCAGCGCATGAACCGTGGCTCCAAGCCGGGCGAAGCCCTGGGCCGAGGCCAGGCCGATGCCGGAGGCGGCGCCGGTGATCAGCACCACCGCGCCCTCGGCCCGCGGCGGATCCGCGGGCCATCCGGGCAGGCGCCGGCGGATGTTCAGTCCAGGTTTCCCGTAGCCGAGCGCGATGCTGCGGTCGAGGATGGTGTCAACGGCGCTACCTATCATCGTGTATAGATAATATTATACGTCCAGTGCGGCACCGAACCAACCACCTCTACCGCGAGCAGTTTCTGCCCCGAGGGCTGAGCGAGGTGTTCGACTTCTTCGCGCGGGCCGGGAACCTCGAGCGGATCACACCGCCCTGGCTCGGCTTCGCTCTCCTCACTCCGGAGCCGGTGGCGATCGGCGCGGGCACGCTGATCGAATATCGCCTGCACCTGCACCGGATCCCGCTGCGCTGGCTCTCCCGCATCGATGTGTGGGAGCCACGCCGCGAATTCGTCGACGTCCAGGTGGAGGGCCCGTACCGCCTCTGGCATCACCGGCACGAGTTCCACGCGGTCCCCGGCGGGACGCGGGTGTGCGACCACGTGAGCTACGCGCTGCCGCTCGGGCCGATCGGCGTGCTGGCCCACACCGCATTGGTCAAGCGCGACCTTGCCCGGATCTTCGACTTCCGCCAGGCGGCGGTGGCGCGGCTGCTCGGATGACCGCCATCCTGTGGCTGCGACGCGACCTGCGCGTCCACGACCATCCGGCGCTCGAGGCGGCGCGCGAGGGCTCCGATCATCTCGTGCCCGTGTTCTGCTTCGACGAGCGCCTGCTGCGCGGCCGTCACACCTCGGGCCCGCGGACCCAGTTCCTGCTCGAATGCCTCACCGACCTCGACCGATCGCTAACCGCTCGCGGGAGCCGGCTGGTCGTCCGCCACGGCCGGCCGGAAGACGAGATTCCCGCCCTCGCGCGCGAGGTGAAGGCCAGCAGCATGCACTTCAGCGGCGACGTCAGCGGGTTCGCGCGGGCTCGCGACGCGCGCGTTGCCGCCGCGCTGGGACCAGCCGGCGTCGCCGTCCACGAGCATCCAGGCCTGTTCGTCATCGACGACCTCGACGGGCTCCGCACCACCGAGGGCCAGCCGTACACCGTGTTCACGCCGTTTCACCGTGCGTGGACGAGCGCACGACGCCGGCGAGCGCACGGCGCGCCGCGCTCGCTGCCGCCCCTCCCCCGGGGCCTCGCCGCGGGCGACCTGCCTCGGCTCGCCGCCCTGCGCCTCCGCCAGGAGCTCGAGGAGCCGCAGCCCGGAGGCGAGCATCGAGCCCGCGCGGCCATGCGGACATTCCTGTCCGGCCCGAATGGGGGTTACGCAGAGAAGCGCGATCTCGTCGGCGAGCCGGGAACCTCGCGCCTCTCCCCCTATCTGCATTTCGGTTGCCTCTCGCCGCGCGAGCTCGAGGAGCGTGCCGGCGACGCCGCCTTTCGCCGGCAGCTGTGCTGGCGCGACTTCTATGCCCACGTGCTCTTGCACTTCCCGGGAAACGCACGGGCGGAGCACCAGCCGCGCTATCGCCAGTCGATTCCGTGGAACCGGGACCGACGCGCGTTCGCAGCATGGTGCGAGGGACGCACCGGCTTTCCCCTAGTCGATGCGGGCATGCGCCAGCTCAGGCGCGAGGGCTGGATGCACAACCGAGCTCGGCTCGTCGTCGGCTCGTTCCTGACCAAGGACCTCGGGATCGACTGGCGCTGGGGCGAGCGCTGGTTCATGCGGCTGCTGCTGGACGGCGACCAGGCGAGCAACAACGGCAACTGGCAGTGGATCGCTTCGGTCGGGGTCGATCCCCAACCGGCCTTCCGCCGCATGTTCAACCCGGCCCGCCAGCAGGCCCGCTTCGATCCCGACTGCGCCTACGTGCA
>JAFASQ010000179.1 GCA_019244395.1 Solirubrobacterales bacterium | reverse complement strand
CGCACGATCGGCTGGGTGTTCTCCCACTCCGAGGCCCCGGTGGTCGAGTACCGGACGTGACCGATGGCCATGTCGCCCACCAGCGAGCGGAGCTTGTGCTCGTCGAAGACCTGGGCGACCAGTCCCTGGTCGCGGATCGCCATGATCTCGCGCCCGCGATGGGCGGTGGCGATGCCGGCCGACTCCTGACCACGGTGCTGCAACGCGAAGAGGGCAAAGTACGCGACACGGGCGACGTCGTGTCCCGGCGCAAAGATGCCGAAAACACCGCACTCGTCGCGAGGGCCATCGCGATGGTCGTTCACGGGAGGGGGCATGCCCAGCCAGCGGTCAAGGCTAGCAGCGGGTCTAGATGGCTGGGCCCGCATTGACGTGCCCGCGGGGGCGTGCACGACCAAGCCGGGCGGCGCACGCGGACGAAGCCGGTAGCAGCGCTACCGGCGAGGACGTGGGTGCCGATCCGGCGCCGTGTCGTGCGCGTCATCCGTGGGTGCGGCAAAAGGGACCAGTCATCGTTTCAGACCCATTCGGCGAGGCCGCTGTCCCGGGCGGTGCGGAGCTCGGAAACTGCGAGCTCGAGCAGCCCCTCGATCACCAGCGCGTCCCCGCCCACCCGGCCGATCACCTGGTAGTCGGCCAGCGCCTCCGGCGCGCCCGAGACGACGAACGCCCGCCCCGGCGCCTCGGCAAACGGATCGACGCCCTCCGGCAGCCGCACCGAGGCGCCGACGTCGCCGGCGATGCAGCACTCGGCGAGGGCGACGGCCAGACCGCCCTCGGAGACGTCATGCGCATTTTGGAGCGCCCTGGAGCGGACGCCGTTGCGGACGGTTTCATGCGCATCACGGACAGAAGTCGTTTGCACCGTCGGGAGCTCCCCGACCGGCGCGCCACCCTGCAGCTTCTCGAGCTCTGATCCCACCCTCGACGGCTCGAACCGACCGACCAGCGCGATCGCATCGCCCTCGCGCGCGAACCCGAGCCGCCCAGCCGCTCCGGCGTCCGGCAGCTTGCCGACCATGCCCACCACCGGCGTGGGGAAAATCGGCCCGGTCGGCGCCTCGTTGTACAGGGAGACATTTCCGCCCACCACCGGCACCCCGAGTGCCTCGCACGCCTCGGCCAGCCCCTCGACGGCCATGACCAGCTGCCAGGCCACGTGTGGCTTCTCCGGATTGCCGAAGTTCAGGCAGTTGGTCAGGCCGAGTGGCTCGGCTCCCACGCAAGCGAGGTTGGCCGCGCACTCGTACACCGCCTCGGCGGCACCGCGGCGCGGATCGACGGCCACGCGCCGACCGTTACCGTCGATCGCCACGGCGATCGCCGAGCCGTCGGGGAGGATGAGGACGGCGGCGTCGGCCTCGTCGGGCCGGCGCACGGTGCGCGACTGGACGACGGGGTCGTACTGCGCAAACACCGGCCGGCGCGATGCGAGGTTCGGCGAGCGCAGCAGCGCGAGCAAGGTCTCGGCCGGCGACTCACCGCCGATTAAAACAGCCGCCGCTCGCCCGTACAGATCGCTCGATGGCGGCTCCGGCTGGAGATCGTAAAGCGGACAATCATCAATCAAAACCGACACCGGAACCTCGGCGACCACGTTTCCCCGGTGAAGGACGTGCAACGAGTCGCCGGCGGTCACGCACCCGATCGTCGTGGCGAGGACCTCCCAGCGCTCGCACACATCGAGCAGCGCGCCCACGCACTCGGGCCGCGCCACGCACAGCATCCGCTCCTGGGACTCCGAGACCATGATCTCGAACGGCTCCATGTCGGGCTCGCGCAGGGGGATCTGGCACAGGTCGATGGTCAGTCCGACGTCTCCCTTGCTCGCCATCTCCGAGGCTGCCGAGGTCAGGCCGGCCGCGCCCAGATCCTGGAGCGAGACCAGCAGCTCGCGGTCGAGCAGTTCCAGGCAGCACTCCAGCAGCTTCTTCTCGGTGAACGGGTCGCCGATCTGGACCGACGGGCGCTTGGCCTCATCGCCCTCGCCCAGCTCGGCGCTGGCCAGCACCGAAGCGCCGCCGATCCCGTCGCGCCCGGTCAGCGCGCCCAGCAGGACGACGACGTTTCCGGGGCCGGCGGCGGCGCTGCGGATCAGCCGGTCACGGGGCGCCAGCCCCAGGCACATCGCGTTGACCAGGCAGTTCTGCTCGTAGCTCGGCTCGAAGTAGATCTCGCCGCCGACCGTGGGCACCCCGACCGAGTTGCCGTAGTGGCCGATCCCGGCGACCGCCCGATCGAGGAGATACCTCGATCGCTCAGAGTTCCCGGGCTCGCCGAAACGCAGCGAGTCGAGCACGGCGATCGGCCGGGCGCCCACCGCGAACACGTCGCGCAGGATGCCGCCCACGCCGGTGGCGGCGCCCTGGAAGGGCTCCACGGCGCTCGGATGGTTGTGCGACTCGACCTTGAAGGCCACGGCCAGGCCGCCCCCCACATCGACGGCACCGGCGTTCTCGCCCGGACCCATCAGCAGGTGACGGCCCTCGGTCGGCAGCCGCCGCAGCAGTCGGCGCGAGTGCTTGTAGCCGCAGTGCTCGGACCACATCAGCGACAGCATGGCCAGCTCGACATCGTTCGGAGCCCGCCCGAGCCGGTCGAGGATCCGGGCGTACTCCTCGTCGGTCAGCCCGAGCGCCTGGTGGCGCTCCTCAAGCGAGTACGTGCTGCTCGACATGAGCTCGCATCGACTCGAAGATCCTCAGGCCGTCGACCGACCCGCCGAGCGGATCGACCGCGTGCTCGGGATGGGGCATCAGGCCGAACACGTTCCCGGCCGCGTTGCGAACCCCGGCGATGTCCCGCAACGAGCCGTTCGGATTGTGCCCCGGGGCGTAACGGAGCAGGACCTGCCCGGCCGCCTCCAACCGGTCCAGCTGATCGTCGGGTGCGTAGTAGCGGCCGGTGGTGTGCTTGACCGGGATGGACAGGCGCTGGCCACGGTCGCACGCGCCGGTGAACGGACCCCGGGCACGAACCACCTCGAGCTCCACCTGCCGGAAGACGAACTTGAGCGAGACGTTCGGCAACAGCGCGCCCGGCAGCAGATGCGCCTCGCACAGCACCTGGAAGCCGTTGCATATGCCCAGCACCAAACCGCCCTCGCGCGCGAACTCCTCGACCTCGGCCATCACGGGAGCAAACCGCGCGATCGCGCCGGCGCGCAGGTAGT
>JAFASQ010000092.1 GCA_019244395.1 Solirubrobacterales bacterium | reverse complement strand
ACACTCGCTGAGTGCTTGCCGGGCTCGCCTTCTCGCCGAGGGCGGATGGAGCGAGCACTCTTCTAGTTAGATCCGCCCGCCGTGGGCTTGGAATTGTGGTCCTCGACTGGTCTCCTCCCGCCGACCCAACCGCCACCACGGACTTTTCGGTTCTACCGAGGCGCCGTGGCGAGGTTGCGGTTCGGTCCTTGGCTTTCCGTCCTCTTGTGGGCGGTAATGAGGTACCGCTCCGCGGCCGAGGTGTAGGTGCTCGTGCATGGGGTGAGCCCGGCGGCGTGGAGGTCTTGTTTGAGGGTTTGGTGGGTGAACGGCCAGAAGGTCAGCCGTTCGTAGTTCGTGGTGACGGCGGGGAGGCTGTCGAGGAGGGCGACGGCGACGTCGAGGGAGTGCGGTTGTTCCCAGCTGTCGGGGATCGTCCAGGCATGGATGACGAGGCCGGGTCTGCCGTGCCGTTCGATTGTGCGATCGCCCAGTTCGATTCGCGAGCCGCGGCTTCGGACAGTCTCCCAGTTTCGTGAGGTCACCACGAGCAGCCCGTCGTGGCGCAGGAGGCTGGACATCGCAGCAAGGGCCGCTCGTCGGCCGGCGTGGCCGGCGGCATGAGCGAGTGAGTTGCCGACGCAAAAGACGGCGTCGAAGTGTTCAAAACGCCGGCTGGGTAGCTCCTCCCAGCTGCACGTGAGCGCGGCAAGCTCCACGTTTTGCGCGTCGGCGAGTGCGCGCGTGCGCTGGATCATCGCTGTACTTGCGTCGGTGGCAACGACGCTGTAGCCCATCGCGGCCAGTCCGACGGCGAGTTGTCCGGTACCGGCGGCGCAGTCGAGGATCCGGGCGGAGCGCTCGAGGGGTTCGAGCAGCGTCGCGAAGACGGCGGCGCTGCCGGTCGGGGTGAGCAGGTCGTCGGGGATGAGCCACTCGTAGACGTGCGCGAGCGTGTCGTAGGGCCGGGCGCACATGGAGATCTGGACGCTACTGCGCTGCAGGCGGCCGCGGTTGCGTGCGGCGATCGTGTACGGGAGGATTGGACCGTCGCACGCGCGAGAAGAGAGGAATGACCATCTCGTCTGCCGGGGAGCTGCTTGAGCGTTCGGAGCCGTTGGCGGTGTTGGCCGAGCGGCTCGATGCGGCCCAGCGCGCGGATCGAGGGACGCTGGTGTTTCTCTCGGGTGAGGCGGGGATCGGAAAGACGGCACTGGCGCGCGCATGGTCTACGTCGCGTCCCGGCATCTCCGCGCTGTGGGGGGCGTGTGAGGCGTTGGAGACGCCGCGCCCGCTCGGCCCGCTGGTCGATGTCGCTGAGCAAGCCGCCGGCGAGCTGGCCCGGTTGGCGGCCGGCGATCCTTCTCCGGCAGCCCTCGTGCGCGCGCTTGCAATCGAGCTACGGCGTCGTCGAACACTCGTTGTCCTGGAGGACCTGCATTGGGCCGATGGGGCAACCCTCGATGCGCTGCGGCTGCTGGCCCGTCGCGTGGAGGGCGTGCCAACGGTGGTGCTCGCGACGTACCGCGACGACGGGCTTGAGCGAACCCACCCGCTGCGGGTACTGCTCGGCGAGCTGCCGATCGCGCCCTCGATCGTGCGGCTGCGCTTGCAGCCGCTGTCGTTGGCCGCGGTGCAGCAGCTTGCCGAGGAGCGCGGCATCGAGCCGGGGAATCTGTACCGGCGCACCAGGGGCAATCCGTTCTTCGTCACCGAGGTGCTCGCGGCAGCAGAGCGCGGAGGGGTTGTGCCGGAGACGGTTCGCGACGCGGTGCTGGCGCGGGCGGCGCGCCTCGACGCGGTCGGGCGGCGGCTGCTAGACATGGTCGCGATCGTTCCGCCCCGCGCCGAGCTGTGGCTCGTGGAGGCGATGGCCGACGATGAGCTCAACAGCCTCGAGTCCTGCCTGGCCTCCGGGATGCTTGAGGATGACGGAAGCACGGTGGGATTCCGGCACGAGATCGCGCGGGTGGCGATTGAGAACGCGGTGCCGCCAGAGGTCAGGGTGACGCTGCACCGTCGCGCGCTGTCGGCGCTTTCAGCCGCAGCGGATCGGCGGTCGGATGCCGCACGGCTCGCGCATCATGCTGAGGCGGCCGGCGATAGCGAGGCGGTGGTCCGCTACGCGCGGCTGGCGGGGGAGCGGGCGGCCGCGATGAGAGCCCATCGCGAGGCAGCAGCTCAGTTCGCACGGGCGCTTCGCTCTGGATCAGGCCTCCCGGCGGATCAGCGCGCGAGTCTGTTTGAGAGCCGCTCGTATGAGTGCTACCTGACCGATCAGGTCGAGGAGGCCATCGCGGCGCGACGTGAGGCGGTGCGTTTGCGGCATGAGCTGCACGATCCCCTCCGCGCGGGTGACGGGCATCGCTGGCTGTCTCTACTAGCGTGGATGGCGGGCGATAACCACAGCGCGCAGGCCGAGGCGCGGCGGGCCGTCGAGCTGCTCGAGCGCGAGCCGGCAGGTCCCGAGCTCGCGACGGCCTACAGCAACCTAGCGGTGATGCGGCTGTTCGCCTACGACATCAGTGGCACGCTAGAGCTGGGCGCACGAGCGATCGAACTCGCCGACCGTGTGGGCGAGCTCAGGGCGCTCACGGATGCGCTGATGACGGTTGATACCGCAGAGCTAATGGCCGGCTCGCCGGCAGCCGGGGCAAGGCTCCAGCGGGCGCTGGAGCTGGCGCTCGAGGCTGGGCTGGAGGAGCAGGTCGCGCGCGCGCGAACGAATCTCGGCTTGACGGCGCTTGCCGTGCGCGACTATAAGCTCGCCGATCGGCAGCTGGCGGCGTGCGTCGAATATTGCAGCGAGCGCGATCTCGGTACCTGGCCCCTCTACATCGCCGGCTGGCGGGCCCGTTCGCAGCTCGAGCAGGGTCATTGGGACGCCGCGGCCGAACTCGCCACGACGGTTCTCGAGCACCCTCGCATTGCCGCGCCGTTTCGGATAACTGCGCTTGTTGTGATCGGCCGACTCCGTGCGAGACGCGGAGACCCGGACGTCTGGGCATCGCTAGATGAGGCGCTCGAGTTGGCGCGAAACGCTGGCGAGCTGGAGCTGGCTCCGGTGGCGGCAGCGCGCGCGGAGGCGCGCTGGCTGGGCGGTGAGACCGCGGCCATCGCGGACGAGACCGACGCTGCCGTTGCCTGCGCTCGTGCGCACGCCGATACTTGGATACGCGGTGAGCTGCTCGTGTGGCGTAGACGAGCGGGAATCGATGAGGTGGTCGAGCCCACTGCGGTGGCCGCGCCTTTTGCCCACGAGCTGGGCGGCGATTACCGCGCGGCTGCTGCGCTGTGGGAGGGGATCGGCTGTCCGTACGAGGCGGCGATCGCGCGCGCGGGATCCCCGGACGCGAGAACCGCCCGCGCCGGCCTCGCGGCCTTGCAAGAGCTTGGCGCGCGCCGCGCCGCGGCCCGTGTCGCCCGGACGCTGCGCCATCGTGGTATACGCGACCTGCAGCTCGGACCGCGCAAAGCGACTAGCCACAATCCGGCCGGACTTACCGCGCGCGAGCTCGACGTACTGGCGCTGATCGCCGAGGGGTTGCGCAACAGCGAGATCGCCGCTCGGCTGTTCCTATCCGAGAAGACGGTCGACCATCATGTCTCGTCTGTCCTGCGTAAGCTCGGGGTCTCTTCACGAACCAAGGCCGCTACCGAAGCGACGAGGCTGAGCATTCCCACGCACTCCCAAAGATAGGGAGTTCTCCCGTAGTTGCCCCGAGGGGCGCGACGTACCTTCCGTCCTGTGAGCAGCACGGCGACGGAAGCACGATGAAGGAGTACGGCATCCTGCGCCGCCGCGGGTGGCGCTCGTACACGGACCTCGCAGCGGCACTGGAACGCGCCGACCGCGTAGCCCGCGATCAGATCCCCGGCGACGTGCGATGGATCCGCAGCTACCTCCTCGATGAGGATCGAGGCGAAGCCGGCACGTTCTGCATCTATCGGGCGTTCAGCCCTGAGGCGATCCGCCGGCACGCCGCGCGAGCCGGCTTGCCCGTCGAAGAGATCATCGCGGTCGCCGGCACGCTCATCTCCAGTCACGACCCGCAGAACCCCGGTGGCTGGTTACCCGGCGGTGTAGCGCAGGCAACGCAACCCACAAAGGAGGAGTAATGATCCTGAAGCTTGGTGACCCGGCCCCAGACTTCGAGGCGAGCACCACGGAGGGGCCGATTCGGTTTCACGAGTGGATCGGCGACTCGTGGGCGGTGCTGTTCTCGCATCCCAAAGACTTCACGCCGGTGTGCACCACCGAACTCGGTTACATGGCGAAGATCAAGCCGCAGTTCGAGCGGCGCGGGGTCAAGATCATCGGCCTCTCGGTCGACGCGACCAGCGATCACGAGCGGTGGGCGCGTGACATCGAGGAGACGCAGAGGCACGCGCCCAACTATCCGATCATCGGCGACAGCGACTTCAACGTGTCAAAGCTGTACGGGATGCTGCCGGCCGAGGCGTCGGGTGATCCGCTGGCGCGCACGCCGGCGGATAACCAGACGGTGCGCAACGTGTTCGTGATCGGGCCGGACAAGAAGATCAAGCTGATCTTGGTCTATCCGATGACGACCGGGCGCAACTTCGACGAGGTCCTGCGGGTGATCGACTCGCTGCAGCTGACGGCCAAGCACAAGGTGGCCACGCCGGCGAACTGGACGTCCGGCGAGGACGTGATCATCGCCGGCTCGGTGTCCAACGACCAGGCCAAGGAGCTGTTCGGGGAATGGGAGGAGCCCAAACCCTACATCCGGATAGTCCCCCAGCCCCGCGAGGCCGAGCCCGTCACTGCCTGAACGAATCGCCGGCGATGTCCCTGAAACAGTTACCGACGTAAGAGCAGGGAACCCGATGTCACACGAACACAACAAGCCCGCGTCATTTCACAGCTCTCCACGGGAAGCGATGCAATCCCCGCCGGAGGAGCTCCTGTACCTCGCCTGCCTACATGAGGGCACGGGTGTCAACAAGCCGGACTTCCTGGCGGTGGTCGACGCCGAGAAGGGTCGCATCATGAACGAGCTGCCGATGCCCAACGTCGGCGACGAGCTTCACCACTACGGCTGGAATCGCTGCAGCTCAGCATGTCACGGCCCGGACCGCTCGCACTTGATCGTCCCCGGGTTTCGCTCTTCGCGGATCCACGTGATCAACGTGGTGGATGATCCGTGCAAGCCGTGGATCGAGAAGGTGATCGAGCCAGGAGAGCTGCTCGAGAACACCGGATACACACGGCCGCACACGGTTCATTGCATGCCCGGCGATAACGTCGTGATCTCGATGCTGGGGGATGCCGACGGGAACGGCGTCGGCGGGTTCGCCGTGCTCGACGCGCGCACGTTTGAGGTCAAGGGCCGCTGGGAGAACGGGGCTCAGCGGCCAGGAATGAATTACGACTTCTGGTATCAGCCGCGCAAGAACCTGCTGGTCTCCTCTGAGTTCGGCGAACCCAACGCCTACGAGCCAGGATTCGACCCTGCCGACGTGCAGGCCGGACGGTACGGCCAGCACATCCACTTTTGGAACCTCACCGAGCGCACGCTCGTGCAGACCATCGATCTGGGCGCGAGCGGTCTGGTCCCGCTGGAGGTGCGCTGGCTGCACGACCCCGACGCGGAGTCCGGGTTCGTCGGTGCTGCGCTGTCGAGCACCGTCTTTCACTTCCACCGCCACAACGGTGGCTGGAAGGCCGATCAGGTGATCGCCGTCGAGGGCGTCCCGCAGGAGGGCTGGCCGTTCCCGGTGCCGGGGCTGATCACCGACATCCTGCTCTCGATGGACGACCGCTTCCTCTATCTGTCCAACTGGCTGCACGGCGACCTGCGCCAATACGACGTCTCTAACCCGAGCCAGCCAAGGCTAACCGGGCAGCTGCAGCTTGGCGGCCTGCTGGGCAGAGCGATCGACGGCACACGCGACCTGAGCGGCGGCCCGCAGATGATCCAGCTCTCCTATGACGGACGCCGCCTGTATGTCACCAACTCGCTGTACTCAACCTGGGACAACCAGTTCTATCCCGAGTTGCGCTCGTGGCTCTTGCGGATCAGCTGCCACCCCGAGGGCGGGATGGAGATCGACGAGGGCTTCTTCGTCGATCTCCACGACCGCCCCGGCGGCCCCGCCCGCGCGCACGAAGTGCGCCTCCAGGGTGGCGACTGCACCACCGAGATCTTCCAATAGACGATGAGCCTCCGGGCGCTCGCCCTCGACTGGCAAATCGACGCCTCCGCGGCGGTGCTGCTCGTGCAGCTCGCGGCGGTGGCCGCGCTGTATATGGCGGCGGTACGGCGGGGCAACGGGCGCCGCCCACCCGCTCGCCGCTGGCCCAGGCAGCACACCATCTGCTTCCTCGCGGGGCTGGCGGCTGCGGCCATCGATCTGTGCTCGGGCATCGGCACCGAGGCCGACAGCCGGCTATCGGCGCACATGCTCGAGCACATGATCCTGTTGATGATCGTCGCGCCGCTGCTCGCCGCCGGCGCTCCGGTCAGGCTCGCCTTTCACTCGCTGCCCCGCGCGGGACGCAGGCGGCTGGCGCGATGCCTGCACTCCCGCACGGTGTCCGTCCTGGCGAGCCCCGTCGGCTCACTGTCGCTCTTCTCGGCCGTGATCCTGCTCACCCACATCCCGGCCGTCTACGGGCTGACGCTGACCAACGAATACCTGCACGAGACAGAGCATGGTCTCTATCTCCTGACCGCGCTGGTCGTATGGGCGCCGCTGATCGGCACCGACCCGCTGCCCCACCGGTCAGGGCCCCGCGGGCGGGCCCTCTGCATGATCGCCTGCATGCTCCCGATGGTCCTCGTCGCGGTCTGGCTTGCCAGCACCACTGGCCCGGTGTACGGCCACTACGTGGCCGGCCCTCCGAGCGCGGCGCTGCACGACCAGCGCCTCGCGGCCACGATCATGTGGGCCGCCGGCATCCCGGCCCTCGCTATCCCCGCACTCGGACGCGTCCGGATTCCGTGGCCGCGACACCAACGACACG
>JAFASQ010000029.1 GCA_019244395.1 Solirubrobacterales bacterium | reverse complement strand
GGCGGCGGCCGCCGGGCACGGACGCCCGGCGGAACCGGTCCCAGGGATGCCGCGCGCCCGCGTCGCGGGCGGCCCGGAGCGCGGGAACCGGCGCGCGGCCCAGTAACTACACCAGCGCCGGCGCCTCCGGCAGGTGGGCCAGCGCCGTGTCCAGGTCGGCCTGCGAGAACTCGGGATCCTCGAGCTTGCCGGCCAGATAGGCGTCGTAGGCGCTCAGGTCGAAGTTGCCGTGCCCGCACAGCCCGAACAGGATCACCCGCTCCTCGCCGGCCTCGCGCGCCGCGTCGGCCTCGGTGATCACCGCCCGGATGGCGTGCGCCGGCTCTGGGGCGGGGATGATCCCCTCGGCCCGGGCGAAGCGCACCGCCGCGTCGAACGTCTCGTTCTGCCTGTACGCCCGCGGTTCGACCAGGCCCTGCTTGACCAGTCCGCACACGAGCGGCGAGTCACCGTGGTAGCGCAACCCGCCGGCATGCACGGGCGGCGGGACGAAGTCGTGGCCGAGGGTGTACATCGGCATCAGCGGGGTCAGCCCCACGGTGTCGCCGAAGTCGTAGGCGTAGACGCCGCGGGTCAGCGTCGGGCACGCCGCCGGCTCGGCGGCGAGGAACCGGGTCTTGGCCTGGCCGCGGAGCACCCGGCGCAGGAACGGGAACGTCAACCCGCCGAAGTTCGAGCCGCCGCCGACGCAGGCGATGACCACGTCGGGCTCCTCGCCGGCCATGGCCATCTGGGCCAGCGCCTCCTGGCCGATCACGGTCTGGTGCAGGAGCACGTGGTTCAGCACCGAGCCGAGCGAGTAGTTCGTGTCGGGGTTCTGCGCGGCCACCTCGACCGCCTCGGAAATGGCAATGCCGAGCGAGCCGGTGGTGTGCTCGGCCTGAGCCCGGCCGGACTCGGTCACGTCGGACGGCGAGCGGTGCACGGTGGCGCCCCAGGCCTCCATCATCGAGCGCCGGTAGGGCTTCTGGTCGTAGCTCGAGCCGACCATCCACACCTCGCACTCGAGGCCGAACAGGCGGCAGGCGAAGGCCAGGGCCGAGCCCCACTGTCCCGCTCCGGTCTCGGTCGCGAGCTTGCGAATCCCGGCCTGCGCGTTCTCGTACACCTGGGCCACGGCCGTATTGGGCTTGTGCGAGCCCGGCGGCGAGCCTCCCTCGTACTTGTAGTAGATGTGAGCGGGGGTATCGAGCGCGCGCTCGAGCCGGCGGGCCCGGTAGAGCGGAGTGGGGCGCCACAGCTTGTAGACCTCGCGCACCGGCTCGGGGATTTCGACCTCGGGCTCGGCCGAGACCTCCTGGAGGATCAGGCCCATGGGGAAGATCGGCGTCAGGTCGTCGGGACCGGCGGGCTGCTTGGTGCCCGGATGCAGCGGCGGCGGCGCCTCGCCGGGGAGATCCGCCATCAGGTTGACCCAGTGGGTCGGGATGTCCGGCTCGTCGAGCACGAACTTGACCCGCTCCTCGCTCATCACGGTCTCGCTCATCACCGTCTCCTTGCTTGCTTGCCAGAGCGCGCAGCCTAATCGACAGTCAAGGGCGGGATCAGCCCCAAGCGGACAGACACGCCTGCTGATCCGAGGCAGGCGCCGTCAGATCTCAAGGCGTGACTCCTCGAGGTCAAGCTCCTGGATGACGCGATTCATCGTCTCGTTCGAGATCGTCCCCTCGCCGCGGAGTTCGACGAGGGCGTCGCGCTGCGCCGCGAGCACGGCTTGCAAGGCCTGCTGGTACTGGAGCGAGCGGTCCTCGTAGCCGTCGTCCTCGATCTTGCCGGCGCGCGCGGCCAGGCGGCGCTTACGGAACTGGTAGGCGGCACGCATCCGCTCGATCGTGTCCTCGCGCGTCCACTCCTCGGTGGCCAGCGCGTCGATCTGGGCCAGGGCGGCCTTGGTGGCGGCGAGGCGGGCCTTGAGCTCCTCGGTCTGGGCGGCGCCTTCATCTGAGATGTTCAGACGGCGGATGAGCATGGGCAGCGACAGGCCCTGGACGACGAGCGTCACGAAGATGACCGCGAAGGTGAGGAACAGGATCAGGTCGCGATCCGGGAACGGCGCGCCGGAGTTCACGGTGAGCGGCAGGGCCAGCGCGGCCGCCAGCGACACCGCGCCGCGCATGCCGCTCCACCCGATGACCAGCCGCGGCCGGGGCCCTACCCGTCGATCGCGCTGGCTCGAGCGGCGGTCGAGCGCGCGGATCACGTAGGGGATGGTGAAGAACCAGACCAAGCGGATGAGCACGGTGACGCCGCAGACCGCCAGCGCCCAGCCGATCAGCTGCGATGCCTGGTAGCCGGAGAGCGACTGAATGATCCCGCGTAGCTGGAGGCCGACTAGGACGAACAGGGCGGAGTTGATGATGAAGTCCAGGATGTCCCAGGTGAAAAAGCCCTGGAGCCGGACGCGCGCGGGGATGATCCTGGGACCGCGGATTCCCATGTAGATGCCGGTGGCGACGGCGGCCAACACCCCGGAGGCGCCTACTGCGTTAGCGGGCACGAACGCCGCGTAGCCGCTGACCAGCGAGATCGTGACGCTGATCTGCGGGTCGGGGGTGCGCTTGCGTACCTCGGCGATGATCCAACCCACGGCGAGGCCGATCGCGACCCCGCCGGCGGCGTCGGCGATCAGCTTGAGGCTGGCGTGGCCGAGCGAGAATGAGCCCGCGACCACGGCGCCGACCGCCACGCGATAGGCGACCAGCGCCGTCGCGTCGTTGAACAGCCCCTCCCCCTCGACTGCGCTGACCAGGCGCCGCGGCACGTCGAGGCCGCGCATGATCACGCCGGCGGCGAGCGGGTCGGTGGGCGAGATGACCGCGCCGAGCGCGAACGCGGCCGCCCACGGGATCCCGATCAGACTGTGCGCCACGACCGCCACCACGGCCATCGTCACCAGCACGAGGCCCACGGAGCTGAGCGTGATTCCGCGCAGGTTGGACTTGATGTCGCCGAGGTTGGCGAAGAACGCCGCGCTGTAGACGAGGATCGGCAGGAACACGACCAGGACGACGTTCGGGTCGAGCTTGACCGTGGGGAGGCCGGGGATGAAGCCGAACGCCCCGCCTCCGACGACCAGCACGATCGGGTAGGGGATCGACAGGCGGCGGGCGAGCGCTCCGAGGCCGGCGATCGCCACCAGCAGCCCGCCGATGAGCAATTCGGCCTGGTTCATCGTTGCACCAGCAACCCGCCGATGAGCAGCTCAGCCTGGCTCATCACAGCAACCCGCCAAGGAGCAGCTCAGCCTGGCTCATCGTCCCGCGCACCCCCCGAGCGCGCGCAGGCGCCGGCGGTACACCTGCATGTCGGCGTGGTTGAAGTCGCTGTGGGTCTGGTTGCGCAATGACGCCACGTCCTCGTGGTGATACGGGCTGGACAGGCTCTCGTTGTGCCCGATCACATTCTTGATCTGGATGTGGAACCGGCAGCGCAGCCAGTACACGAGCTTCAGGCTGGCTGTGACCTGGCGTTGGTCGCCCAGCACCTGGGCATCGCTGAAGCCAACGTGCTCGATGCCGATCGCGGTCCAGTTGAGGCCGACCGTGTGGCGGCACATGGTCGTGAGCGAAACGAGCTGGTAGATCGTGCCGGTGGTGTCGATCACGAAATGCGCGCAGGTGCCGGGCAGCTCGTGGAGCTCGGGGTCGGGGGTGTCAGACGCGAACGTGTTCCAGGTCGACTGGAAGGTCGGCGAGTCCGTGTAGTGGATAACGATCACTTGGGGGTCGGTCAGGCGCCAGGTCGGGCGCATAAAGCTTCCGTAGTGCCGGCGTACGTAGGCCACCATCTCCTGCTTGCGCTGGTTGCCGAACGGGATCGGGTCCCAGACGATGCGCGGCTTCAGCGGGGCGGCGGCGCGAGTCGGCCGCGGCGGCGTGGCGATGCCGGCCGCCGAGGTCGGGATCGCGACGAGGGCGAGCAGCAAGGCGATGATCTGGCGCATGTCAGAAGTGTTACTCACGGAGCGCCCGGCGGCGCGATACTGCGCATATGGCGCAGCGCGGCGCCGTGCATAGTTGGGATCCGCCTTCGGTCGTCCAGGTGACGGTCGTGCCCGGCCCTCGCCGAGGCATCGCTCCCGTGCGCGCCGGAAGGCTCCCGGCGCGGGGGGTCGCGAGCCTGATTGTCCTCAGCGCTGTGGTCGGCGCGGTGCTCGTGGGCGGTGTACTCCCGATCCGTCCCGGGGGCGCTGCGCGGCCAGCCGCCGTCGTACCCTCCGGCGCGGTGGCGGATCCCGTGCCGTTCTCCGCGGGGACGCAGGCGTACCGCTTCCCGCTCGGCTGCCTGCGCATCACCCGCACGCGTGAGGCGCTGGCCGGGGCAATTCGTCGGCGTAGCGATCCTTGCTGGCGCTACGGCGTGTATGTCACGGCGATCCTGAGGCGCGTGGGTGGCATGTGGCGCCTGGCGCTCGAGGCGAGCGGTGGTTCGTGCCCGCGCATCGCGCTGCCGGCGCCGGTAAGCGCCCAGGCGGCGGTGTGCCGGCGCTGAGCCCCGGGGTCGCGCCGGGTGTAGGTCACGCGCTGGGGCGGTTGCCAACCTTCTCGGTTGCCTGCGCGGTGATCAGCCGCGCGCCGCGACCGTGGGTGAAGAAGCTGACCGACCAGCGGATGAACACCAGGATGCGGTTCTGGAAGCCGACCAGATACCAGAGGTGGACGAACAGCCAGGTGACCCAGGCGATGAACCCGCTTAGCTTGAGGCCCTTGATGTCGGCGACGGCCGTCCCGCGGCCGATGGTGGCCAGATTCCCCTTGTCGTGGTAGCGGAACGGCCCCGGGTCCTGACCGCGCAGCCGAGCCTGCACCGCCTTGGCCGCGTAACGTCCCTGCTGCATCGCCACCGGCGCCACACCGGGGAACGTGACCGGATTGCCGTTCGCGGCGCGCACGCGCACCATATCCCCAAGCGCGAACACCTCGGGATGGCCGGACAGCGTGAGGTCCGGCTCGACCGCCACCCGGCCGGCGCGGTCGAGCTCGGCCCCGGTCAGCTCAGCCAACGTGCCGGCCAGGCTCGAGGCGGTCACGCCCGCGGCCCAGATGATCGTACGGGTGGGGATGCGCTCCGCGGCGGCGCCCGGGTGATCGATCGTGACGGAGTCCGCGTCCAAGTCGACCACGGTGGAGCGCACCATCGGTGAGACACCGAGCCGCTGGAGCGAGCGCAGCGCCTTGGCGGACAGCGACGGGGGGAAGCTCGTGAGCAGCCGGTCGGTGGTTTCGACGAGAAGGATCCGGCCGGTGCGGGAGTCGATCCGGCGGAAATCGCGCCGCAGCGTGTCGCGGGCCAATTCGCCGATCTGACCCGCCATCTCCACGCCGGTGGGACCGCCCCCGACCACCACGAAGGTGAGCCAGGCGGCCTGCCGCTCGGGGTCGGTCTCGAGCTCGGCCGCCTCGAACGCGGCGAGGATTCGCCCGCGTACCGTCAGCGCGCTCTCGAGCGACTTGACCTCAGCGGCGTACTCACTCCACTCGTCGTGGCCGAAGTACGAGTAGCGTGAGCCGCCTGCCACGATCAGCGTGTCGTAGGCGAGCGAGTCCGGCGTGGGCACGTCGGCCACCGGTTTCAGTTGCAGCCGGCGGCCGGCGAGGTCGAAACCAGCGACCTCGGCCAGCACCACCCGGACGTTGTCGTAGCGCTTGAAGATCGCGCGGAGCGGATAGGCGATCTCGCCCGGAGCCAGAGCGCCGGTGGCGACTTGATAGGTCAGGGGTTGGAACAGGTGGAAGTTCCGGCGGTCGACCAGGGTGACCTCGACGGGAGCGCCGCGGAGACCGTGCACCGCCTGCAGCCCGCCGAAGCCGCCACCGACTATGACCACGCGGTGGACGCCGGCATCGGGCATGTCCGCGAGAAGGTACCGGGCTCAGCGCCGCGGCGGGCCTGTACGTGCGGGCGCGTGTCGAGGGGCGGGGTCGGGCTCGCGGGCCGGACGGCGCTGCCGGCGCGGCGCCAGGGACGGCTGGTCGTGGTCGCGGCGCCGGACCCGGGCAGGCTCGGCGTCCGGGAGGGGAATGCCCCCTCCGCGCGGAGCGTCCGGCCGCCTCGGCGGATCAGGCTCGGGGCCGCGCCCGCCGCCCCCATCCCCGTCGGGGCGCTCGGGCGGCGGATCGCCGGGATCTGGATAAAGGACGGTTCGGGGGAGCAGGACCGGCGCCAGCATGATGGCCAGCAGCGCCACAGGCTGCGCGAGCGCGGAATTGCCGGTTGCCACGACGCACGCCAGACCCGCGATCGCCGCGATCGGCGGCAGTCGCACGAGGAGCGGGGCGGCGCTGCGACGCAGACGGTGAATCAGGCGAGCATAACGCTTGCCCCGAGCGGGTCAGGCGACTGTGCCCCGAGCGTGTTCGCCGGGTGACGTCGAGCAGCTGATCGCCTCCCGACCTCAGGAGGAGATCGTCGGGTTCCTCGGCCGGGCCCTCGCACCTCCACCTCCGCGTTCAGTCGCTGTCTCGAATAGGTATCTCCGGCCGATGCTTGCACTCCTACCTGTCAGTGCCGGTGCACAGGCGTCACTCTCTGTCCTCGATGTCTGCGCCGGCTGCTGATGAGAGCAGCCGGTCGCTGCGCATTTTGTTCCTCGTCTCGGCCCACAACGGGCTGAGCCAGCGAGCCTGGGTCGCCCTGACCGACTTGGGCCATGACGTGCACGTCGCGGTGGTTGACGGCGCGGCGGCGATGGAGGCCGCCGTCGCCGCGCACGATCCGGAGCTGATCGTCTGCCCATTCCTGAAGACGCTGATCCCGGAGAGCATCTGGCGCAGATGGCGCTGTCTCATCGTCCACCCGGGTCCCTGCGGAGATCGTGGACCCTCCTCGCTCGACTGGGCGATCGAACTCGGGATGGATGAGTGGGGAGTCACCGTGCTGCAGGCGAACGGAGAGTTCGACGCGGGCCAGGTGCTGGCAACGCGAAGCTTTCCCATGCGCGAGGCAGGGAAGGCGAGCTTGTACCGGCACGAGGTTCGCCGTTCCGCGATCGAGGCGCTGCTGGAGGCCGTCCGCGGAATCGTCAACGGCGAGGATCGCCTGATCCGGCCGAGGCCCACCGGTCTCGCCCGGCCTCTGATGAAGCAGTCGGTCCGCGCCATCGACTGGAGCGTCGAGGACACGGAAAGCGTGATTCGCAAGATCCGCTCCGCGGAAGGGCACCCCGGGGTGCGCGACACCATCGCCGGTCGGGACTTTTACCTGTTCGGCGTCCATCGCGAACGGGTGCTTCGGGGTCGTGCCGGCGATCTCGTCGCGCAGCGAACCGCTGCGATCTGTCGCGCCACGATCGACGGAGCCGTTTGGATCACGCAACTGAAGCAGCTCGACACCCCGACCCAGCGATACTTCAAGTTGCCGGCCTCGCTTGCGCTCGAGCTCGCCGGCGTCGACCTCGGCGTACCGGAGATCGCCGCTCCGCTCGAGGCCCCCCTGCCGACGGACCACACCTACCGCGAGATCGTCTACGAAGAACAAGCGGGCGTCGGTTACCTACGTTTCGACTTTGCCGCCGGCGCGATGAGCACCGAGCAGTGCGTCCGGCTACGCGAGGCGTACGCGCACGCCCGCCGGCAGCGACACACCCGGGTGATAGTGCTCGCCGGCGGCGAGGACTACTTCTCGAATGGCATTCACCTCAACGTGATCGAGGCGGCCGACGATCCGGCCGCGGAATCCTGGCGGAACCTGGTTGCGATCGACGATCTGGTCCGCGACATCGTCCAGACCGAGTCGCATCTGGTCATCTCGGCGATGGCCGGGGACGCGGCCGCCGGGGGCGTGTCGCTCGCACTGGCCGCCGACTACGTCGTAGGCCGCACGGACCTCGTCCTCAACCCGTACTACGAGCACATGGGCGGTCTGTACGGATCCGAGTATTGGACGTATCTCCTCCCGCGCCGCGTGGGAGACGCGACGGCGAACCGGCTCACCCAGGCGCCGTTTAATCCACTGGGTGCCGGCGAGGCGGTCGCAATCGGACTGCTCGACGCCGCCTTCGGCACGGACCTGGAGGAATTCTGGATCCGGACCCAGCGCCTCGCCGAGCGAGTAGCCAATGACGGGCTACACCGCGCTCGCCTGGAGCACAAGCGCCGGCGACGCGCCTACGACGAGCGAGTGAAGCCGCTTCATGCATATCGCACCGAGGAGCTGGCCCGCTGCCGGGAATGCTTCTTCGGTTCCGATCGCAGTTACCACGAGGCCAGGCGGCGCTTCGTCGAGAAATTGCCGGCGACGGAGACCACTCTTCGTCAAGCCGCGTAGTTCCGCGGCCGGCGGACGTGGCGCGCGGGACGGCGTCGGCTCGCATCATGTGCTCCTCGCTCAGGTGGTCGCGTGGTTCAGCCGTCAGGTCCCGCTTGCGCCGCCGCTGCCTTCCACCCGGGTTTGCGCAACCGGTCGAGGAGCAGCGGCGGGATGATCCCGATCACGAGGAGCCCGGTGAGGATCAGAAACCCGTAGACGAGTGGGCTCTGGTGACCCAGCTGCGAAGGAGGCACGAACCCGATCACGAACGCGATCAAGGAGGAGACCCCGCCAAGCAGGCAGAGCAGGCCCAGCCAGTGAACCCGATAGCCCCGCGGGTGATCCGGTTGCGTGCGGCGAAGGCGCAGCGCGGCGATGAACATGAGCACGTACATGATCAGGTACACCTGGGTGGCCATGACAGTGAAGATCCAGTACGCGCGGGAGATGGTCGGGACGAACGCGTAGAGGAGGGCGATGATCGTGATCACGGCGCCTTGGGCCGCGAGAATGTGGACCTCGATGCCGTGACGGTTGACCTTCTGAAGGTAAGGAGGCAGATAGCCCTGCTCACGGCCGATCCTCAGGAGCCCCTCGGATGGGCCGCTGAGCCAGTCGATCATTCCGGCGAGCGCCCCAACCGCCAGAGCTACCGCGATCACGGGGACGGCAAACGAAGCGCCGAAGTGCCTGAGGAGGCTGTCAAACGCCTGCATCACGCCGGCGGTAAGACTGATGTCTTGCCCCGGGATCACCCAGGCAATGGCCAGGGTCGGCAAGACGAACACGGCGAGGACGAGCCCCATGGCCAAGAAGATGGACTTCGGATACTCGCGCCCCGGGTCGTGCAGCTCGTCCACGTGTACGGCATTGACCTCTACCCCGGCGTACGTGAAGAAGCTGTTGACGACCAGAACAATGCTGGCCAGGCCATGCCATGGGGGGAGGACGTGGTGGACGTCCATCGGGGCCGCGGACGGGTTGCCCTGAAGCAGGTAGATCACGCCGAGGCCGACGAGAATCGCGCCGGGGATCAGCGTCCCGATCACCGTCCCGCTCGAGGAGAGACGAGCAACGATCGAGACACCACGTGAGGTCACGACAACGCCGCCCCAGAACAGGACGATAATGATCGCGGCGGTGTAAACCCCGTTGCTGGCTAGACGAGGGTCGACGACGTAGGCGAGCGTGCCGCCGACGTAGCCGAGCAGCGCCGGGTAGTAGAAGATGGTCTGCGAGAACTCGCACCACACCGCGAGCAACCCCATCGGCGCGGAGACGCCTTCCCCCACCCAGTTATAGACCCCGCCTGACCAGCCAGAGGCAAGCTCCGCCGCCACAAGCGAGACCGGCACGAGGAAGACGAAGGCGGGCAGGACATACAGAAACACCGACGCGAGCCCGACCACGGACGTCGCCGGCGTCGACCCCAGATAGCCGACCGATCCCACGGTCAGCATTGCCAAGGCCGTCCAGCTGATGTATTTCCGAGTCGCCGGGAGTGCTGCTTTCTGTCTCGCGCCCGGATCAACGCCGACCGCAGGGCGACCGGCGGCGTGCCTTGCTCGCGGATGGCGTCGCCTCCGCACCCACATGCCCCCGCAGTATGCCGCTGGGCGGAGATCCCCGTCCGTTGCGCACTGCTCCGAGCGGCCCGGACGCTACCCGGTGAGCCCGGATGCGCTCTCGGCATCTCCCTCCGGGAGCGGCGGGTATCCGAAGCTTCGGATACCTGTCCGCCATAAAGTCAGCCGTGTGCTACCGCCGAGGGCCGTTCACCCACGCGTCGATGTCCCTCTGCCGCAGTGCTCGCGCGACCGAAATTCGGTGATGCCCATCGACGACGTAATAGCCGTCCGGCTGCCAGCGCAGCACGACAGGCGGCAGCGCGTCGCCCTTGCGGTGAGCGAACGCGACCCGCTCCCAGCGACGCCGCAACGCGTTCGACGCCGGACGGAAGTCGGAGTCGAATTTGACGGTCTCCTCAACCGTCCCGACGACGGCACCTAGCGCCACCACCTCGCGTCGCGCTGGCCCGCCCGCGAGCATGGTGGATTGCGACAACGACCGCAGACGGCGGCGACACCCGCACCGCTGAAGCCAGTCGCCCACCCTCGCCACCCGGTATGCCCGGCGAGCCCGGGCGAAATCGGATTGAGCGTCGAACAGCGGGAGCCCTGTGCTATGAGAACGAAGGGAGCCGAACACGGTATCGAGGACAGCCTGGACTAAGAACGCCGACTTGGCATCGGCAATTCACCTGATCTCGTGCCTTACGTGATCGGCCGGCCGCGCGACGATTCGGTCAAGGCTCGCGATCGATTTCTCGCAAAGACGATGCGGATCGCCGATTCCTTCCAGCAAGCCCAAGAACCGAAATGCATCGTGGGTCCGCTTTGTCTCCGGCGGGAGCGCCGATGCCCTGGATCCTAATCGCGCGATCGAAGGGGAATGTGGCTTTGGAACCGTACGTCGGCGACCTGGCCGCCAAGGAGCGGCAGATAGCTGACCGCGCTCACCAGGCCGCCCGACGCGCGCGCAAGCAGGCCGAGGACTCGCTCGGCGCCGTCGGTTAAAAACCTCAGGTCACGCTCAAGCCGGCGCTGGTTTCTGCCGATGCGTGCGGTGTCGAACACTGAGCCCCCAACTGGGCCCCGGGCATCGAGCCAGATCGGTGCGCTAAGGCTTTAGGGGCATCAACCCTCCCGCCTGACGGCTTCGGCCCTGATCGTGTCAGGGCCAGATATGGCCGAGGCGACCACACAGAAAGACCGCACGTGAGAATAGTCGCGCTCATCCCTGCGCACCAAGAGCAGGACAGTATCGGCCGGACAATCGGGGCTCTGCTCGACCAAGACCGGCTACCCGATCTGACGGTCGTCATCGCCGACAACTGCGCCGATGCGACCTACGAGCGGGCGATCCAGGCAGCCGAGGGTCATCCTGAGGTCATCGTGGTGCGGACTCCCGCCAACAGCAACCGTAAGCCCGGCGCCTTGAACTGGGCGTGGAACCGCTATGGCCAAGACGCCGATCTGCTGGTCACCCTCGACGCCGACACCAGCCTGCCGCCGCACGCCGTCTCCAGCTGGGAGCGAGAGTTTGGGGCCGATCCGCGCCTGGGCGGCTCGAGCTCGAAGTTCACGATGCCTGCCGTCGGCGGTGGCGGCGGCAATCTCCTGGTCCGTCTGCAACGCGCCGAGTTTGCCCGCTGGACCATGACAGGGTTGCGCCGGGGGTGGACCAGCGTGCTCGCCGGAACCGCCTGCGCGATTCGCAACTCGGTGCTCAAGGAGGTAGCCGGGCGCGGAGATCGTGTCGGTCCTTGGAGCTATCGCTCCGACGTGGAGGACTTCGAGCTCACCTACCGCGTCCGCGAGCTCGGGTATCGCTGCCACATTTCTCCAACCGTCCGCGCCTACACGGACGCGATGCCAACCGTGAGGGCGCTGTGGGGCCAGCGCATGAAGTGGCAGGCTGGAACCTGCCAGGACCTCCTACGGTTTGGTTTCAACCGCCTCACCGCCCTCGACTGGCGGCAGCAGGCTGCCGGCATGTTCGCGGCGCTGGCCCGGGTCGCCTGGCTCACGTTCCTGCTGGCGGCCCTGGCGGCCGGAGCCCTTCACCTCACGCTGATCTGGCTCCTCCCGACGGCGGCGTTCATCGCGAACGACACACGCCAATCCCTGCTCGTCCCGCACCGCGACAAGTGGGATGTGCTGATGGCGGTCGTTCTCGTTCCCCAGGAGATGTTTGCCTGGCTCCGCGCCGGATGGTTCCTTGCCTCCTGGTGGCAGGTTCTCAACGGTCAGACGAAGGACCGCTGGGCGTTGCAATATCGCGCCGAATTGCAGAGGGGATGACAAGAATGTACGGACATCATCACTACGCAGTGGCGTCGATGCTCCCGGTCTCGCTCGGCACCCTGTTCACCGTAGGCTGGGTGTTCATGGCGGTCGTCACCGTGGCGTTCCTGATCGCCTCGCTCGGCCAGTTGGTCCGGCCGGTCAGGGGCGCGAAGCCGTAAGGCGCGCTCGAGCGTCTGTGACCTTTGGACATCGGGTGACCCTTACCGGGGCCGCGGTCCGGGTTCGATTGCCGGCGCTGGCGCCGTGGGGGGACGGACGTTCTGATCCGCCCACACCGAGAAGGACATGACCCCCCACAGCTGACGGCTGTTGTCGCGGCGGCGCGTCACGTGGTCTTCGAGGAGCTCGGTTACGGCCCGAGGCTCGAAGTATCCCTGGGCCCGGGTCCGAGCCGGGCTCAGCAAGTCGCGGGCGAGCGGTTCGAGCTCGCCGCGCAGCCACGCGGCGGCCGGTATCGAGAAGCCCCGCTTGCGGGCGCGGGTGATGCTGGCCGGGATGAGCGGCCGCGCGGCGGCTCTGAGCAGGCGTTTCTTCTGCAATCCGCGAACCTTCAGGTTGGTCGGCAGCGCCAACGCGAGCTCGGCTACCACCGGGTCCAGGTAGGGAACCCGGGCCTCGAGGCCGTGCGT
>JAFASQ010000451.1 GCA_019244395.1 Solirubrobacterales bacterium | reverse complement strand
CGCTTGGCCGATGGGTGCAGCGCGTGGGCGCGCGCGAGGAACTCCACGCCGGTCATGCCCAACATGCGTTCCTCGGCGATCAGGAGCGCCACCGGCTCACCGTCCGCGGCGAACGAGGCCAGCTGCGCGAGCCCGGACGACGGGGCGACCGCGCCGACGATCCGGGTGTCGTTCCCGAATCGCCGGCCCAGGTCCGCCTCGAGCGCCCACAGCACCGAGGGTTCGGAGGAGACGATGAAGATGATCGGTGGCGCTTTACCGCTCACCGCTCCGCTCCCGTCGCCCGCGCCGCGCGCGGCTCGATGTTCTGGTTGCGGCGCAGGACATTGGTCGGGTCATAGCGCTCCTTGAGCGCGACGAGCCGCCGGTACGTCTCATCGCCGTAGGCGGTCCGAGCGGCGTTCGCGTCGCCGAGGTAGTTAACGTAGGCTCGACCGGTCGATGCGTCCCGGGCGGCCTCGATGACGGCCCGGGCCCAGCTGCGGTGAGCCTCCCCGGCACCGGGATCGCGCCATCCGGTCATCGCGTTCAGCACATACGGCATGGAGCGCTCAGCGAAGGCGGTTGAGGCCTCGTCGATGCGGGCGATCGCGCCGCCCATCTGGTGCACGTGGATCTCGGCCTGCGGCCCCGGAGCCCGGAGATGGAGCTCGTGCAGGCGCTCGATCAGGCCATCGTCGAGCCGCGCCAGGTTCGCCGCCTTGAAGTACGCGTGCACCCCGGTTTCCCAGAGCGGGTCGAACAAGGTCTGGATCGCCGTATAGGGCATCGGTCCGAGCAGATCCGCCACCGGCTCGGCAACGGCGCGCAGCCTCCCCACGTGCCCGTCTCCCTCCTCGACCGGGCCGGCCGATGTGGCCACCAGTGCGACCACCTTGCGGCCGTGCCAGGCCTCCGGGATCACCGGCAGCGGCGGAGCCGTGGTCAGGTTGAGGAGCGCGGCGATGTCTTCGCTCGCGTTCGGCGTCCAATCGCGGAACGCCCGCAGCAGTGCGACGTCGGCCTCAGCCGGGTAGAAGACCGGCCCGGCGTACACCATCGGGCCCACGGGATGGAGTGCGAACTCGAACTGGGTGACGATGCCGAAGTTGCCGCCACCACCGCGCAGGCCCCACAGCAGCTCCGGGTTCTCGCTCTCGCTCGTGCGGATCAGCCGGCCGTCCGCCGTCACAACCTCGGCGGCGAGGAGGTTGTCGCACGCGAGCCCATGTTTGCGCATGAGCCAGCCGATGCCACCACCGAGGGTGAAGCCGGCGACCCCGGTCGAGGAGACCAGGCCGCCCGTGGTGGCTAGGCCATGCGCCTGCGTCTCGTGGTCGACGTCCGCCCACACCGCGCCACCGCCGACCGTGGCCCGTCGAGCGGCGGGGTCCACGTGCACCTCGTTCATCGGCGAGAGGTCGATCACCGCCACCCCGTCGCCGGTCGCGAAGCCCGCGACGCCGTGGCCGCCCCCGCGAACCGCGATCTCGAGGTTGCTGGCGCGTGCGAAGCGCAACGCCGCGATCACATCGGCGGCTCCCGAGCATCGAATCACGAGCGCCGGTCGCGCGCCGTCGTGAGCGCCGTTCCAGATGCGGGCCGCGTCTTCGTAACCCGTGTCGCCGGGCGCGAAGATCTCTCCGCGCAGGGCGATGCGGAGCTCCTTGGCGTCGAGTTCTGCGGGCGTCGGCGCGTATGCCCGTGCTGCGCTCTGCTCGATGAGGGTCATGCTGGTCCTCCTGAGGCGGGACGATGGTTGGGACCGGAATGCTCCGGATCCGCGGAGGCGGGCACATCGGGCACACCCCCTGACATCAGGCCCCGAACATTGGCCCGCGCAGGGTGGCTCCGTGGCTCCGGCGGACTCGCCCCTTAGCGCTCGCGTCCCGCCGCCAGCAGCTCGTGGGCGATGTCGCGCGCGGCGTGAGGCCGGGCCAGCGCGGCCGAAGCCCGCGCCATCGCCATCAGCCGCCCCCGATCGGCGAGCAGGCTCCCCACCTCGCTGGCCAGCCGGGCCGGATTCAGCTCCCGGTCGGGGATGACCACCGCCGCCCCAGCGCGCTCCATGAAGCTCGCGTTGCTGGTCTGGTGGTCGCCGGTGGCGTACGGATAGGGTACGAGCACGGCCGGCTTGCCGTGGGCGGCGATCTCGAAGATCGAGCCCCCCGCGCGGGCGACGACCAGGTCTGAGGCCAGCATGGCCTCGCCAAAGTGGGAGACGTAACCGCGCAGGTCGTAATGTGGTCCCGGCGCCTGCAGGTCGTGCAGGTCCCGCTCGCCGGCAGCGTGGAGCACGCGAAAGCGGGCGCCGGCGAACCCCTCGACCGCGGCTCGGTTGATCGAGCGGGCGCCTTGGGAGCCGCCGAACACGAGCACGCAGGATTCGCTCAGGCCGATCCCGAACCGAGCCCGCGCCGCCTCCCGGTCGGTGGCAGGGGGCGGAACCGGACGGCCGGTGAGCACGTAGCGCGAGCCGTCCTTTCCGTCGATCGGGAAGGCCAGGCACACCCGCCGCGCGAGCGGCGCCAGGAGCCGGTTGGTCAGACCGAGGTGGCTGTCGGCCTCGGTCAACACGAGCGGCGTGTGCGAGAGCACGGCCGACAGACCCACGGGCCCGGCCACGTAACCCCCGCCGCCCAGGACGGCACTCGGTCGCACCTGCCTGAGGATCCGTCGCGCGTCGCGCACGGCGGCGGCCGCTATCAGGCCGGCCTGAGCCGCCTTAAGGGGGCGCCGGCGGGGCAGCGGCACCACGCGCACGGCGCGCAGCTCGTATCCCGCGGCCGGCACCAGCTCGATCTCGGCTCGGTCGCCGCCGACGAATACGACCTCGGCGCCCTCAGCCCGCAGCGCGTCGGCCACCGCCAGCGCGGGCACGACGTGCCCGGCGGTCCCGCCGGCGCCGATCACGATCCGCGGCGCTGTCAACTCCGGGGTTCCGGACGGCTTTCAGCCGTGTCCCGGGACGGGCGATGTTCAGCAGCAGCCCAACGCCGGCGAGCAGCACGCACAGGTTCGTAGGGGCGTAGGAAATGAAGGGCAGGGGCACGCCGGTCAGCGGAGCGAGTCCGAGCACGACGAAGATGTTGAGAATCCCCTGGCACAGGATCAGCGAGGTCAGACCGGTGGCCAGGAGCTTGGCATACCGGTCCGCCGCGCGGCGCGCCGTGCGCAGCCCCGCGTAGGCGACCATCCCGTAGAGGCAGACCACGCCGAAGATGCCAAGCACCCCGAGCTCCTCACCGATCACGGCGAGGATGAAATCCGTCTGCGCCTCGGGCAGGTAGAAGATCTTCTGTACCGAGCGGCCCAGCCCGACGCCGAAGAGGCCTCCCGACCCCAAGGCGATCTGCCCCTGCACGGCCTGGTAGCTGGGTCCCGACTTGGCGGCGGTGGCCCACGGATGCAGGAACGAGGTCAGGCGCGCCCGCTGGTAGGGCTGTGCGGTGGCGAGCAGGATCACGCACACCGCGACGATCCCAGCCAGCGCGGCCACGTAGCGCATCGGCATGCCGGCGGCGATCAGCAGCGCGGCCATCGTGAAGGCAACTACAAGGGTCGTGCCCAGGTCGGGTTCGACCACGATCAGCAGACATGCTGGACCGGCTACGACGGCGATGGGCGCTACGGCCTGGCGGAAGCTCCGCATCCGCTTGGGGTGGTCGGCCAGATAGCGAGCCGCGTACAGGACGAGCGCGAGCTTCATCAGCTCAGAGGGTTGGAACTGGATCGGGCCGGCCGAGAACCAGCGTCGCGCCCCGTACACCGCGACGCCGAAGCCGGGCACGAGCACGAGCAGGAGCAGCGCGAACGAGCCGAGCAGCAGGACGGTGACCAGCCGGGGCGTGAAGATCTCGAGGCCCCGGCGCGCGAGCACGTGCATCGCGGCCAGGCCGACGGCGCCGAACACCAGATACCGAACGAACTGCCCGGTGCCGCTGCCTCCCCGTGAGAGAACGCCCAATGGCGAGGACGCGCTGTAGACCATCACCGCCCCGAACGCCAGCAGGCAGAGCGTGGCCGTCGTCAGGATGCGGTGCTCGAGCGGCGGGGCGAGCCGTCGGGCGGCCGGGCGAGAGCGTCGCCGCGTACGGGCCGGGCTTGTGTTCGCCCCCGACGCGCCGCGCTCTCCCGTTCGGCCGGGCGAGCGCGCCGCGGCAGCCCGCGCCATCAGGCGCGCTCCACGAGCGCCCGGAAATGCTCGCCGCGGGCCTCGAAGTCGGCGTACTGGTCAAAGCTCGCGCAGGCCGGCGACAGGAGCACGGTCTCGCCATCGGCGGCGGCGGCGCGGGCGAGCGCCACCGCTTGCTCGAGGTCGCCGGCCGGGTGGAGCGGCACGGCCGCGGGCGTGAGCGCTGCGGCTAGCTCGTCCGCGGCCTCGCCGATCAAATAAACCGCTACGCAGCGCTTGGCGACCAGCGGGGCGAGGGGCGAGAAGTCCTGCTGTTTTCCGCGGCCGCCGGCGATCAGATGAACACCGCGTGCGAACGAGCGGAGCGCCACGATCGTGCTGGCCACGTTCGTCGCCTTGGAGTCGTTAATCCAGGTCACGCCCTCCTGAGCGGCGACCTTTTCAAGGCGATGCCGGACGCCTCCGAACGTGCGCAGCCCGGCGGCCACCGCCTCGGCGTCGATCCCGCGCGCGAGGCACACCGCCGCGGTGGCCATGGCGTTCTCGCGGTTGTGCGCCCCGGCCAGCGCGATCTCCTCGACGCGGATGAGCGGCTGCTCGTCCCACCAGAGGTGGCCCGCGCGCTCGGCTAGCTCGGCCCCGGCCCCGGAGCCGAAGGGAACCCGCCGGGCGCAGCCGCCGAGATCCAGCGGCAGATCGCCCGGCGCCACCGCCACGTCGTCGTTGCCCTGGTTGGCGAAGATGCGCAGCTTGGCCGCGACGTAGTCCTCGTACGTGCCGTGACGGTCGAGATGATCTGGGCTCAGGTTGAGGAGGACCGCGGCCTCCGGCGAGAACGAGATCGTGTCCTCGAGCTGAAACGAGGACGTCTCGCACACCACAGTGGCGTCGCTTTCAAGGCCACCAACCAGGGACGAGGCCGCCGTCCCGACGTTCCCGGCCACCGCGACCGGCAGTCCGGCCTCGCGGTGGACATGGCCGATCCACTCGGTGGTGGTGGTCTTTCCGTTGGTCCCGGTCACGGCCACAAACTGGTTGGTGATGAGCCGCCAGGCCAGCTCGAGCTCTCCGAGCACCGTGCTGCCGCGCGCCCGCGCGGCGCCCAACACGGGCGCGTCCTGGGGTACGCCGGGACTCTTGATGAGCGTCCTGGCGCGGGCGGCAAGATCGACGCCTGACGCATCTAGCCGTACTTCGACGCCCGCTTCGCGAAGCCTTCCCGCCGCCTCCGCGAGCCCGGAGCGGTCTGATCTACCCGCGTCGACGCCGATCACCTCGGCGCCCTGCGCTCGCAGCGCCAGGGCGGCCGCCACGCCCGAGCGCGCCAATCCCACCACCAGGTACGGCCCGGGCGGGAGCGGCGGACGGGGCTTACCCACGAATGCTCAGGCGGTACACCGTGAAGGCGATCGCCGCGCAGGCGGCGGCGACGATCCAGAAGCGCAGGATGATCTTGGTCTCCGACCAAGCCTGCAGCTCGAAGTGGTGGTGGATCGGCGCCATCAGGAACACCCGCTTGCGGAACATCTGGAACGAGAACACCTGGATGAGCACCGACAGCGCCTCGATCACGAAGATCCCGCCGAGCAGGATCAGCAGCACCTCGGTGTCGGTCATGACCGCCAGCCCGGCGATCGCGCCGCCGATTCCGAGCGAGCCCGTGTCGCCCATGAAGATGCTGGCGGGGAAGCTGTTGAACCACAGAAAGCCGATGCAGGCGCCGACCAGGCAGGCGGCGAGCAGCGTCAGGTCCGACTGACCGAGCGTGATGAACGTGATCCCGATGTAGGCCAGCAGGACGATCGCGGCGCACCCGGCGGCCAGCCCGTCGAGCCCGTCGGTCAGGTTCACCGCGCTGGTCGTGCCGGCGACGACCAGGTAGATCAGCACCGGGTAGAGCGGGCCGAGGTCCACGCTGACGTCGACGAACCGGATACTGATCGTCTCGCTCACCCCCGCCTTCTGGGTGGCGACCCACCACAGGCCGAGCGAGATCGCGATCGTCACCACCAGCTTGGTTCTCCCACGCAGCCCCAGCGAGCGGCGCTTGACGATCTTCGTGTAGTCGTCGGCGAAGCCAAGCAGCGCGCAGGCGATCGTCGCGCCGAATACGGCGAGCGCTGCCGGGCCCCGCTTGGACAGGATCAGGAACGGGATCGAGAAAGCGACCACGATGATGATCCCGCCCATCGTCGGCGTGCCCGCCTTGGTCTTGTGGCCCTCGGGTCCCTCTTCGCGGATGTTCTGGCCGAACTCGCGCCGCCGCAGGAACTCGATGAACCTCGGGCTCAGGAACAGGCAGAGCAGCAGCGCGGCGGTGCCGGCGATCAGCACACGTCCGGAGACAGAGCCCATCATGCGCCTGCCCCGGCGGGCGTGATGGCCGGGTCGGGTGCCGGCCTGTGGGCGCTCAGCGCGTGGCACACGAGCTCTAGCCCCACGCCGCGCGATGCCTTGATCAGCACCACGTCGCCGGGGCGGATCAGCCTTGGCACCAAGTCGGCGGCAGCGGCGGCGTCATGGACTGAGTGCACCGTTCCGTCGAACCGTTCGGCGATCGTCGCGGCCAGCGGCCCCACCGTGATCAATTCCTGCACGCCGGCGCGCTCGGCCTCCTCGCCGAGCTCACGGTGATAGTCGCGTTCGCGCGGGCCGAGCTCGAGCATGTCTCCGAGGACGGCCACCGGTCGGGCCCCTTGGGCCCGCGTCGCGGTCTCGGCCAGGTCCTCGAGGGCGGCACGCATCGACATGGGGTTGGCGTTGTAGCAGTCATCGATCAAGGTCACCCGGCCCGGTAGCGGTGTCCGCTGGCCGCGGCCGGGCGACAGCTCGAGGGCGACGCGCCCCTCCGGTAGCACTCCGACGGCCCGGGCGGCGGCCGCCGCCGCGAGGAGGTTCCGGCGCAGATGGGCCTGCGTGAAGGACACTTCGAGCACGACGGACCGGCCGGCCAGGTCGATCTCGACGCGCTCCTCGGCGGAGCGCAGGAGCCGGACGTCCCCGCCGGCGCCGAACGTGACCGTCTCGAGGTCCGCGCGCCGGTGCGGCTCGAGAAGCGGCTCGTCCGCCGGGATGACAGCGGTGCCTCCCGGTTTGAGCCCAGCGATCAGCTCGGCCTTGGCCGCGGCGATCGCGTCGACCGAGCCCAACAGCTCGAGGTGCACGGGCCCGATACTCACGATCACCCCCACCTCCGGCTCGGCCACCGCGGCCAGCTCGGCGATCTGGCCGGCGCCCCGCATCGCCATCTCCAGAACGAGCACCTGGGTGTCGGCCGGCGCAGCGAGAATCTCGAGTGGGAGGCCGATCTCGGTGTTGAAGTTGGCGCGGGAGGCGACCGTCCGTCGATGCGGCGCGAGGATCGCCAGCAGCAGGTCCTTGGTGGATGTCTTGCCAGTCGAACCGGTCACGCCGATCACCTTGACATCCAGCGCGCGCCGCCAGGCGGTGGCGAGGCGCTGCATCGCCGCGAGCGGGTTCTCGGCGGCGATCAGGGCTCCGGGCACAGCGCAGCGGGCCGCCTCGGCATGCTCCGGCGTGGTCAGTACGCCCCAGGCGCCGGCGGCGAGTGCCTGCGGGGCGAAGGCGCCCCCATCCGCACGCTCACCTACCAGGCCGACGAACAGCGTCCCGGGGCCGGCCTCGCGCGAATCGATGATCGCGCGCTCGGGACCCGTGCTCGTGGGCGGTGGGGAGACGAGGCGGGCACCGGCCGCCCGTGCGACTTGCTCGGGTGTCCAGGTCCTCATGCTCTTGCCTCGGGGAGAGTACTCGGCTGGCCGGGCGGTTAGCCTGGCCGCGTGGTTACCGGGCGGCGGGCTGGCCCGCGAGCGCCTCGCGGGCCACGGTCACGTCGTCGAACGGGATCTTTCTCCCGCCCTCGAACTCCTGACCCTGCTCGTGGCCCTTGCCTGCGATCACCACGACGTCGCCCGCTCTAGCCCCGCCGATAGCGGTGTTGATCGCCTGGCGGCGATCGGCGTCGTGCTCCACGCCGGCGCCCGCCCCGGCCAGGATCTCGCTGATGATGGCCTCCGGATCTTCCGAGCGCGGGTTGTCAGAGGTGACGATCACGCGATCGGCCAGCCGAGCGGCGATCTTCCCCATCAGCGGCCGCTTCCCCCGGTCCCGGTCGCCGCCGCAGCCGAACACGACGTGGACGCGGCCGCTCTGGCCGGGCGTGTCGGCGAGCAGGCCGCGGGCCGCGCGCAGCACGTTCTCGAGCGAGTCGGGAGTGTGGGCGTAATCGACAAGCACCGCGAACTCCTGCCCCGCGTCCACGGGCTGAAATCGCCCGGGCACGTGCCCCGCGGTCTCGATCGCGGCGAGTGCCGTGTCGAGGGGCACGCCCAGCGCGCGCGCCGCGGCGAGCGCTCCGAGCACGTTGTAGACGTTGAACCGCCCGGGCAGCGGGGAGCGCAGTTCGACCTCGCCATCGGGACCGTCGACCGTGAATCGTGACCCAGTCAGGTCAGTGGTTAGGTCTCTCGCCCGGTATGTCGCGTCACGATCCACTGCGAAGGTCGCCGCGTGGGAAAGCTCCGAGGCCAGGCGGGCGCCGTAGACGTCATCGACGTTGAGGATCGTTTGGCGCGGGCGGGCGTCGGCGAAGAGCCGCCGCTTGGCCTGAAAGTACTCGTCCATCGTCCCGTGGAAATCGAGATGGTCCTGGGTCAGGTTGGTAAAGATCGCCGCCGCGAAGTGAATTCCGTCGGCCCGGTGCAGCTCCAGCGCGTGCGAGGAGACCTCCATCGAGCACGCCCTGTCGCCGGCGTCGAGCATCTCGCGGAACGTCCGCTGCAGCTCGATCGCCTCGGGTGTGGTGCGCTCCACCGCTCGTTCGGAGCCGCCGATGATGCTCTTGACCGTGCCCAGCAGCCCGGTTTGGCGTCCGTCCGCCTCGAGCAGCGCGTGGACCAGGAACGCGGTGGTTGTCTTGCCATTGGTCCCGGTTACCCCGACGGTTTGCAAGATTTCGGTGGGATCGCCGTAGAAAGCCGCGGCGGCCGACGCCATGGCCGTGCGGACGCTCGGCACCTGCACCTCGGGCACGCCCAGGTTCAGAGGTCGCTCGACGACCAGCGCGACCGCACCGTGCGCGATCGCGTCTGGCGCGAACTCGTGGCCGTCGCGGGTGAAGCCCGGGACGCAGAAGAACAGCGTCCCCGGCCCCACGCTGCGGTTGTCGTAGGCCAGGCGGGTGATCTCCAGATCGCGCGCACCAGGCGGCACGCGGGCGAAGAGACGGTCGAGGCGCATGGCGCGCAAGGGTACTTGTGACGGGCGTCGTCCCGTACCTGTGACGGCCGTCGTTCCGTACCCGCCCGGTTGCCCGAGCCCTAGCCGGATCCGAAGCCGCGAGCGCCACGCGCCAGCTCACGATGCTCGATCACCCGATCGACCAGGCCGTAGGCCACCGCCTCCGAACCGGTGAAGTAGCGGTCGCGTTCCATATCGGCATGGACCCGCTCGAGCTCCTGGCCGGTGTGCGCGGCGTAGATCTCGTCGATCCGGGCACGCAGCGCCAGCACCTCGCGGGCGTGGATCTCGATGTCGCTCGATTGGCCCTCGAATCCGCCCGACGGCTGGTGGATCAGGATCCGGCTGTTGGGCAGCGCCAGACGCTTGCCAGGCGCTCCGCCGGCGAGCAGCAGGGAGCCCATCGACATCGCGACGCCGTAGCAGATGGTCTGCACGGCCGGCCGGATGAACTGCATCGTGTCGTAGATCGCCAGGCCGGCGTAGATCGAGCCGCCGGGGGAGTTGATGTACAGGTGGATGTCCTTGTCGGGATCGTCGGACTCGAGGTGGACGAGCTGGGCGACGATCAGGTTGGCGCTCTCCTCATCGACCTGTCCGCCCAGGAAAACGACACGGTCGTTGAGCAGTCGCGAGTAGATGTCGAAGGAGCGCTCGCCTCGGGCGGTCTGCTCCACGACCATGGGAACGAGTGGCATGGAATCCTCCTGTCGGTCTGCTAAGGTGCAACCGTGCGGTTGCAGGAATCACGTTAGCAAACGCGCAACCATTTGGTTGCTAGTAGCCGGAGCGACAGGCAAACGAGGAGGCACCCATGACCGAGCGGATCGAGCGCGAGCTGTGGCTTCCGGCCACGCCCGAGGCGGTTTGGGAGGCCGTTACCGGCGACGGCTGGCTCGCCGATCGCGTCAACTTGGACCTGCGTCCCGGCGGCGATGCTCATTTCGTCACGAGCGGGCGGATCAGGAGCGGCTGGGTCGAGGACGTATCGGCCCCTGATCGGCTGAGCTTCTGGTGGGCGGTCGACCAGGAGCCGGCTAGCCGGGTCGAGCTGCGGATCGAGGAGCACCAGGACAGCACCCGTCTGCGCATCGTCGAGACCCGGCCGCTCGAGGTGCTCGACCTGGTCGGAGTGCCGCTGCCCGGCCCAGGCGGGGTCACCTATGGACCGGCGCTCGTGGCGGCGTGACGCGCCCAGGCGCTGAGGAACGCACTGCCCGTGGACGCGGTGCCGGCATGGAGGACCGCGCCAGCGCGGTGTTCGGCGCGCTCTCGGACCCGACCCGCCGGGCGCTTCTCGCGGCGATCGCCGAGCATCCCGCCACCACGGCCACCGAGCTCGCCGCCCAGCTGCCGATCTCCCGGCAGGCGGTCCTCAAGCACTTGAACGCCCTGACCAACGCCGGCCTGCTTGACCGAACGCGTTCGGGGCGCGAGGTTCGCTACAAGTTCACCCCCGCCCCGCTCTCCGAGGCGGTCGATTGGATGACGGCAGTCGGCGCCGAGTGGGACGAGCGCCTGGCGGTGCTGCGGCGCCAGCTCGGAGGCGCGGCCGCGACCCGGCGGGCCAGCGCCTGGCCGACGCGCTCGCGAGGCGGCGCGGCCGGGACTCCGATTCAGCGCGGCGGAATCCCGAAGTAAGGCACCGCCCAACCGACGATCTGCTGGAACGCCGGCGCCGCCACCGAGCCGCCGAAGATCGATCCCTGTGGCTGGTTGACGACCACGGCCACCACCAGCCGGGGGCGGTCGGTAGGGACCATGCCGATGAACGACGCGACATAGGCGCTGTCGGAGTAGTGGCCGCCGATCGCGATATTTGCCGTTCCGGTCTTGCCCGCCATGTCGTAGCCGGGGATCTCGGCTCCGGACGCGGTCCCGCCGTCGGCGAACACGCCCCGGAGCATGTCTCGGAGTTCCGTCGCGGTGGTCGGTGAGATGATCCGGTGTCCGCGCGGCAGCGACGCCGACTTCCCGCCGACCGACCGGACGATGTGTGGGGCGCGGAGGATGCCGTCGTCGGCGATGGCCGAGTACGCCGCGATCATCTGCATCGGGGTGACCGATTCGCCCTGACCGAATGGCAGGTTCCCCATCGACGAGCCCGAGTAGTTCCACCAGCGCTGGACGATGCCGCTCTGCTCGCCGGGAAGGTCGACCCCAGTTGCCTGGCCGAAGCCGAACCGGTGCACCCAGTAGTCGAAGCGCTTCGCTCCGAGCTTCATCCCGATCAGGTCGGCTCCGATGTTGCTCGATTTCTTGAGGATGTTGGCGACGTTGAGCATCTCGTAGCCGTGGCTCTCGGCGTCGTGGATCTGGCGGTCGGCGAACTGGAGAACCGGCGGGATGTCGAACGTCGAATCGGGCGTCACCAGCCCATCCTGGAGCGCCCCGGCCACCGTGATCGCCTTGAACGTCGAGCCGGGTTCATAATTGAGGCCGATCGCCAGGTCTTCCGGCCCCGTCGTACTCGAGTTTCCGCTCGTGGCCGAGCGCCAGTTGGCCAGGGCCAGGATCGCGCCGGTGCCCGGATCGACCGCGATCGCGGTGGCGCTCTTCGGTGAGTAGGTGCTGCCCACCTGAGCCATGACGCGCTCGACCTCCTGCTGAAGGCTCGAGTCGATCGTCAGCGCCACCGTCTTACCCGGGGCCGTTGGATGGACGTCGTCGATCGAGATCGGCTGGCCGATCGCGTCGCTGACGATCCGGCGCAGCCCGTTCGTGCCGCTCAAAACGTCGTTGTAGCGGTACTCGATGCCGCTGGCGCCGTCACCGGCGCCGTGCACGAGACCGACGACCTGTGCGGCTTCGGCTCCGCGTGGATAGGTTCGTCGCATCTGAGGGATCAGGTTGATTCCCGCGATGTGCAGGTTGGCGATCGCGGCTGCCCGCGCGGAGGGGACCAGATGCGCAAGGAGGACGAAGCCAGTGTGCGGCTTGGTCAGCAGCCGAAATACGGTGAGCTGGGGCATGCCCAGCGGCGGCGCGATTTCCGCCGACGCCGAGACCGGGTTCTTGATCAGGTACGGGTCGGCGACCACATCGTCGGCGGATTGGCTGATCGCCAGCTCGGCACCGGTGCGGTCGGTGATCGCGCCCCGCGGAGCCGGGACGATCACGTTGCTCACCTGCTGCGTGGCGGCGGCCCGCCCGAGGGCCCCGGCGCGGACCGATCCGAGATACGCCGCCCGCGCCAGGGCGAGCCCGAGCAGGCTGACGAACGCGATGAAGAGGATTCCGATGCGCTTGTCGATCAGGGCCAAGCGCGCTATCCCCCACCGCTCTGCTGCGCCGTCCCGGACGGCGTTATCGCTGCCGCGCCCGTCGCGGGGCCCGTCGGCGCCGGCGCCGCCGCGGGCGCCTGCGAGGTGCTGGCGGCGGACGGTGGTGCCGGGGGCGCTGACGAGCTCGAAGGAGACTGCGAAGGGGCCGCTCCGATAGACGAGCTTGTGCTGGGCACCCCCGCCGCGGACGGCGCCGCCGTGGTTGCCATCGTGGTTGCCGTCGTGGCGATCGTCGTGGTTGCCGAGGTGCTCGGCGTGCCCGAGATCGAGCCGGTTGAGCTCGTCGTCCCGGATGACGATGGCGCCGGCGCGCCGGGAGTCGGCGGCAACGTCGAGGTGCCCTGACCGGTCACGAGGGCGCCGTTCCTGGGCGACATGGCGACGAAGCCGGCGGCATCCGGCGCGTGGATGTTGCCGAGGGCGCCGCTCACGTCATCGCCTGGTCTGGCGGCGAGATACCCGACCGCTCCGGGCGGCGGAAGCACCAGTCCCATCGCACCGGCCAGCCGTTCGATCCGCTGGCCGTCGGCGAGCTGGGCCACGCTCCCGCGCAGCTGCTCGTTCTGAGCGGTGAGCGTCGTCGTCTGCTCGAGCGCCCGACCCATGCTCGCCCCCAGCTTCAGGATCTCGACTTGAGCCGTCACGATCCCGGCCAGGAGGACGCCGAGCAGCGGAATCCACGCCCGCCCGCGAACGACCCGGTCAAGCCAGGAATGGTCGGGCAGGGCAGCGGCGAACGACGCGATCCGGCGAGCCAGCCCGACCGGCAGTTGGCCCGTCCGTTCGCGGTGGACCGGGCTGGACGCGCGGCGGCGCCGGACCGCCGGCTTCGGAGTGCGCTTCCATCTGAACGGCGGATGCAGCGGCACGGCGATCGCGGCGGATCGGGCAGCCGCGGCGGTCCGTGGCGAAACCGCTGCCGTACCGGAACCGGTTGATTTCCCGGGGGCGCCCGTTCCACGCGCCGGTCCCGAGACCCGCCGCGGCGGTCGTGCCGGCCGCG
>JAFASQ010000385.1 GCA_019244395.1 Solirubrobacterales bacterium | reverse complement strand
GAGGCGTGTGTCAAGTTCATTCTTGAGCTGGCGGGCACGGCCCGGCAGCACGAGGATCGGCTGAAGCGGCTGGAGGAGCAAGCGCGCCAGGATTCGCGTACCAGTTCCAAGCCGCCGTCGAGCGATCCGCCCAAGACGCGGGCTGAGCGGCGGGCGGAGGCGCGTGCGAAGGCCAAGGAGTTGATGCGCCGGGAGCGCGAGCGCCGCGCGCAGGGTGGGCAGCCCGGCCATCGGGGTGCGGGTCGCGATCTCAAACCGGAGGATCAGGTGGATGAGATCGTCGATCACTACCCGGATGCGTGTGGCGGATGCGGGCGCTGGTTTGATGATGAGCAGCGCCGTGCGGCCGGGCGGTTCGGCCGCCACCAGGTCTTTGAGCTGCCGCCGATCAGCGTGATCGTGACCGAGCATCGCACCCATCAGCTGCGCTGCCGGTACTGTCGCGCCAGGACCAGCGCCCGGTGCCTGAGCTGCTCGCCTCCTCTGCGTTCGGGCCCAGATTGCAAGCGGCGGTGGTGACGCTGATCGCCCGGCATCGGATCTCCCGCCGCGGGATCTGCGAGCTGGCCCTAGATCTGTTCGGCGTGACGCTGTCCAGTGGCGCGGTCGATGCGATCTGCCAGCGCGCCTCGGACGCCTTGGCTGGCCCACATTGCCAGTTGCAGGACTGGGTGCTGGACCAGAACGCGGTGCATGTCGATGAGACCGGCTGGCGCACACGCGGTGAGGGGCGCGCGCTGTGGACCGCGACCACCCCGGAGGCAACGTTCTTGCAGATCGCCCAGCACTGCAACCGCGAGCAGTTCACCGCGCTCATCGGCGCCTACTCAGGGATCCTGGTCTCTGACCGCTGGAACGGCTACAGCCATCTCGATCCCCACCAGCGTCAAGTGTGCTGGTCGCATCTACAGCGCGACTTCCGCCGCCACACCGACGGGCTGGGCGAGCAGCAGACCTTCGGCGAGCAAGGCCTAAAGCTCACCCGCCGCGTGTTCGCCGCCTGGCGGGCCTACCAGCACGAGCACCACGACCGCCGCAAGCTCCAAGCCGAGATCGCGCCAATCCAGACCGAGCTGCGCGCGCTACTCGACCAGGCGTCGCCGAAGAAGGCACGCAATCGCTGGCACCGGCAGTTCGCCAACAACCTGCTCAAGATCTGGCCCGCGCTCTGGACGTTCGTCACCGTCCAGGGGGTCGAGCCCACCAACAACCCAGCCGAGCGCGCGCTCCGCGCGCCGGTCATCCACCGCAAAGTCTCGCTCGGCACCCAAAGCAACAACGGTGAGCGATTCGCCGAACGCGCGCTCTCAGCCGCCGCCACCCGCCGCCAGCAGCGCCGCTCACTATTCACCTACCTCAGCGACCTCATCATCGCCCATACCCGCGGCGATCCATTCCCCGCCCTCGCCTGAGGCCGCAGGAACTGAACGCTTACTGAAACCACCCCATTAGCAGGCAATTTCGGAGTGGAGCCAACGGGATTCGAACCCGTGACCTCCTGCGTGCAAAGCAGGCGCTCTCCCAACTGAGCTATGGCCCCGATCCGGAGCGAGTCTAGACGTCAGCCGTCGAAGTCGAAATCGCGCGGCGGGCGCTGTTCGAACCAGAGACGGTCGTGCTCGGGGGCGTCCTGAAGAAACTCCGGAGTTGTCTCGAGGACGTCGTCAGCCGCCTCGCCCTCAGGCTCGAGCTCGTACTCCTCGGTTTCCTGGTCCAGGTGCGACGGGGAATCTTCGGAATGGCGGCCGGGCGACGCAGGATCGGTTGGGTGCGGCGTGGGGCTGGCGTCGGACTCGGGAGCCGGGGAGCGGTCGGCGGGATGGGGCGACGGGGCCGCATCCGCCTCGCCGGCAAATGGCTCATCCTCCATCAACGGGTCGCCCTGGGGTGCGCGTGCCGGCTCGTATGGGAGCGCGTCATGCTCCTCCTCACTCTCTCGCAGCTCGGGATCCTCCTCAAAAGGCTCCCACTGCTCCGACTCCGTGGACGAGTAATCAGCCTCCGCCTCGTCCGCCGGCGCGGGTGGCGGGGTGTCCCCGCCGCTCACCTCGGGACCGCGCCGGACCGGACCAAGCGCCTCGCGCTCGGCGCGCTCGATCTCAGTCGGATCGGCGCCGCGCCGGCGCTTGAGGTCAAGGTGCTCGCGGATGGCGTCATCGAGTAGGCCCATGGGTTAAGCGTACCCGCCCCTCGGCGCGTTCGCCGCTCGAGTTTCCCGCGCCGACCGTACAGTTCTTGCCTCGCCGCTTCGCCTCGTAAAGGGCGGCCTCAGCATTAGCGACTGCCTCCTCCTTCTGCCCGGCCTTCGGCGACGGTGGCCGTGATCCGCAGGACGCCGCGTCCATCGGTCCTGGGCACACGGAGCTTCTCCAACCGCGCCCCATATCGCTCGACGGATCCGGGCTCCGCAATTCAGGCGATCGTCCAACCGAGCGCCTTCCGCCCCTTACGCATGCGCACATGGTCTTGCCGGGTCGGGCGCTCGCCACCGACCCAGGGCTACACTCTCCGACAACCGCGCGGCATCTGCCGCCGCCCGGGGCTATAGCTCAGTTGGGAGAGCGCCTGGATCGCACCCAGGAGGTCGCCGGTTCGAGTCCGGCTAGCTCCATCAAAGAAAGCCCTCCAAATCGGGGGGTTTTTTGTTGCCCGATCGCCTCCGAGTGGCCGTAATGTCAAATTGGGCATCAGAATTGGGCATCAAATGAGACCCCCAACCTGATGCCCAGTCGACAGATCTCGAGGTTTCGCGCGACGCGCCCGCCGGCGGGCGACGGTCTTAGCTCGGACGTCTGTCGAGCGCGCTCAAACGGCGAAGCTCGGCGCTCGACCTGAATACGGTGG
>JAFASQ010000379.1 GCA_019244395.1 Solirubrobacterales bacterium | reverse complement strand
GCCAGCGCAGCTATCTGCCGGTAGACGTTCGGGAGGATCACAAGGCGGACGCCGGGAGAATGGCCTGCCCCTGTGAGATGAATCACGACGAGGCACGCGTCCGCGGCGGGGAGCGTCGAGCACGAGCGCTGGCCGGATCGCTGAGCGACGCTTGGGCCCGATCCGGGCCCCGGAATCTGCTCCGGCGCGAGCACGATGTCCCGGGCGTTGAGCCAGGTAATGGGACCGTAGGCGCCGCGACCGGCCAGCGCAAAGAACAAGGCGCCCAGCGCGGCCGCTGCGAGCGCGAGCACCACTCCGCAACGGCGGCGCCGGCGTCGCGCACGCTCGCGTGCCTCCTCGATCAGCGCCTCAAGCTCGTCCTGCTCCGGCGGTCGTGACGGCGGGGCGACTACCACCTCGCCGGCTCCCGATCCGTGCATCATGGTGATAACGTAACTAGCATCATGTTGGGTGTCAAGATCAACGAGCACGACGACACCGCCCTCTATCAGCAGGTTGCCGCGGAGATTCGCCGCGCGATCGCCGAGGGCGAGGCCAAGTCGGGCGAGCGGCTGCCCCCCGCCCGAGACCTCGCTGCAGTGATCGGCGTCAACAGCAACACCGTGCTGCGCGCCCTGCGGACCCTACGCGACGAACGGCTCCTCGAATTCCGCCGCGGGCGCGGGATCACCGTCGCCGGCACGCCCGAACGCGGCGCCGTGACGGCCCGCGCCCAGCAGCTCATCACCTTCGCCCGCCAACACGGCTACGGGCCCAAAGAACTGATCGGCATCATCGAGAACCTCAGCGAATCCGCGGGCCGACGATCGTTAGGGGAGCACCCGTCGTTTACATGAGCCGGGGCCATGTTGCAGCCCGCGCAACTCGTCGTGAGAGGGACAGTCTGCGTTTGTTCCGGCGCGCTGTTCGCCAGAGGTGCAGAAGGCGGCGATCGCGCGATGCGCTCTGGATCTAAGCCTGGATCCACCGGATAGGTGTCGGGTTCCGTCCGAGGCTGGAATTTAAATGACCTCCTGAGCAGGCCTTCTTCACAACTGTGAGGGCAGTTGGGGGCCGGTGTCAGGAGGTCACTCGTTTGGTGAATGATGACGAAGCCGTCGGACCGGACGCCGTTGAGGTCGTTTTTGACGACGAGCGGGTGGTCTCGGACGCGGGCATCGCGCTGGTCGCGACGCTCGCCGACAGGGTCGGGATCGAGCGTCTCGCGGGGCGGCTGGTGCGGTTGCGGCGTGATCGACCGGGAGCGGCTAACGCGGGCCGCAAGGTGATGGGGCTGATCTACGCGAGCTGTTGGGCGCCGACTCGATCGATGATTGCGAGCTATTGCGGGCGGGTCGCACGCGGCGGTTGCTGGGCGGCTGGCTGCCGGCCCCCTCGACGTTGGGGACGTTCCTGCGCGCGTTCACCTTCGGGCATGTCCGTCAGCTCGACCAGCTGCTCGGCGAAACGATCACGCGCGCGTGGCGGGCCGGCGCCGGCCCCGGAAAGGAGCGCCTGGTGGTCGACGTCGACAGCTTCATCGGCGAGGTGCATGGCTACCAGAAGCAGGGGGTCGGGTTCGGGTACACCAAGAAGCGTGGGTATCACCCGATCCTCGCCTCACGGGCGGACAGCGGCGAGGTGCTGCACGTTCGGCTGCGGCAGGGCAAGGCCAACTCAAGTCGCGGCGCGGTCCGATTCGTCGATGAGCTGATCGCCCGCGTCAAGCGCGCCGGCGCCACGGGCGAGAAGTTGCTCCGGCCCGACTCCTCGTTCTGGAACAACACGCTGATCAAGCGGCTGGAGCAGGCCGACTGGCTGTATTCGATCAGCATCCGCGTGCAGACGGGCGTGCCTGAGCGGATCGCCGAGATCCCCGAGTCCACCTGGATCACGCTCGAGGACTATCCCGAGGACGGGGAGGCGCAGATCGCTGAGACCACGCTTTCAGGCAAGCGGATGATCGTGCGCCGCACCCGCCTGATCGGCGCGCAAGCCGAACTGTGGCCCGACTGGCGCTACTTCCCATTCCTCACTAACCGCACCGATGACATCACAATCGTCGAGGCCGAGCACCGCCAGCACGCCGTCGTTGAGCTCACGATCCGCGATCTCAAAGACCAGGCGCTTCAGCACTTCCCCTCCGGCCAGTTCGCCGCCAACAGCGCCTGGACCGTCATCAGCTGCATCGCCCACAACCTGACCCGGTGGACCGCCCTGATCGGACTGCCTGGCCAGACCGTCCGCGCCGCCCGCACACTACGTCGCCGACTACTGCAGATACCCGGCCGACTGACCCGCACCGCCCGCCAATGGACGCTGCACCTCCCCGCCCGCTGGCCCTGGCAACACGACTTCATTCGCGCGCTTGCCCGGATACGCGCGCTGCCCGCACTCGTCTGACCGACGACCACGACCACGCCGGCCTGCAGACCCCGCCGCCGACACCGGCGCGGTCATCGGCGCGCGAAAAACACCCAAAAACGACTCCGCGGAAACGTCCCCGCCCAGCGACCGCGGCCCGCGACCATCACACCCCCAGTCACGCTCCCAATCCGACCGAGCCGGCGAACTCACACAGTCACTCGGTTGCGGTAGGGACGGCCGTTGCTGGCCGCCCCCCGCGCAGATCCCAGCGTGCGGGACTACCGCACTGGGCTCCTGCCTTGGGTGATGGCGGCGAACCGCTGCTCGGGCCAGGGGTGCAGGATGCGCGGTTGAGGTAGCCATCGGTCAGCGAGGAGCCCCATCCGCTGCCACGACATCCGGTGTTTCTGACTGCGGCGCCGAAGCGTCCGCATCCAGTGCCGGATGATCCCTTCGCGGAAGGCGCGGAGCGCCTCGATGTTGTCAGGCACCGCGTAGTAGCCGTAGTGCCCGCGCAGGACGCTGGCGAGCCAGGCGCCCTGTTCTGGGATGGGCAGGTGCATCCGCCGGGCCATCTCGCGTTTGACGGCGAGCAGCTTGGCGCGCATCCGTTTCGAGTTGGTGATCCGCCGCAGTTTGAACCGTCCCGTCTTCCTCGTCTTGTCGCACGCGTGCGTGAATCCGAGGAACTGGAACGTCTCAGGCTTGCCGAGGCCGCGCGCCTGACGGTCGCGAGCGGCGTTGCGCCCGAACTCGATCAGCCGCGTCTTCTCAGCATGCAGCTCCAGACCGAACGTCGCGAGCCTGTCGCGAAGCTCCGCCCAGAATCGCTCGGCGTCCTCCCGGTGCTCGAACCCCACCACGAAGTCATCGGCCCACCGCACGAGGATCACATCACCCTGCGCGTGCCGAGTCCTCCACTGATGGGCCCAGAGATCGAGGACGTAGTGCGCGTAGACGTTCGCGAGCAACGGAGATGCCGATGCCCCTTGCGGAACGCCGTCGTCGAACGTCGTCCACGACCCGTTCTCGATGACCCCCGCGGCCAGCCATTTCTGGATCAGCCGCAGGACCCTTCTATCCGCGATCCGGTGCTCCAAGAACTTGACCAGCCACTGATGGTCCAGGCTGGAGAAGTAGTCGCTGAAATCAGCGTCGAGCACCCAGTTCACCTTCTTGCCCACGATCCCGGCAGCGAGCGCATCCAACGCGTGATGCGGGCTGCGCCCCGGCCGAAACCCGTAGGAGAACCCGAGAAAGTCCGTCTCATAGATCGCGTTCAGCACCTCGACCACCGCCCGCTGCAGGACCTTGTCCTCCAACGCGGCGATCCCGAGCGGCCGCAGCCGCCCATCGGTTTTCGGGATGAACACCCTCCGCGACGGCTTCGCCCGGTATGCGCCCCTGTGAACCCGGGCGTGGAGATCACGAAGGTTCGCCTCGAGATCCAGCCCGTATTCGACCCACGTGACCCCGTCCACCCCCGGCGCCGCCTTCGGCCGAAGCGCAAAGTACGCCAACCTGAGGCGGTCGACATCGACGTGGTGCAGGAGCGCGGTGAACCGCGCTTCCTTGTCCGTTGCTGCCACTCGGCGCACACGATCCAGCTTGCTTGGCGCGCCTTGCCCGGCACCGAGTCCGGGGCGCGTTTCGCCGGTCGTGTTCCCCTTGGCCGGTCCGCTTCCCTCCACCGACTCCGCCGCCCCGCCTTGGGCGTTGTTCGCCAGCTTCACAGGTACTACCAGACCGTCCGACTTCTCACGATCGTCCATCACGGGATTACCGCCAACGGCGTTCCCCGCACGACCCGCCCCTCCATCACGACAGGCGGGTGACCGTGAGATCTCCCGGTTCTCAGTATGAAGAGATCACGCGCATGCACGGGTTCTCCGACCCCGCGGGGTCCGATAACGACTCGCGAAAACGCCGCCACCAGTATTGCCTTCCGCTCATCCACAGGGCGTCGGCACCCCAATCGTGCCCATTTCGAGGCTGCAATAGCCGGCCTGCGCGCACCCCGACACCAACGCTTCGCTGCGCCCCTCACGGAACGCCAACGCATGGGCAGGGCCATCGTGACTCGCTAGATCTTCGACGTAGGACTCTTCCATTCCCTTCTTCATGCCGGTTGTCCGGCGCTTTCGTGGATCCAGGCTAAATAACGCCGAGTACCGCTCCCGCTGGACAGGGTCGGCTGCTCGGGAACTTTTGGTCGAGGACCCGCTTGCCGTCCGGCTGCCGCACGATGAGCTCGCTCGGCGGACCCGCCAGGGGTGCATAGACGAGCGCTCCACGGGCATGCAGCGCTCCAGGAATCAGGACATGCTGCAGCACCGTCGCACCGTGGACTCGGCTGGCGACGACCGTATCCGACGTGGCGCGAAGAAGGCCGAAAACGACCGCGTACGGGTGGTGACCGCACAGCGTCATGAACGTGAAAGCCAGCACCCCACGCGACTGGG
>JAFASQ010000335.1 GCA_019244395.1 Solirubrobacterales bacterium | reverse complement strand
GGTGATACCGCATGGTTCCTGCCCTCACCTCGTCCGCACTCAACAGACTACGTCATGGTTCCTTCGCTGCTGCCTGGTTCGATAGGGTAGCCATTGAGCTTGCTCACGGCGTCATTACCTCGTGCGAAATACAATCGTCGGTCGCGCGGTATCCAGCAGTTACCCTGCAGGACAGACTAGTTGTTCGCGGTTCGCTGGTAGACGGCGACCGCCGCTGGGCCGGGTGGGTGCAACTGTCGCCCGCCCGATAGGCTCCGGGCGACATGACACCGGGTGATACCCACTGAACGTGGAGCAGCAGCGCGCCCATCCTGGCCTTGACGGAAGCGTGTTGGACAGGCGCTTCACCGGAGGGTAGGGTTTCACCGTTGCCGGCACAGCCCGCCTCGCAGCCTCCGCTGTTTCAGTGGAACGACCTCGGCCGATATAAGGCTGCCGGCCGGTTCCTCGACGGCTACCCGCTCGACGTGCGGACGTTCTACTCACCCGTCGACGATGTGCACGGCGTCCTCGTTGCGTTGCTGCGCTCGACCCAGAAATCGATCGTTCTGAACATGTACGGGTACGACGACGCCGAGCTCAATGACGTGCTCCTCGCCAAGCTCGCAGACGAACACGTCTACGTCCAGATGAGCCTCGACCGATCGCAGGCAGGCGGCGTGCACGAGCGCGAGCTTCTCGCTAAATGGCAGCACGACCTGATCGGCAACTCGATTGCGATCGGCGAATCCACCAAGGGCGCGATCTCGCACATGAAGGTCGTCATCATCGATGGTGTCTACACGGTGCGCGGATCAACCAACTGGTCGCTCGCCGGCGAGCAGAAGCAGGACAACGAACTCACAATCCACAACAACGCCGTGATCGCCGCCGAAACCCGAGCCGAGCTCGACCGAAACCACGACGCCATGCTCAAGCAGATGGCCGCCCGCCGCAGCCCGCCGACGGCGAAAGGCTGACCGTCATGTACTCAACCCCGGATCCTCGCGCTGTGCTCCGGACTCCGGTGGAGGGCGGTTCCGGGCCGGTGACGGTGTAGGAGATCGCCTGTCAAGAGCCACCGAACGACGTCGGCCGATCGCCAACGAAAGTCGGTTGGTGGGGTGACGTACCCGATCGGCCTTGGCCGGCAACTTATCGCCCGGCCGCGCGTTCCAGATCGTTCTCGTCCGCTCCACGCTTTCGCTGGCGGCGCGCGCGTCTCGACGCGCCCGCGTCAGGAGTTCCGGCATTGGTATCGGGGACGCGCGGCGACTTCAGTCGGCGCGCTCACCTCAACCTCTCGCAGGGCCGAGGACCCGGGGGGCTGACCGGCACGCGTCGCTCGGGATTGCACGCACCCCCGCGGGCGCCACGGGCGCCACCCCGACGAGGGGCGGCGCCAAACTGCGCTTGTGCGCGAGCGGCCCGCGCCGGTTTCTGCCGATCCGACCTAGAGCGGAAGCGGTCCCGCGCTGGCCATTCCGGCGAGAGGCGTGACCACGTAGGTTTCGGTCTGCGCGTGCCCGATCGCTCCGGCCAAAATCCGGTGGGTCGTCGTGATCCCGTCCGTGACGATATGAGCCGAGGCGCCGAAACCTTGCGGCAGACGGACCGCAGGGACGATCAGGGTGAAGCTCGTTGATCCGACGTCGATGCTTTCCTGGATCGTCACGCTGACCAAGGTGCCGACGTCCGGCACGTTGTCGGTCCGAACCTCGCTTCCCGGGAACCGCAGCGATCGATGTGCGTCTTGATAGACGAAGTGCGTCGCCCCGGCGGGACCGATCGGACCTAGCCCGTTCGGGAAGTAGCTGATGGTCAGACCCCCGCCGCTGAGGTGGTACTGGTTAGGCGAAACCAGTTGGGCCGAGGACGTTGCGGCCGGCTCTACGGCGGGCGTCGCGTTGCTTTGCGTGGTTGACAATTCACAACCTCCATTGAGTTGGCCGGGGACTGTCTCATCCACCAGCCGTCGGGGAAAGGGGAGGGCTTCCGGGCTCCAACCGCAGCTGCTGGCGCCCCGGGAGGAGCGCGAAGAAGCTCTCCATCAACGCTAAGAGCGGTTGGCGGCGGTCCTGATACCGATCGATGCAATCCAAAACCACGCCGCCACAGGGGTTAGATCCCGAATGGTGCAACGCGCTCGGGGGTACTGGCTTGGACTCCGCCACGCGCCACGACCCTAACGACCCCACCGTTCGTGAATCAAGTCCCGCGGACCGACTCGGATCTGTAAGTATCAATTACACTGGGAGCAGAGAGACTAGAGAAGGTTTAGGCAGCTTTGTCGCTGCCTGCACGCCAGCCTCCATTGGCGATGGCGCTGACCCGCGAGTTCCGGGAGCGAGCCTAGGTCGGAGACGTGGCGCTCCACCGCTCACCGGCTCAGCCCGATCGCGGACTGAGACAATGCAGCGGCGAACTGCCTCACCGCTTGCGCAGCGTGCCGACGGTCACATGCGGCCAGTGAATGTCGTTGACCTTCGCCTCGGTCCCGGCCGGCCATGGCGTGCACGCGACGCAACGCTCACATCTTGGGGAGGATCGGTGTCAGGAGCGGGGCAACACGGGTTGCGCCGAGCTTCCGGAATCCCTAGGGTTGCCTCGTGAATCCTGTGCGCTCCGGTCCGGTGAAGGGGCATTTGCGTGGCTGACCTGGTCATCCGGCCAGAGATCGAGCACGCAAACGTCGACGCGCTGCGCGACGCGTACGGCAAGATGCAGGCCTTCGTCGCCAATGACAACCGGAGCTGGGTGTACTGGGCCGAGATTCACGGGTTCAACCGGTACGACTGCTGGCATCACGCTCGGGTCGGGCCCGGCCGCGGTACCGAGTTCGTGTACGACCTGTTCCTCCCCTGGCACCGCGCCTACCTGGCAAGCTTCGACCACGTCGCTCGCGAGCAGAACCCCGGTGCGATCCTCCCCTGGTGGGACTGGACCTCGCAGGCCTCGCACGACCACGGCCTCCCGCCGTCGTACACCGACCCCGAGGTCAACGGACAGCCCAACCCGCTCGCCAGCGGCCCGACGCCCGACATGCCCGATGACCCGGCTCGCCGCACCCGCCGGTTTCCCGGCGACCCTTCCGAGCTCCCGTCGATGACCGAGGCCCATCCCGAGCTCGGTCTCAATCTCAGCGTCAATGACATCCTTGCCTTGCCTCAATTCGCTGACTTCACGACCCAGTTGCAGAACGTGCACGACTACATTCACAGCTGGACCGGCGGCACCGACGCCAACGGCGTCGGCGGGGACATGGGCGTCATTGCCACCTCGGCGTTCGACCCGGTCTTCTGGGCCCATCACGCCATGATCGACCGCCTCTGGTATCTGTGGCAGCTCAAGTGGGGGATCAACAACCTTCCGCCCGACTACCTCGACAAACCCCTGGCCCCGTTCTCCTACGTCGTGCGCGACGTGCTCGACATCAACGGGCTCGGCTACGACTACGCTGTCACCACGTCGATCGCCGGCGCAAGCCCGCAGGGCGGAGGCGATGGCTAGACCGTTCACCGCCCCCACGCTCGACACCTCGAAGCTCGACGCCGAGTTCACCCGCGCCGACATCGAGTTCCTCGGCATCGACCACGCCGGATCATCCTATGAGGGAAGGGTGTTCCTGAACAACCCAGAGGCCGACGAGCAAACGCCTCGAGCGCGCGAGGTCGGCTACGCCGGCTCTTACTTCATCTTCGGGCACGGGGGGTGCCTCGGCGACGTTGGGCATTGCGACGTCAAGCCACGTGATCCGTTCGATCCGCGGCCCGGGCACCCGCTCACGCCCGGCCGGAAGGTCCTTATCGCGACCGAGGCGCTGCGCCGGATCCTGCCCGTGGCGGAAATCACCATCACCGTCGTGCCGCTGATTCGCAGTGTGGGACCAAAAAGTGGTGATGACGAGAACCTCGTCAAGGTCAACGCCATCAGGATCATCACCTATCGCTGACATGATCAGCAGCGCCGATGCTCATCGTGGAGCCGGTCGCGGAGGGTGGCGCTGATGGCACATACCGCCCCCCCGTCCCCTACGCGTGGGGCAGGCAGCCTTCCCTTCCCGAACAAGCCCATCGGAACGGTCAACGACAGCATGCCGTTCGACCATCTCGTGGTCGTCATGATGGAGAACCACTCGCTTGACAACCTCCTCGGTGCTCTGTCGCGCTCCGCGCCTCAAGTGGACGGGCTGACCTTCGACGCCGCCGGCAACGCGACGAACTCGAATCCCGGAATCAAGGGCACGGGCGCCCAGGTCAAGTCATTCCCCTTCCAGAACACCGCGCAGGCAAAGAACGTCACGCAGAGCTGGAAGGCGACGCACGCGCAGATCGACGGCGGCCTGATGGACGGCTTCGTCAAGTCGGCGGGAGCGAAACAGCCGATGGGCTATTACACGTCCGAGGTGTTGCCGTTCGCCTACTCGCTGGCCAAGAACTTCACGCTCGCCAACCGCTGGTTTTGCTCGGTCCCCGGTCCCACCTATCCCAACCGACGGTTCCTGCTCGCCGGAACTGCGTGGGGCGGCACGGAGACCAGCCCGAGCACGCTACTTGACCCACCCCCGCCGCACGGCACCATCTTCGACCGGATGTCTCAGCACAACGTGAGCTGGTGCGACTACTTCACCGACATCCCGATGACACTGCTCATTCCGTCGATCCTCTTGAAGCACCTCGGTCACCATCAGGGCATCAGCAAGTTCTTCCACGACTGCCAGGCCGGCACGCTCCCCGCGGTCAGCTTCGTCGACCCGGGCGTCGGCGTGCTGTCGTCACTTGCGAGCGCTGTGGCTGGACTCCCCGGCACGGTCCAGGATGTCCTCGCGCTCCTCGGGGTCAACCTCAACGCGCTTTCCACAGGCGAGACCGAGGAGGACCCGCAGGACATGTATTACGGCGAGGCGTGGGCGCACGGCGTGGTCGAGGCGGTCCTGCAGTCGCCAAAGTGGAGCCGCACCCTGCTCATCTACACCTACGACGAGCACGGCGGCTACTACGACCACGTCGCCCCGCCCCCGGCGATTCCCCCGGACAACATCCTGCCGGACCCCCCGCCCGACCCTCCCGGCGGCTACGACACATACGGTCCGCGCGTCCCCGCCGTCGTCGTCTCGCCTTACGGCAAACCCGGCGGCGTGACGAACATCACCTACGACCACACGTCGATCCTCGCCACGATCGAGGCGAAGTGGAACCTGCCCGCGCTCACCAACCGCGACGCCAATGCTGCCACGATCATGGACTTCCTGAACCTCAACAACCCCGCACTCCTCACACCGCCGATCGTGCAAGGGCCGTCAAGCAGCGGACCCTCCGGACCGGTGAAGCAACCGGGCTGACCGCGCCGGCTCGCGCCAAGTGAGCACGCGCCGGCACGCGCCGGTCTCGCCACTCGCCCCGCGGCACGCCCGACCATACCGCTGCGGTGAAGCCATAGGCTTCAGCCCGTGGAGGAGCGAGTCGATCTCGGCCCGTGCCAGGCGTTACGCCACGGCGGCGAGACGAGACGCTGGGTGGTGCTGTTGCCGGGCCGCGCCTATCCGACGCGGGCGCCGGCGCTGTGGTTCGCGCGCGAGGCGGCGATGGCCAGGGGGTGGAGCGCGCTCGAGGTGCTCGGCGAGCCCGGCGAACACGCGGATCCACTCGACTGGGAGCGGCGGTGCACCGACCGGGCGCTCGAGGCCGCGGCCGACTCAGATCAGGTGGTCGTGATCGGGAAATCGTTGGCCAGCCTGCTCGCGGGCGAGGTCGCCGACCGGGACCTCCCTGCGGTTTGGCTGACGCCGCTTCTCACCGAGAACGTGGTGATCGACGGGCTGGGTCGTAGCGCGCGGCCGGTGTTACTGGCCGGTGGCGGCGCAGATCCGACCTGGCGCCGGCACGCCATCCCAGCCGAGCGTGCCATCCACGTGCTCGAGCTGCCCGGGGCCGATCATGGGCTCCAGGTCGCCGGAGACCTCGCCGGGTCGATTGCCGTTTTGCAGCGGCTGTGCGACGCGACCTCCCGTTTTCTCGACCGCATCGGGTAGCCGCCCCTTAGCCGAGACGTTCCACTACAGCGAACGAAGCGCCGGCAGCAGCTCCTGCTCGGCCCACGTCGTGAACGACTCCTGGTGATCGGCGCCTATCTGCACCATCGCGACTTCGTCGAAGCCGGCGTCAATGAATGCTTTGACCGCCTCGACATGCTCGTCGACGTCGGGGCCGCACGAGAGCGCCTCGGCCACCTGGTCGGGCGTCACGAACTGCGTGGCGCTCTCGAAAGAGTCGGGGTTGGGCAGGTCCGCGTTGACCTTCCAGCCCAGGCCGAACCAACGGAACTGCTCGTGAGCGCGCTTGATCGCGGCATCACGGTCGCGGTCGTAGGCGATCGCTACCTGCCCCACCCGCGACTTGCCGGCACCGCCGGCTCGGTCGAACATCTGTCCGAGCTCCGCCCTCGGCTCGACCGCGATCATCATGTCCGCCTTCGTGCCGGCCAGCTCGCACGAAGCCTGCCCGGACACCGCGACCCCGATCGGCACCCGCCGGTCGGGCAGGTCCCATAGTTTGGCCGACTCCACCTGAAAGTAGTCGCCGCGATAGTTGACCGTGCCGCCCGGGTCGTGGTCGAACAGCGCGGCGATAATGTCGACCGCCTCGCGGAGCATCTCGTGGCGCACCCCGACTGACGGCCATCGCTGACCCACGACGTGCTCGTTGAGATTCTCGCCCGCGCCGAGGCCGAGCCGGAAGCGGTTGCCGGACAGGATCTGCATGGTGGCTGCCTTCTGCGCCACGACCGCGGGGTGATAGCGGAGGATGGGGCAGGTCACGTAGGTCATGAGACCGATCCGCTCGGTGGCCTGAGCGGCGGCGCCCAGGATCGACCAGGCGTAGCCGGAGTGGCCCTGCGAGGGAAGCCACGGCTGGTAGTGGTCGCTGATCACCGAGAAGTCAAACCCGGCCTTCTCGGCCCTCTGTAGGTCCCGCACCAGTTGGTCGGGACGCGACTGCTCGCACATCATCGTGTAGCCGAAGTTGGTCATGGCCGTGCGCCTACCCGGGCCCGATCGCTGCTAACGACCCCGGGCGGCCCCCTCCCGAGGTCACTCGTCGACTTTGTCTCGCTTCGGTCCTTCCCAGGGCTCCGCCTCAGGATCCTGGGCGGGATGGGGTTGGCTCGTGCTCAGACTGCCGGTCGCCGGATGAGGCTCCTCACCGAACGGCTCTGCGTCCGGATCGACCGGGTCGCGTGGGTCGGGCCGCTTGTCGTAAGGATCCGGCCACTCCGTCGGATCCGGATCGGTGGCCGGATTGTTCAGGACGTGATGCGGGTTCTGGTCGCCCGTGCGATCCCCGGGATCTTCGCCCGGGGGCTCGGGAAACCCAGTCGGCGGCTTGCCGGATTCGATTGGCTCGTTCGGCATGTCAACTGCAGACTTGCCGCCCGGACGCGGAGTCAAACCGCGTCAGTGGATCGGAGCGTGCGCCGGCGAGCGGATATCCAGCTCGAACAGCCAGAAGTCGCGGGCGATCACCGGCACCGACACGTTATAGACCGGGACCTTGCCGATCGTGCCCTGGAACGTCCCGGCATGGGCGTGCCCGTGGAGCACGAGATCGGGCTCGTGCTCGGCGATCGGCGGTGCGAGGCGATCCGTGCCCAGATAGCCCCATATGCCCGGCGGCTCACCGGCGATCGTGGCCTCGGTCGGCGCGTAGTGCAGCAGCACAATCCGCGCCGGGCACAGCGCCACCTCGCGCAGCCCGCGGTCGAGGGCCTGCACGTCGAGCGTGGTCTCGTGGTAGACCTGGCGAAGCAACGGCTCACCGAAGTCGGGCAGGTGGGATCCCGGAAAGCCGCCCACGAAGCCCTTGAGGCCCACGATGCCGACGTCGAGGCCGGCCACCTCGCATACGTGCCAGCTGCGATCGAGCACGTGGATCCCGCCCGATTCGAGCGCGGCCACCAGTTCATCGCGGCGGTTGACGTGCCAGTCGTGGTTGCCGAGGACCGCGAACACCGGTACGTCGAGCGCGGCGCACGCGTCGGCCAGGACCGCGCCCTGCTCGGGCTCGCCGTGGGTAGTCAGATCGCCGGCGAGCAGTACCAGATCGGCGATGCCGTTGAGCGCCCCCACCGAGCGGTGTATCTCCTCGCGGCCCGCCTCGGAGCAGTGGACGTCGCCGGCCGCCGCAATCCGCAGGCACTGCGTCCCTGAGGGCTCCGGGCGCTCTTGCATATCGGCGTCCAACTACCCGCTTGCGGGTATTTCCATAGGGCCGTGCGCCACCGAGACGCGTTCAACGCCCTGATCGACACGATGAAGGTCACGGTGGCCACCCTGCGCGAGGCCGACATCCAGTTCATGCTCGGCGGGAGCATGGCGGCCTGGGCGCGCGGGGGCCCCGAGCCCGACAACGACCTCGACCTGATGGTCAAGCCCGACCAGGCCGAGGCGGCGCTGGAGGCGCTCGCGGGCGCGGGCATGCGGGTCGAGCGTCCGCCCGAGGAATGGTTGTTCAAGGCCTGGAACGGCGAAGTATTGATCGACCTGATCTTCGGTCCCTCCGGACTGGAGCTGACCGACGAGGTATTCGAGCGGGCGGACGAGCTAGCCGTTATGGCGCTCGCTACCCCGGTCATGGCGCTCGACGACGCGCTGGTGACGATGCTCTACGCCCTCGACGAGCACGCACTCGACTACTCGCGGCTGCTGTCCATCACGCGTGCTCTGCGGGAGCAGATCGACTGGCCGGCGCTGCGCGCGCGGGCGAGCGGCTCGCCCTACGCCAAGGCGTTTCTGACGCTGGTCGATGAGCTCGGGATCGCGCCGGCGGCCGCGCCGGCGCGGCAGGGCGGGGCCACCGGCGGAGATGCGGGCAGCCGGGTGAGGGTCGTCGGGGGCGCCGAGTAGCCCGAACGGGCGCGTCGGGCGTGCCGAGGTGCCGTCGTTATCGCCTCAGGCGGCAGGGGTATAGCGCTTCTCATGAAGGTGCTCGTGCTGACCAGCGAGCCGATCACTGCCGAGCAGCTGCGCACCGCGCTTGGCTCAGACATCGACCCGAAGGACGCCGAGGTGATGGTCGTCGCGCCGGCGCTGGCCGAGAGCGCGATCAAGTTCTGGATGTCCGACGCCGACGACGCGATCGGTCGCGCCGAGCAGGTGCGCCGGCAGAGCGTCGAGCACCTGGGCCAGGAGGGTGTCTCGGCCACCGGCGACACCGGGGAGGCGGATCCGTACACAGCGATCGAGGACGCGCTCAAGACGTTCGACGCCGAGCGAATCGTGCTGTTCGTGCACGGGGCCGGCGATCAGCGCTACCGCGAGGACCTGGACGAGCGGGAGATCACCGAGCGCTTCGGCCTGCCGGTTGATCGCGCAGTGGTGTAGGGGCGCTCGCGCAGGCGCCGCAGCAGCAACTTGGCGTTGGCCGGTGCGTAGCTGTTCCAGTCGTTGTTGTAATAGACGTAGACCTCCTCGGTTGCGCGCCAGCCCGCGATCCGATGCGCCCACGCGCCGATCTCCGTCGCGGAGTAGTTGCCGGCGCGGCCGCGCGCGCCATAGTGAAAGCGCACGAACCGCCAGTCGGCGGTCGCCTCATATGACTGGAACGGCCGCGCGGGATGATCGCCGATGGTGAGTGCCACACCTCGGGCTCGCAGCGCGTCGAGCACCTCGGGCACGAACCAGCTGGCGTGCCGGAACTCGATCGTGTGGCGTCCGGACGGCAGCAGCTCGAGCCAGCCGTCCAACCGGGAGTCGTCGCGGTGGAAGTTCTCGGGCAGCTGCCACAGGACCGGACCCAACCGCCCGGCCTCGATCATGGGTTCGAGCGGCTCATAGAAGCGGGCGATCCCCTCGCGGATCTCGCGCAGCCGCTTGATGTGCGTGAGGTAGCGGCTCGCCTTGACCGCGAACAGGAACTCCGGCGGCGTCTGCGAGACCCACCCGGCGACCGCCTCGCGCCGGGCCAGGCGATAAAAGGTCGAGTTGACCTCGACCGTGTCGAACGACTTCGCGTACTCCTCCAGCCAGCGGCGCTTGGCCAGCTTGTCTGGATACAGACGCCCGCGCCACGAGTCGTACATCCATCCCGAACAGCCGATGCGTACGGGCCTCACGGGTCGGGTATGCCCTTTTCGTGCCATCGCTCGCCGAAGAAGCGGCCAAACGCCTTGACCGCCCGGCCGCGCCGGTCCCGCCCAAGCCGTCCTACAAGAACCTGCACGAGGCCGTCCACGACTGCCGCGCCTGCGACCTGTGGGAGGGCGCCACGCAGGCGGTGATGGGCGAGGGCGCCCGGCACGCCAGCCTGATGCTGGTCGGCGAGCAGCCCGGCGACCGAGAGGACCTCGAAGGCCATCCGTTCGTCGGCCCCGCCGGGCGGGTGCTCGACCAGGGCCTCGAGCAGGCCGAGATCGCCCGCGACGAGGTCTACATCACTAACGCGGTCAAGCATTTCCGGTACAAGCTCCGTGGCAAGCGGCGGATCCACCAGAAGCCGGATCGCTGGCAGGTGGCCGCGTGCTTCCCGTGGCTGCAGGCCGAGCTCGCCGTGGTCAAGCCCGATGCGCTGGTCTGCCTGGGCGCCACCGCCGGGCAGCAGCTGCTCGGCTCGTACGTTCGGATCGGCCGCGACCGCGGACGGCCCATCGAGTCCGACCTGGCCGAGCTGGTCACCGTGACGGCTCACCCATCCGCCATTCTGCGGGCGGAGGATGAGGACCGCGAAAAGGCGATGGCTCAGTTCGTGGACGATCTGAAGCAAGTTGCGAAGTGGCTGAGCGCGAGGTAGTCGCGGTCACCGGGGCCTCGGGCGGGGTGGGCCGCGCGATCGCCCGGGAGTTCGCCAAGCACGGCGCGGCGGTGGGACTGATCGCGCGGGGCCGCGCGGGACTGGATGCCGCCGCGCAGGAGGTCTCCGAGCTGGGCGGAACCCCTTACGCCCACGTCGCGGACGTGGCCGAGTTCGAGCAGGTGCAGGCTGCCGCGGCAGCGATCGAGGAGCGGCTGGGGCCGATCGACGTGTGGATCAACAACGCGATGACGACGGTGTTCGCGTTCCTCGACGACATCGACCCGCACGAGTACGAGCGCGCCACGCGGGTGACCTACCTGGGCGCGGTGTGGGGAACCAAGGTGGCGCTCGCGCGGATGCTGCCCCGCGACCGCGGAACGATCGTCCAGGTCGGATCGGCGCTGGCCTACCGCGGCATCCCGCTGCAGTCCCCCTATTGCGGCGCCAAGCACGCGATGAAGGGCATGTTCGAGTCGCTGCGCTGCGAGCTTCGCCACCGCAACAGCAATGTCCACGTGACGATGGTTCAGCTGCCGGGGATGAACACGCCCCAATTCGACCATTGCCTCAGCAAGATGCCGCGCCACCCGATGCCCGTCCCCCCTATCTTCCAGCCCGACGTCGCGGCGCGCGCGATCTACTGGGCCGCCCACCA
>JAFASQ010000269.1 GCA_019244395.1 Solirubrobacterales bacterium | reverse complement strand
GGGTCGGTTCGCCACGTGCTCGAGACTGAGTACATGTGCGCATGCACAGCGGCGGGCGTGGCGTGGCGCCGTGGCCGGGAATACGAGGACTCCGTTACGAGTCATGCACACCTAACGGCCACCAGGCCGCCGTACTCGCGCAGTGGTAGCGGCTTCTTGTCGAGCCCCGTAGGGCGCCAGCCCCGTACGGTGCCGGCGGTCCACTACCGGGCTGAGGTCACGCGCGATGCATCCGCGCTGCCCCGGCGTGCATCGCCGGGGTGCACGTCAGCCGGTGGCTGACAGCGCCTGGTCGAGGTCTTCGATCAGGTCGTCGGGGTGCTCTAGTCCGACCGACAGGCGAACCATGTCGGGAGTTATGCCGGCATGCTCGAGGTCGGTGGGGGTGAGTTGGCGATGGGTGGTCGACGCTGGGTGCGTGATGAGCGACTTGGCGTCTCCCATGTTGAGCAGACGCTTGAACAGCTTGACGCTGTTGAACACGCGGATGCCCGCTTCGCGCCCCCCGCGGACGGCGAAGGTCAAGATCGACACCGCGTGTCCGCCCAGGTAGCGCTGCGCGAGCTCGTAATAGGGATTGTCGGGGAAGCCAAGGAAACTGACCCAGGCGACGCGGGAGTGAGACGCGAGGAACTCGGCGACCGCATAGGCGTTGGCCTCGTGGCGGGGGAGACGGACCGGCAGGGTTTCCAACCCTTGGAGAAGGAGGAACGCGTTGAACGGCGAGAGCGCGGGCCCGGTGTTGCGGCTTCCGATGGTGCGACAGCGGGTCGCGTACGGGGCGTCGGGGAAATCGTGGGCATAGCGAACCCCGTGGAACGCCGGCTCTGGCTCGATCATGGATGGGAATCGATCTGGGTGAGCGCGCCATGGGAACGTTCCGGCGTCGATGATGATGCCGCCCATGGTGGTGCCGTGACCGCCGATGAACTTTGTCAGCGAGTGGATCACGATATCCGCGCCGTGCCGGATGGGCTTGAGCAGGAGCGGAGTGGGGACCGTGTTATCCGCGATGACCGGAACGCCCCGGTCGTGGGCGATGTCGCAGACCGCGCCCAGGTCGATGACGTTGCCAGCCGGGTTGCCCACCGTCTCACAGAACACCGCCTTGGTGCGCTCATCGATCACCGCGGCGATGGAGCCCGGCCGATCGTCTTTCGCGAAGCGCACGTCGATTCCCAACCTGGGCAGCACGTGGGCAAAGTACGTGTAGGTGGCGCCGTACAGCTGCGGGACGGAGACGAGGTTGTCGCCGGCGCCCAGGAGGTTGAGGATCGACATGCTGACGGCGGCCGAGCCGGTGCTCATGGCCAGCCCCGCGGCCCCGCCCTCCAGTGCGCTGAGCCGCTGCTCGAGTACGCTGACGGTCGGATTATTGATGCGGTTGTAGTGGAAGCCTGGGGTCTCGAGATCCATGATCGCCCCGGCATGGTCGGCATCGATGAAATCGTGTGCGACGGTCTGATAGATCGGGACCGCCACCGCTCGGGTCGACCCGGGCGAGTATCCACCGTGGATGGCGATCGTCTCGTCGTGCATCGCCGGGTCAGACCCGGTCCAGCACCGCCGGGCGCGCCAACTGCACCCAGTTGGCGTAAAGCAGCGACGAGGGGGCGGCCCAGGTGTTCTCGACGCCAGGCGCGACCTCGTCATAGGGAAAGCGAGCCCAAAGCCGGTCGGGGTCTTTCCATCGCCTCTTAGCGCGCGCTGCGAACTCGGTCAATTTCTTCACCGCCTCGGGAGCAAGATATCCCTCCGGCAACCGAGGATACGGGATCGCCCCCCGCCCGTACAAAGCACGGCGGACGTCGCGACGATACTCGCGCAGCAGACTCAGCGTGCCGTACTCGGGGTGGCCCTGGCACAGCACGAACAAAGAATCTCCCTGCTCCCGCGTCGCCACTGACCAGCCGGCGTGCGAGGCACCAGACCCTACGATGATGCGGTAGCCGGCATCAACCAGGGCGACCTCGGGCACGTCATTGAGTCGCGAGTGAGGCATTGGCACAACCTGGGGCAGTCCGGTCGCCAGCGGATCTAAGTACTCCTCGACAACCCCGTCGAACACACCACTGCACTTCGTCGGCCGCGGCCCCCGTTCGATGCCGTCGAACAAGAGGATGCTCGCGTGCGAGGCGAGGCAGGAAAGCAGCGTCGTCCGCACGTTCTCGGCTGCCCACTCCAGCAATCGTGCCAGGTAGGGCCAGTACGGTTCGAGGTGAAGCTGAGGGTGTTTCGGCTCGGTTCCGGTGACGATCAGCGCATCGGGTGGCCGCGTCCAAAGCTCGTCCAGTCCGCGGTACCGAGACGCGATCACGGCGGCCACCTTCTCCGAACGCGGGATCTCCTTAATCGTGTAGAGCGCGAACTCGATGCGCTCCGTACCGGCGCCGCAGGCAAGTGTGCGGAACTGCTGCTCGGTGTCCACGAACGCCCCATCCGGCATGTTGTTGACCAGCGCGATGGTGATCGGATGGAGGTTCGCGCAGTCGTCTAGAAACGTCATGTGTGTCACCAAACCAGTCCGCCCCGGCACACGGGATCGGCTCGGCCTAACCCCCGGCGAGACGTCAACGATGTAGATCTAGGGAGCCTCGAGTGCCCGCAAGCGGGACTGGCGCTCGCTCCACGGCCCCGGGCTTCCTTCAATCATCGTTTATAACGCCCGGGACTGGCGCTTTCTTCCGCGTCCGGGCACGCATCTGAACCGCATCAACGAGTCATGACGCCGGCCGATGGCTCGGAAGATCCTGCGGCCGCTCACCGTTGCATCCACAGCAAACGGTGTTGAGTTCTCGAGATTTCTCAAGGGGTACGCCTTGCTACGCATCGCCATCGTCGGATTAGGACCCTGGGGGGTTTGTGCCCTCGAGCGGGTGGTGACAATCGCGCGCCAGGAGCTCTCGCCGGACGTCGACGTGGCGGTCCACGTGATCGAGCCGGGACCGCCGGGTTCGGGCGTCTACGACACCGCGCAACCCGACTACCTCCTGCTCAACAATCCGTGTGGACAGCTTTCGCTGTACCCGTTCGAGACGGAGACCTACCAGCCGTGCTACGCGGTCGGCCTGTACGACTGGGCCGTCGAGCGAGGATATCGTTGGGTTGGCGAGGAGTGTGCAATCGATCCGGCGGGTCAGCCGATCGAGCGCCATCATTTTCTGCCCCGCCGACTGATGGGCGAGTATCTTCAGTGGTTCTATCGCGCGCTTATCGTCGGCGCGCCTCGGAATGTCCACATCGTCCACCATCCGACCTCAGCCGTCGACCTGGTGGCCCGGCGCGACGGAAGCGAGGAGGTCCGCCTCGCCAACGGCCGCGCTGTTGCGGTCGACCATGTGATCGTCACCTCTGGGCACACGGCGAACCGGGACCTCAAAGGGTTAGACGACATCCATCCGTACCCGGTCACGCACTACGTGGGGGAGATTCCGGCCGGCACCAAGGTCGGCGTGTCCGGCATGGGGTTGGTGGCGGTTGACGTGGTGACGGCGCTGACCGTCGGCCGGGGCGGTCGCTTCATCGAGCAGGGCGGGACGTTGAGCTACCGGCCGAGCGGTCGAGAGCCGGAGGTCCGGCTTTACTGCCGGAGCGGCCTCCCGTTCACCGCCAAGTCGGTCACCGAGGTAGACCGCAGCGTGGTCTACAAGCCGCTCATCTGCACCCCGGAGGCCCTCGATGCACTGAGCGGCCGATCGAACGGCCACCGGCGGCAGGTCGACGTGCGCACGGAGTTGCTTCCCCTGATGTTTGCCGAGATGCACGCGCGCTACTACGCGCAGATGGCCTTTCAGGGGTCCGGCTCGCGCGCCGAGGGAGCCGCGGTGCGCGCGCGCTTGCGCGCGGCCTGGGTCGAGGATCGCTTCGAAGGCGAACTGGCGCGCCTGGCCTCCCGCTTCGGCAGCTTCGACCCAGAGGCGCTCTTCTTCGGTCGCGCCGAGAGCTACGACTCCGCTGAGGACTACGAAAGGTCCGTCTACCAGGGCCTCGCCGACGATCTCCGTGCCGCCGAGGTTCCGAACGGTGCAAGCCCCGTCAAGTCCGCGACGGAGGTATTCAGGATCTTCCGCGACCCCATCCGCTCCGTGGTCGAGCTGGGCGGTCTCTCGCTCGCGTCCTACATGGACTTCAACGCAAACATCTGCAGCCGGATTCACCGCCTGGTCGCGGGTCCGCCGGCACTGCGCTCGCGCCAGATGCTCGCGCTCATGGATTCTGGCGTGGTTCGCGCGCCGTACGGTCCCGCGCCGGCCAGAGCCCTCGCAGCCGATACGGCCGCCGCCGGCGCGTCACGCACGCGTATCTCGTCACGTGCGCTAGGCGAGCCGTATACGGACGATGTCGACGTCGTGATCCGCGGCCATCTCGAGGATCCGCGCCTTGCCGGCTCCGCGTCCGAGTTGCTCACCCGGCTCTACAACCGGGGCCGCGTGACACAGTTTCAATACGCCGACATCGCGGTGGGCAGCGTCAACCTGACGGCGGACTCTCACCCGATCGACCGCCACGGACGGCCTCAGTCGAGCGTGTCGATGTTCGGGGTCCTGACCGAAGGGGTCCGTCACTTCACGGCATACATCCCGTCGCCTCGCAGCCGGATGCGCGCAGTCGAGGACATTGGTGCCTGCGTGACCGAGTTCCTGGCCGGCGCCTCCGTCAGGGAACGCTTGGCGGCCTAGCCGAATCGACGGCCGGCGACAGAAGCCCAGTCCGTCAACCAAAGCTCAGCGCGTCAATAAAAGCTCAGCCGGTCGACCAAAGCTCAGCCGGTCGACCAAAGCTCAGCCGGTCGTCTCGCTGAGATCAGACTGAGCTCCGGCCCGCACAAGTCCGCGAGAACCCGGGCGCCACCCGCCTGCCTCGAGGAGGCCACCCGAAGGCCACCCGCCACCCGGACTGCGTCGAGAAGGCCCGGCCACCCGGACCACCCTCGAGTTCACGCGACCCGGACCTACCCTCGAGTTCACGAGGTCATCAGGCCGCGAATCAGGCCGCGAGCAACGGCGCTGTGAGGCTGCCGGGCTCTTCGAGCCAGATGTCCTGCTCGATCTGCTCGATCGAATGACCGGCGAGCAGCGACCGGCACCAGATCTCGGCTGACCACAGCCGGACTCTGACGACATGGTTACCGGCGGCGAGCACGTTCTGGAACTCGCGCGCGGGGATCTGGAGGGTGTCCCGGAGGAGGCCATCCGTGAGGAAGCTCGGGTTTGCGGCTTCCTCGATCCAGGTGCGGGCGTCGAAGGCCATGCCGTAGATCTTGGGTCGATGCGCGATCGACCAGGGGAGCACCCGGCGAGCCACATCGCGCAGGATCCCCTTCGACCACGGTCCGACCCGTGCCTCCAGCGGCAGGTTGAGCACCAGGTTGACCACCTCGGGCTCGAGGAATGGAACGCGAGCCTCGACGGAGACCTGCATGACGTTTTTGTCCATCCGGTTCAGCAACCAGCAGAGTGAGTAATCGAGGTGGCTGAGCAACGCGGCCTCGAGCTCACCCCGCTGCCCCTCATGGTGGGCGTACGCCGTCCTCGACTCTGGGGTAGAACCATGCCCGGTGCCCGGTGTGGAGACCGGCAGCCACGTCGAGGCCGGTGGCGGCCCAACCGCCACGCGTACCAGATCACGAGTCTTGCGGAGCACGGTCGCCGGGTTTAGCGCGCGCATCGGGTCGCTGAGCAACGCCGGCTCGGCAGCGTGCACAACCCGGTCATACCAGGGCAAGAAACCTGCCAGCGCGGCGGCGTGAAGCTTGCCATAACCCCCGAACAGCTCATCCGCGCCCTCGCCCGTCAACAACACCTTCACTCCGCAGTCACGCGCGCGCTCAGCCAGCTGTGCCACCGTAACGGCGCTGGCGTTCGCGATTGGGACTCCGAAATGAACCGTCGCCGGAACGAACGCGCGCCGCCAGCTTGCCGGCGTCACATCGACGACCTCGATTTCGATCCCGAGGGCATCCGCGACCCGCCGAGCGGCCAGGCCCTCATCCTTGCGCCCATCCCCGGCGAAGCTAGCCCCGAACGCCACCATGTCCCGCTTGGCCTCGACCGCCAGCGCGGTAATCAAACTCGAATCGATCCCGCCCGAGCACAACGTCCCCACTGTGGTGTCCGCCAGCAGCGAGCCGTGCACCGCGTCCCGCAGTGTGGTCTCCAACTCCGCCACCAACTCCGAGCGCGAGCGACGCGCTAGACGCGCCGCGCGCCCAGGATCGATCTCATTCGCCGGGACATGCCAGCGCCACGTCTGGACCGCCGCGTCCTCGAGGGAGACCTCGGTAAACGACCCCGGCGGAAGGCGGGTGATCCCCGCTAGAAGCGTGCCCTGACCTCCAAGGTAGGTTCCGTTGGACAGCTCATGCCAAGCGGTGTCGACTGGGTCGGAGGACGCACCCGCCGCGATAAGCGCCTTCGGCTCGCTCGCGAACCACACCCCATCATCAAACTCGGCGAAATACAGCGGCTTGATGCCGAACCGGTCACGGCAAAGCAAAAGGCGCCCACCGGCGACATCCAGCGCCGCGAAGGCGAACTGCCCGCCTAGCTCGGACACCACGTCGGGACCCCACCGCTCGAGCGACCACAACAACGTCTCGGTATCGCTCGTCCCCACGAACGCGGACCCACTCATTCTTTCCCGCAGCACCCGATGGTTGTAGATCTCACCGTTGTAGGCCAACCACCACTCACCACCCGGATGGCGCATGGGCTGATGCCCCCGCGGGCTCAAATCAACGATCGAAAGCCGCGTATGAACCAGCCCGACGTTGCCAACAACCTCGATTCCCGAATCATCGGGACCACGATGAGACATCGCGTCCCGCATCGCCGCCAGACGATCCCGATCCGGCTGCCCGCCCTGTCCAAGAACACAACCACCAATTCCACACATGCCCTATCAACGCCGGCCGCTACCGCCTCCTTGTGCGGGCAGCGACGCACATTCAGGTCCGCGAAAGCGCCTGACTTGGCCATACGTTCATTGAAATAGGGATGCGACCAATCAATCCCGGCAAACGCCTCTCGGAGCCCGACACCCTCGACGGAGTCGAGGACCAAGCTGTCGACGGGCGCCCGCCAAACGGACCGCTGCCGGTACCGGGTCCGAAGACTCCGATCGGGTACCGGGGGACACCGGTGCGGCGATTCTGCGTCCGAATTCTCAACTACGTGACGAACTACATTGTGGCCCGCCTGCCGAGCTTCACGCTTCGCCATCTTTGGTACCGGCGCGTGCTGGGAATCGGTCTCGATCGCAACGCCGGGGTGTACATGGGCGCGTACGTGTGGTTTTTCGGCCCGGGTCAAATCCGCCGGGACGGTGTATGGATCGGCCGGAACACGCGTATCAATCGCAACTGCACGCTCGATGTACGCAGCGGCCTGACGATCGGTGACAACGTGAGCATCTCCCCCGAAGTCATGATCTTGGCCGGTTCCCACAACGTCAACGACAACCGGTTCGTCCAGGTTCCGGGCCCGATCGCGATCGAGGATCATGTCTGGATCGGAGCACGCGCGACGATTCTTCCCGGGGTGACGCTGGGGCGTGGCTCGGTCATCGCGGCTGCATCCGTGGTCACGAGAGACGTGCCGCCGCTGACGGTTGTTGCCGGCGTTCCGGCCCGGCCGGTGGGAACCCGGGATCCGGGCGCGACCGAATACACACTCGACGAGCCGCTACCCCTGTTCGAGTAATGACCGATAACGCTTCCTCCGCTAGATGGTTCCTGCGGCATCACAAGGTCGATTCCGATTGGCCGCGCCCTCGCCGAGGGCGGCCGAGGAGGTGAAACAGTGATTACGGGCACGCGGTTTTGGCATCCCTACGCGGACATGGGCGCGGTCCGCCATTCCGAGCTCGTAATGGAGCATGCAGAGGACGTGTGGGTGTGGGACGCGGACGGGAGGCGATACCTGGATGCGACCGCGGGCCTCTGGTACGCGAACGTGGGCCACGGCAGACCGGAGATCCGTGCCGCCATCCTCGCGCAGATGGAGGGCCTCGGAGCGTATTCAGCGTTTTTTGACTTGGCCAATCGCCCGGTCCTCGAGCTCGCGGAGGCCCTCGCCGAGCGAGCGCCGATGCCGTCGAGGGTCTTCTTCGGCTCAGGCGGCAGCGACGGGATCGACACCGCCGCCAAGCTGGCCCGCCGCTACTGGTGGGAGGTCGGCGAGCCGAACCGCACCCTCCTGGTCAGCCGCACCGCCGGCTATCACGGCACGCACGGCTTCGGAACCGCGCTGGGCGGAATTCCCAGCAACCGCCAGGGCTTCGGGCCCCTGACCGACACGATCCAGGTCCGCCACGATTCGCTCGAGGAGATGCATCAGACGTTCGCCCGGGTCGGTCCCGAGCGAGTCGCGGCGGTGTTTATGGAGCCGGTGATCGGCGCCGGCGGCGTGTACCCACCCGCTCCCGGGTACATCGAGGGCGTCGCCGAGCTCTGTGAGCGGACCGGAGCCTTGCTCGTCGTGGATGCGGTGATCTGCGCGTTCGGTCGCCTCGGGACGTGGTTCGGGATCGAGCGGTGGGGAGTGAAGCCGGCGATGATCGTGTTCGCCAAGGGCGTAACCAGCGGCTATCTGCCGTTGGGCGGGGTGATCATCTCCGACCGCATCGCGGAGCCGTTCTGGAGCGAGCCGGGGGGACCAATCTTCAGGCACGGCCCGACGTACGCCGGCCACCCAACCTGCTGCGCCGCCGCGCTGGCCAACATCGCGCTGCTCGAGCGCGACGGCCTGCTCGAGCGCGGACGCGAGCAGGAGCAGGCACTGTTCGACGCGCTCGCCCCACTTGCCGACCACGAGCTGGTGGCGGAGGTCAGGGGCGGCGTGGGCACGATGGCGGCGGTCGAGCTAAGCGCCGAGGCTCTGGACCGTGAGCCTCGCGTCATTGCCTCGTTGGCGAGGAAAGTGCGTGCGGCCGGGATCCTGGTCCGCCCGGGCGCGAGCGCGATCGCGGTGTCGCCGCCGCTCACGGCGGGTCCCGAGCACTTCGAGCTGATCGCGCAGGGGATCGAGCACGGCCTGAACGCGCTCCAGGCGGAGGCGTTTGTGGCGCGTCGCGCTAACGGCGCGCTGGCGCGAGCGTTCTGAGCGCGAGGCCGCGGCTGCCGTCACCGAGAGCCGACGCGGCTCAGCGGCCCCGAAGAAGCGCGCACAGCCTGGCCGACGATCGGCGGCCCCGGCATCTCAGCGGGGATGACGACCTCGATTAGGTGGGGGCCGGCATCGGTCAGGGCCTGGTCGAGGGCACCAGTGAGCTGCTCCGCGGAGTCGACCCGCCGCGATGCGATCCCGAGTCCGGTGCCGAGCGCGACGAAATCCAGATCTGGATTCCCCAGGTCAAGCTGTGCTTTCGCTTTGCCACCGGGCTCGTCCGCGCGGATACGTGCGAACTCGATATCGAGTATCCCGTACGCGCGGTTGCTGAACAGCACCACGGTGACGTTGAGCTGCTCGCGGACCATCGTCCAGAGCGACTGGATCGTGTACAGAGCCGATCCGTCGGCCTGGAGCGCGATCACCGGCCGATCGGGACAGGCAACCGCCGCACCGACCGCGACGGGGAGCCCCTGGCCGATGGCGCCGCCGGTCAACGTGAGCCAGTCGTGCCGAGGAGCCCCCTCGGTATTGGGTGGCAAGGCTGCTCCCGAGGTGATCGCCTCGTCTGAGACGATCGCTCCTTCGGGCAGGCTCGCGCCCACCGCCTGGCACACCTTCGCGGCCGTGAGCGGGCCATCGGGCTGCGGCGGCGCCGACCGCTGTTGCAGCACGGGCTCGGCGTTCGCGGCACCCAGCGCCTCCACCAACTCCTCGAGGCACCGAACCACGTCGGACGTGGGAGGGGAGAGCTCGAGGACGTCGCAACCGTCTGGGACCAGAGAGCTCTTCTGGCCGGGGTAGGCGAAGAACGAGACGGGCGGCTTCGCGCCGGCCAGGATGAGATGCTCCGTTCCGTCGAGCTGAGCCGAGGCGAGCTCGGGCCAGTACAGGAGCCTCTCTACGGGCGGCAGGCCGGCGCCGCGTTCGAGGCGGGTGGGGAACATCTCGGCGAGCAGCTTTGTCCCGGTGGCCGCGGCGATCCGCGCGGCGGCCAGGAGTCCACGCTCACGGAGCGCTCGGCCGCCTAGCAGAATGCCGGTGCGCCGGCCGCTCCGCAGGGCGCCTGCGGCCGCCTCGATGACCGCTCCAGACGCAGCCGGCGGAGCCGAGGGCCGCGGTGGCGATGCCGCCTGCGCACCTTCTTGCCAGGACACGTCTGCCGGCACGATGAGAGTGGCCACCTGACCGGGCGGTCCGACGGCGGCCGTTATCGCGTCGACTGCGTCGCCGGCCAGGTCTTCGGTGTCACCCGTCGTCCGCACCCAGCCGGAAACGTTGCGGGCAATCGTCTCGATGTCGGACTGGAGCGGTGCATCGTGCTGGGTGTGGTACGTCGCGTGGTCGCCGACGATGTTGACCACGGGTACCCTGGCGCGGCGCGCGTTGTGGAGGTTCGCGAGTCCGTTGCCGAGGCCCGGTCCAAGGTGCAGCAGGGTCGCTCCGGGGCGCTCCGCCATGCGGGCATATCCATCGGCAGCACCGGTCGCGACCCCCTCGAATAAGGTCAGGACGGCTCGCATCTCCGGCACCGACTCCAGCGCCGCGACGAAGTGGATCTCCGACGTCCCAGGGTTGGTGAAGCACGTCGTCATGCCCGCGTCGACGAGCGTGCGGATCAGCGCCTCGGCGCCGGTCGGCATCAGCCGCGTCGACAGACGAGTTCGGGCATCATCCGCCACCCTAGCGCAGCGCGTTTGACGTCACACGCGGGCGTTAACCACGGCGCGCCGGACTCGAACCGCGTAGATGAGGCCCGAGCCGAGGAACAGCACGACCGAGATCATCAGCCAGTTGCGCAGGTAGCCCTCGAGGTGATGACCGCTCGCCTGCAAATAGCCGGCGTCCGCCTTCCCAGAGATGAGCGGCGCATAGATGATCAGCAGCAGCCCGGAGATCAACGCCGGCGCGCGAACATGGTTGATGACCGGTACCCGTGCGGACTGGGGCGCGGGCAGCCGTGCCAGCGCCGCACGTGCCGCCCGGTCAAGTCCGGAGTAGGCCGGCAGGAAGATGAGATCGTGGGCGATCACCAAGCCCGCGTACAGGACAATCAGCTTGGCGAGGCCCGCCCCACTGGCGATCCGGTCGATCGCAAAGGCGGCGATGGCAAACACGACAAGATGCCCCGCGAGGTGCAGCGGGCTCGCGCCATAACGGCGGCGGAAACGGCCGAGACCCCAGGCTCTTCTCACGCCGCCTCGAATCTGAGCTCGCGCACCCACTTGGTGTTGTGCAGCCCGGGCGCGCCGGGCACGATCACTCGCGCCGGATAGCCGTGATCCGGTGACAGCTCAGCGCCGTTGACCCGCAGGGCCAGCAGCGCCCGCTGGTCGCTCCATTGCTCGGCGGCCAGGCTGGCCTGGCTGTTCACCCCGACCGTCTCGAGCGACACCGCGCGGAGGATCGCCCCCGGGGACGCCCCGACCAACCTGGCCAGGTCGACCAGGCGCACGCCCGTCCAGCGCTGGGTCGTCGACCATCCCTCGGTACAGCTGATCGTCAGTGTCTCGGTGGCCTGCGCCATGGCCAGCAAGCGCTGACGGCTGAGCGCAACGCTCGTTGCGCCCACGACGGTGACGCGCCACCGCGCTCCGGTCATCGCCGGGGTGATCTGGGCCGAGGCGGCGGTGTGGTTCACCTGGAAGTCGTTGGGGCCGGTTCCGAACTCGCGGCCGCGCGGCGCCATCGGTGCGAGCCGGCGAAACGGGCCGCCGATCGACTGGCCGGCCTGCACGGCGAAGATCGTCAGCGATGCCCCGCCGACCATCGCCAGTAAGCCGCGACGGCTGATCGTGGGGTCAGCCGGGTTGACCGGCGCAAGCTCGCTGGATCCGGGCGGCTCGGGCTGGGTCTCTCGCAGACCGGCGCGCAAAGGCTTTAGAGCGCCGCGCTCTCGGTAGGCGCGGCGTACCACCGGGAACTTGAGGCACGCGTGGAGTACGAACACCGTGCCGAACACCCAGGCTCCGTAGTAGTGGACCGGGTAGAAGTTGACCCCCAGCGGCGAATAGTCCTCGATCGCGAAGATGCCGGTGAGGAACTCGACTAGCACGCTCCCGACGAGCAGCAGCAGCGAGAGCCGCTCGAGCATGCCGGCGAGGTTCCGGACGGTGGGCCACTTGAACAACTTGGGGATCACCGACCACAGCTTCGCCAGCACCAGCGGGACCGTCATCAGACCGAGCGTGATATGCGTGCCCTGCGTGGCGGCGTAGTCCCAGGAGGGCCACGACTGCGGGAACTGGAACAGCACCGGGATGTCGAAGCCCGGAGCGATCGTCGCGTTGCCGGCGAGCTCCGGGTGATACGCCCAATGCGAGATGAAGCCGGTGAGCGCGATCACCGTGATCGCCGGCACGAGCAGCACGCCGAGGAAGGACGTCAACCACGGGCCGCGCAGTGGGCTGCGCCAAACGTCGGAGCGAACCGGCCCCGTCGGGCGGCGGCTCGGCTCGGGGCGCGCCGCCGGTACGGGGCGCGACCGTGCCTTAGTCGCTGACAAGACCCACGCCCGGTCTCATGCCCATTCAACGTGGCGCGGGTCTGGGTTTTTCCACGTTCGCTGGGCCGCGGAGGTGCCGCCACCCGCCAGATATCTACGCGGCGAGTTCCGGCCCGAACTGCTCGCGCAGCGCGGCCTTCTTGAACTTGCCCGTCGCGCTGCGCGGGATCGCCCGGACGAACTCGATCCTCTCGGGCAGCTGCCATTTGGCGAACTCGATCGAAAGGTGCTTACGCAGCTCCTCGGGGGTCGCCTGCATCCCTTCGCGCAGGACGACCGCGGCGAGCGGACGCTCGCCCCAGCGATCGTCTGGGACCGCGATGACCGCCGCCTCGGCGACGGCACGATGCGCCATCAGCCGGTTCTCGAGGTCGACCGAGGAGATCCACTCACCGCCCGACTTGACGAGGTCCTTGGAGCGGTCGCAGATCCGAATGCAGCCCCTGGGATCAATTCGCACGATGTCGCCGGTCCGGAACCAGCCGTCTGCGGTGAACTTGTCGGCGTCGGTCCCCTCGTGGTAGGCGGCGACGACCCACGGCCCGCGTACCTCGAGTTCTCCCATCGCCTGGTCGTCCCACGGAACCAGCTCGCCGTCCTCGCCCCGTGCGCGCAGCTCGATGAATGGGACGGGCACCCCCTGCCGGGCGAGGTACTCATGCTGCTCCTCCCGCGGAGCGGCGTCGAGTTCGCCGGGCAGCAGGCACATCGTGCCGACCGGCGAGGTCTCGGTCATGCCCCACCCCTGGACGACCGTGAGGCCGTGGCGGTCCAAGCCTTCGAGCAGGCTGACCGGTAGGGCGGCGCCGCCGAGGCTGACCCGACGGAGCGCGCTGAGGTCCCAGCGGTTGGGCTCGGCGTCGAGCGCGTCGAGGACCGACATCCAGACCGTCGGCACGCCGGCCGTGAACGTCACCCGCTCACTTTCCAGCAGGTCGAGGATGCTCACCGGATCGAGCCGGGGGCCGGGCAGGACCAGCGAGGCGCCGGCCAGCGCGGCGGTGAACGGCAACCCCCAGGCGTTGACGTGGAACATCGGAACGGCGGGCAAGATCACGTCGCGCGCGCTGATGCCGTGCACGTCGGGCATCGCCGCGACGAGCGAGTGCAGGACGAGCGCCCGGTGGGAGTACACGACTCCCTTTGGACGACCCGTGGTGCCCGAGGTGTAACACATGACTGCGGCGCGGCGCTCGCCGATCGGCGGCCATTCGAGCGGCCGCGCCGAGGCGATCAGCGACTCGTACTCAAGCGATCCAACCGGGTGTGCCCCGGAGCGGGAGGCGACGATCACGTGCTTGAACGCCCAGCCCACCGAGTCGAGGACGCCGAGCAGCGACTCGTCCACGACGAGCACGCGGTCCGCGGCGTGGGCGGCGATGTAAGTGAGGTCGTCCGTAGGCAGGCGCGGGTTGAGGGTGTGGATCACGGCCCCCATCGACGGCACTGCGTAATAGAGCTCGAGGTGCTCGGCCTGGTTCCAGAGCAGGGTGGCCACGCGATCCCCGGTCCGCACTCCAAGAGCGGTCAGTGCGCCGGCCAGCCGCCGCGCGCGCCTCGCGCACTCGCCCATGGTCGTGCGGTGGAGCGATCCGTCGGGGCGACGGGAGACCACCGGGCGCTCGGGGCTGAGCCGCTCGGCTCGCTGCACGAGGGTCGTCAGCGACAGCTGGAAGTCATCCATCATCAGCCCGGTGAGCAGGTTGTCGGTCATCCCTGGCTCCTGAGAAGGGCGAGGGGCAGAGGGCGGCCTCGCCGAGCCACCCTCCGCCTAGGCGGCGACGAGATGCGGCGCTGCCGGCCGGGTGCAGGGCGTCGAATCGAGCAGGGTGAGCTCCCGCTGGATCGTCCGCCGGCCACGGTGATGGAGACCATGGATGGAGCTCTCGGTCCGGCCCAGGCGCGCGGCAATCTCGGCCGGCGTCAGCCCGACGATGTGGCGCAGCACGACGACCTCTCGCTGCTCGTCCGGCAGCGCGGCCAGGGCCGCTCGTACCGTCTCCGCATGATCGAGATCCATCCCCGAGCTCGAGGCAGGATCCAGCACGGTCTCCGTCGGCGTCAGGCGGTTTGCCCGCAGATGGTCGATGGCCACATTGCGGGCCAGGCGCAGCAGCCAGGCGAAGAACGGAACCCCGCGGTCGTCGTACTTGACGAGCGACGTCATCAACTTGGCGAACACATGCTGGGTAACGTCCTCGGCCTCGTGGTCGTCGCGGACGATCGACCGGACGTAGCCGTAGATGTTGTGGGAGTAGGTGACGTAGAGGAACCGCAACGCCTCCTGATCACCCTCCTTTGCCCGCGCGACCGCCAGCCGCGTCTTCTCGCGCGTCTCGGGCGCGTCATCGAGCGCCGCCCGCGCCCGGAATCCCACCGTGCCGCTTGCTCCGGCCAAAGCTTCCTTGATCAACGTTTTGCCCCTCTGCGATGAGTGTCGTGGCGAGCGAGGGCGGTCGTCCCGGCGCCGCGGTCGAATCCGCAACGCCGCCGTATGCCCCCATTCGCACCTTGCCCCTCCGAGCGCGTTCCCACCGGCTCGGATTTCCTATGCGGCGAAGTCTCGTTGCCGCCTAGCCGCCGGTCAATGAACGGTCGGACCCATTGCGGCGTTCAAGCGACTGAACGCGGGCGAAACTGACTAACGCGGCGAAAGCTCCGAGTTTCCGAACAAAGCCTAAAGTCTCGGCTTAATCCGGCCGATAAAAGGTCTGTGCATTGCGGCTCGTTGATGCCGTATGATGAGGCGTAGCTAGGGATTCGTGAGGAAACCCTTGGGGGCAATATGGGGCGATGTGACGCAGCGTTCGAGGCGCGTGGAAGCGCTTCGGCCAAAGACCGATCGTTAAGCAACCTGAGCAGCGCATTTGGCGGCGCGCCAGCAGCCGGCGACGCCCTGTGGTGTTTGCCCGCCGTGGTGCTCGGCGTGCTCGCCTCCTCAGCGCCGGTGCTGCTCCGATCAGTGACGATCAACGCGCCAACCCTGCGCGCGGCGCTCGAGATGATGATGACCCTGTTTGCCATTGGCGCGGCATGGCTCCTGCGGACCCAGTTCGCGTCTTCGCGGCGGCTCCGCGATCTGCTGCTTCTGGCGGCGACCCTGGTGCTCGGGCTGATCAACTTCGGCGTGGCCGCGCTGCCTGCGGCGCTGGATCTGCGGCATGGCGCCTACTTCGCGGCCGCCCAGGCCTGGGGCGGACTCTTCGTCGCCGCGATGTTCGCGGCCGCCGCGTTTGTGCCATCCGGGTCGCTCGTCGCCCGGCGCCGGCGTCCGGTAATGCTGACGCTTGGTCTGAGCCTGGCTGGTCTGGCGGTCGTCGGTCTCGGCGGGTTCTCCGGCGGGAGCCACCGCCCCTCGACCAGCCTCGCCGTCACAGGCGACCAGCCGATGCTCGTCGTTCTCGTGGTCCTGGCCACAGCCCTTCTCGCCTATGCGGCGATCGGGTTCGCTCAGCGCCAGCGGACGGAGAAGGACCGCGTGGCGGGCCTCCAGGCGGTCGGGGTGGCGCTGCTGGCGGGCGGCAGTTTCGCCAGCCCGCTGGCGGGCTCGATCGCCGAGGGCCGTCTCAGCGGGGCCGAAGCCCTGCGCGCGCTGAGCTTCGGGGTGATCCTGGCGGCGGCCGTTATCCGAGAGCGGCAAGTCCACGCCAGGCTCTCGCGGGCCACGGCGCTCGCCGAGCGGCGGCGCATCGCCCGCGATCTGCACGACGGGATCGCCCAAGATCTGGCCTTCATCGCCGCTCACGGCCATCGCTTCGTCGAGGAGCTTGGCGACGACCACCCAGTGGTGGTGGCGGCGAAGCGGGCGCTGGCCCTCTCGCGCTCCACGATCTCGGAGCTGTCTGATCCGGACGGCGCGACCGCACACGAATCACTCGAGGCGGTCGCCCAGGAGCTCGGGGAGCGCTTCGGCATCTCGATCGCGGTCAACTTCCAGCTCGACCGGGACCTCTCGGCTCACGATCGCGAGCACGTGACGAGGATCGTCCGCGAGGCGATCGCCAACGCGGCGCGTCACGGTCGAGCGCGGAACGTGATCGTCTCGCTACGCCAGAGCGATACGAGGATCGCGCTACGCGTGATCGACGACGGGTGCGGCATCGCCGGAGTCGATCTCGTTCCGAGTCCGGAGGGCTTCGGGCTGCGCAGCATGCGCGAGCGGGCCGCCGCGCTCGGCGGACAGCTGAGCGTGCACCAGCCACCCCGGGGCGGGACCGAGCTGGAGGTCGTCCTGCCGTGAGCGATCCGCCGCGTCTGCTGATCGCAGACAGAGCGCCCACGCGCCTCGGTATCCGCATGGCCCTGAACGGCGACGCCGACGTGTGCGCCGAAGCCGAGGATGCGGAGCAGGCGATCCGCGCGGCCAAGCGCGAGCAGCCAGACCTGTGCCTGATCGGGGATCACATCGCGGGGAACGGGGTCGCCGCCATTCGGGGAGTCACTCGCGCCGCGCCTGGCTGCGCCGTCGTGGTGCTGGCCCAGGGGCACGACGCGGACCGTCTGCTGGAGTGCGTGCGTGCGGGGGCCGTCGGATACGTGCCCGGGACGCTCGACGCCGAGCGGCTGAAGCGAGTCATCCGGGCGGCCGCGGCCAACGAGGCCATCGTTCCGCGCTCGATGGTTCTCGAGCTGGTGCTCGAGTTGCGAGGCGGCGGCGGGGGAGCGGACGCTCTAACCGCGCGTGAGTCGCAGGTGCTGGGAATGCTGCGCCGAGGTCATCGAACCGCCGACATCGCTGATCGACTTGCCATCGCGCCGGTGACCGTCCGGCGGCACATCTCTGAGCTTGTGCGCAAACTCGGCGTCGAGAACCGAGCCGCCCTGGCGCCGAGCGCCCGAGCCGGCGCCGAACGCTGCGCCGTGCAGGAAACCTGAACGGCTCCGGGACCGCGCGGCTTATTGCCGCAAGGCGGGCTGCGGGACACGATAGTGCCGGTTCAACCCTGCCGAGGATGACGCAGCCCCGGGATGACATCAAGCCAGCCCTCGCCCACCTTGAAGCCGCGCTCGAAGCTTCCTGCGCGACTCTGGTGACGCTTGAGGCCACCAAGACCGAGCTCGGGGATGCCCCCGTCGTCGAGGCGCGGCTCGAGGACGCGATCGCGTCCCTACGTCAGGCGATCGCGGCCATCCGTGTGGTCCAGGCCGCCGAGGCCAACGCGCTCGCGCTCGGCTTCGTGCTCGCCGCCGATGAAGGCTGAGCACACACCGTTTCCCGGCCGGACGAAGCGAGTCGGTGTCAATGGAGGCCGCGGCGGACCGCGTAGATCGCGGCCTGGATCCGGCTCGGGAGCCCCAGCTTGGCGAGGATGTTCGACACGTGGTTCTTCGCCGTACGCGGGCTAATGCCGAGCTCCTGCGCGATCTCGGCGTTCTCCAACCCGCGCGCGATCAGCCGCAGCACCTCGCGCTCGCGTGCGGAGAGGTCGTCGGCGAGGCTGGCATCCGGCCTCCCGTCAGCGCCGTCGCGCCGAACGCGCCCAAGAACGACTTCAGCGGCGCGCGGCGACAGCCAGGCGACCCCGTTCGCCGCGGCGCGCACGGCCAGGACCAGGCTGTCGATGGGAGTGTCCTTGGTCAGGAACCCGGAGGCCCCGGCCTCGACCACAGCCTCGACGTCGGCCTCGTCGGAGACGACGGTCAGAGCGACGATACGGGTCGCCGGATGGCGCTCGAGGATCTTCCGGGTGGCTTCGGGGCCTTCCAGATCCGGCATCCGGACATCCATCAGCACGACATCGGGTTGGAGCTCGCCGGCGAGTCGCACGCCCATGCGACCCCCGGAGGCCTGCGCCACCACCTCGATGCCTGGCTGCGCGGACAGCAACGACGACAGCCCCGCTCGGAACAGGTCGTGATCGTCGACCACGAGTACGCGGATCACGCCGCCATCCCAGGCGGTCCGGCCGTCGATCGACGCGGATTCAGTCATATCGATCTCATCAGTTGTCGCGCCCCCAGTGCGTGCGGCTCGCCCACAGCCTCACGCGGTAGCCCTACACAAAATGCCCATTGCGGATTATAGCTCCTAGCTCGCACGTTCATCGCCTTGAACGATCCATGGGCGCGGGGGCCTATTCCGGACTCGCTTTCCGGCTGGCATAACTCCTCCTGCACGGATTCACGGCAAGGAAGGGATATGGAGGCACCAGCAGTGGGGGCGCGGCGCGGGGGCACCGTGCGCTTCGTCGCCCTCGACCTACAACACGCTCATATCGAGCGTGAACTGAAAGAAGCATTCAGTCGCCTGCTCGGCTCGAGCGCCTTCACGCTTGGGGCCGAGGTGGAGCAGTTCGAAGCTGAGTTCGCCGCCTACTCGCAGACGCGGCATTGCGTCGGCGTCGCCTCTGGGACGGCCGCCTTGTCGCTCATGCTCGAGGCGTACGGGATCGGTCCCGGCGACGAGGTGATCGTCCCGGCGCACACGTTCATCGCCTCGGCGCTCGCGGTCAGCCATGTCGGCGCGACGCCGGTGCTGTGCGACGTCCACCAGGGAACGGGATTGATCGATCCGGACGCGGCCAGGGCGGCCACCGGACCGCGCACCGCGGCGATTCTGCCCGTCCATCTCTACGGGCAGGCCTGCGACATGGATGCGATCCGCGCTTTTGCTGGGCTGCACGGCCTACTCGTGCTAGAAGACGCTGCCCAGGCGCACGGGGCGAGATACCACGGTCGCCGCACGGGGGGCCTGGGCGACGCCGCGGCGTTCTCGTTCTACCCGAGCAAGAACTTAGGTGCACTCGGCGACGGCGGTGCCATCTGCACCGACGATGACGTGCTCGCGTCCCGCATTCGCCGGCTGCGCAACCTGGGCCAGCGGGCCAAGGGGGAGCACGTCGAGCTCGGCTATAACGAGCGTCTCGACGGACTCCAGGCCGCCCTGCTGCGGGTCAAGCTGGGCCACCTCGACGAGTGGAATTCGGCGCGGCAAGCCCACGCGGCGCTGTACCGCCAACTGCTCGAGCCGGACGTGAGGCTGGTCGAGGAGCAGCCCGAGAGCCCGTCGGTGCATCACCTGTTGCCGGCTCGCTTCGAGGACCGCGACGCCGTGGCGAGGATGCTCGGCGCGCGCGGGATCGAGACCGGGGTCCACTACAGCCCCGCTGTCCAAGCCCATCCGGCGTGGAAGAACGGGCAGCTGCGCCACGGCGAGGTTCCGCACGCGGACGCCTGGGCGGCCGAGGAGCTGTCGCTGCCCATGCATCCGGACCTTTTGCCGCATGAGATCGAACGCGTGGCCGAAGCGGTGCACGCGGCCGTCTCTGTCCCGACCGCACGATCAGGAGTAAACCGATGCTGAACCCAGCCGTGGCCATCACAGACGCGACGGAGGCGGTCGCACCGCAGCCCGTGGGGATTGCGGTCGTGGGCCTCGGCTACTGGGGTCCGAACCTCCTGCGCGTGCTCGGCGACAACCTGGATGCCGAGATCCGCTGGATCTGCGACCTCGACACGGAGCGCCTGGCCAGATACCGCCGTCGACACCCTGAGGCGCGCGTCACCACCCGGATCGCGCGGGTGCTGGCGGACCCCGCCGTCGATGCCGTGATCATCGCCACGCCGGTGCACACGCACTACCATCTTGCCGCTCAGGCCCTCCGCGCGGGGAAGCACGTGTTCGTCGAGAAGCCGCTGGCGCCATCGACCGAGCTCGCCGACGACCTTGCGGGGCTAGCCACGCAGCGTGGCCGGATCCTGATGTGCGGGCACACGTTCCTGTACAGCCCTCCGGTCCGCGCGGTCAAGCGGATGATCGAAGCCGGCACGCTTGGTGACATCTTCTTCATCTCGTCGAGTCGAGTGAACCTCGGCCTGCATCAGCGCGATGTGAGCGTCATCTGGGACCTCGGCCCACATGACTTCTCGATCCTCGTGTACTGGCTGAGCGAGCTCCCGAGGGCCGTGCGCGCGGTCGGCCGCGACTCCATCGTCAAGGGCATCGCGGACGTGGCCTTCGTCACGATGTCCTTTGCGTCAGGGATCGTCGTCAACGTCGAGCTCAGTTGGCTAGCGCCAAGTAAGCTCCGGCGGACGGTCCTGGTCGGCAGCGAACGGATGGTCATCTATGACGACGGTGCCCCGGAGCCGGTCCGCCTGTTTGATCGCGGCGTCGTCTACCGCGATCCGGAAACGTTCGGGGAATACCATCTCTCGTATCGCAGCGGCGACGTGATATCCCCTCGGATCGACACCTACGAGCCCCTCGGCCTGGAGTTGGGGGACTTCGTCTCGGCGATCCGCACGGGCGACCAGATGCGTTTCCACACGGCCGTCGCTCGCAGCGTCGTGCGCATGGTGGAGGCGGCCGATCGGTCGCTTCGTGAAGGTGGGCGCGAGGTTTCCCTCGAGGACGACGGCATCGTCCATCAGCTGACTGCGCGCCGAGAGGTTGCGGCGGTCTGACAGCCTCGGGTCCCGCGCTGGGCCCCGGAGTTGATAGAGGCCTGGGGCGGTTCTGAGCAGGTAGGTTCGTACCGGCGGCAGGCGAAACCGCTGCTTGCCGTCGGCCGCGCGCTCACTGGGGACGTGGGGAGAAAGCTCCCCAGCGGCAACTAAACCTCCGACTAGCTTTTCGTAGTTCGCGGTTGCACGGGCTCACGTTCCGCGTTAACTCCAGGAACGGTCGACATCGAGCGCCCGCTGGACGGAAGCAGGGGTGGATTAGTAAGGGAGGCTTGTAGCATGCGGATCGCCATACCGAGCACCCGCCTGACGCGATTGACCCTCGCCTTGGCGGCCATGGTTGCCTCTCTGCTGTTGCTGGGCGTGGGCACCAGCTCAGCGACAACTTCCTCGTCCTATCCCAACGTCGTGTTCAGCGACGGCTTCGAATCGGGGTCGTTGAGTGCCTGGGACGGAACCGGCGGCGGGAACGGCACCGTGTCGGTAACTGCGGCCGCGTCACACAGCGGCGCCTACGGCGCGCAGATCGCGAATGCCTCGGGCCAGTTCAACCTGATCGTCAAGAGCCTGGCGAACCCGCTACCCGATAGTTCCGTGAGTTTCTGGGCGTACGTGGCTACCGGCGCCGGCTTCCAGACGCTGGCCCAGGCTCGTGATGCGGGCAGCAGCCAGACCATGTGGTCCCTGCTCTACGACAGCAGCCGCCAAGCGCTGTGGTTCTACCCGTACAACGGTGCGGGAGCCTCGACCGAGATCTTCAGCGGCGCGAACACCGTTCCGCTGAACACGTGGTTCCAAGTCACGGTGCAGTACACGGCGACATCGACAGGGGGCGCCCAGCTCTATATCAACGGGCAGACAAACAGCGCGTGGGGGGTCAGCGGCGACTACACCAGAAGCAACAACCTTCAGCGGGTGCAGTTGTGGAACGACGCTGCCGACACGACATACTTTGACGACGTCACGGTCGCCGCTCCGGCGGCCGGCGCGGCCACCGCGCCTGGGCCACCGACCGGCGTGCAAGGCACTCCGGGCAACCAGTCCGTCGCCCTGAGCTGGACGGCGCCCAGCTCTGACGGCGGCAGCTCGATCACCGGTTACACGGTAACGCCGTACGTGAACGGCACCGCGCAGACGCCGATCCAGACGAACTCGGCTTCGACGAACTACACCGTCGGGGGGCTGACGAACGGCACCGCCTATACGTTCACGGTCGCAGCGATCAACGCGATCGGTACGGGGCCGGCGTCCGGCGCGTCCGCGTCGCTCACGCCTGCGCCTCCATCGGCGCCTGGCGCACCTACCGCCGTTCAGGGAACGGCGGGTGACGGCGCCGTAAACCTCAGCTGGACCGCGCCGGCGTCGAACGGCGGCAGCCCGATCACGGGCTACCGCATCACGCCCTGGGCAGGCGGCGTGGCCCAGACCGCCAAGCTGACCGGCTCCACCGCGACGAGTCAGTACGTAGCTGGGTTGACCAACGGCACGGCATATACGTTCACGGTGGCGGCGATCAATGCAGCCGGCACCGGGCCCGACTCGGGCGCCTCGGCGTCGGTGACCCCGGCCGCGAGCCAGACCAGTTACTCGAATGTGGTCTTTTCTGACGGTTTCGAGTCCGGCTCGCTGAGTGCCTGGGACGGAACCGGGGGCGGAAACGGGACGGTGTCGGTCACCGCCGCGGCAGCGCACAGCGGCTCTTACGGCGCCCAGATCGCGAATGCCTCGGGTCAATCCAACCTGATCATCAAGAGCCTGGCGAAGCCGCTCACGGACAGCTCCATCAGCTTCTGGGCGCGGATCGGCTCCGGCGGAGGGATGCAGACCCTGGCCCAGGCTCGTGACCAGAGCAGCAGCGTGACCATGTGGTCGCTGCTCTACGACGGGGCCCATCAGGGACTGTACTTCTATCCCTACAACAGCGCGGGCTCGAGCACCGAGATCTACACGGGTGCGGGCTCACTCCCGGCCAACACATGGGTCCAGATCACCGTGCGCTACACGGCCACCGCGACCGGCGGCGCGCAGGTCTACCTGAACGGACAGACCAACAGCGCCTGGGCGGTGAGTGGCAACTACAGCCAGACGGCGAACCTCCAGCGCCTGCAGCTTTGGAATGACGCCACCGACACGACTTCGTTCGACGACGTCGCGGTCGCCACGCTGCCCCCCACCGTGCCGGCAGCACCGACCGGCGTGCAGGCCAACGCACGCAACGGCGCTGTGGCCCTGTCCTGGACGGCACCTGGCTCGGACGGCGGAAGCGCGATCAGCGGCTATCAAATCACGCCCTACGTGAACGGCACTGCGCAGACGCCGGTCCTGACCAATTCGCCAGCGACGAGCTACACCGTCACGGGCCTGACCAACGGGACCAGCTATACGTTCACCGTCGCCGCGATCAACAGCGTTGGGACCGGTGCCAGCTCAGCGGCATCCGCCCCCGCTACACCCCAGGGGGCGACCGCACCTGGGGCTCCGACCAATGTGCAGGCCACCGCGTTCGACAGCGGTGCGAACGTGACCTGGACCGCGCCCGCGTCCGACGGCGGGAGCGCCATCACCGGCTACCGCATTACCCCGTACATCAACGGCGTTGCCCAGAAGGCGACCGTGACCGCGTCGTCGGGCACCAGCCAGTACATCGGCGGGTTGACCAACGGCACCGCCTACACCTTCACCGTCGCGGCAACGAACGCGATCGGGACCGGCACCGATTCAAGTCCGTCCGCGGCGATCACTCCGACCCCCGCAGCGACGCGCTACACGAACGTGCTGTTTTCCGACGGATTCGAGTCAGGGTCCTTGAGCGCCTGGGATGGCACCGGAGGGGGCACAGGTACGGTTGCGGTCATCAGTGGGGCGGAGCACACCGGAACGTACGGGGCACGGATCACGAACGCCGCGAATCAGTTCGGGTTGATCGTGAAGAACCTGGCCTCGCCGCAGACGGACAGCTCCGTCAGCTTCTGGGTGCGCATCAGCGGCGGCAGCGGCCTCCAGACCCTGGCCATGGCCCGCGATCAGACCAGCGCGCACATCATGTGGGTGCTCATGTACGACGCGAACCGTCAGGGCATCTACTTCTATCCGTACAACGGAGCCGGCACCAGCACCGAGCTCTTCACCGGCGCGAACACGGCGCCCGCAAACACCTGGGTGCTGGTCGAGGTGCGCTACACGGCGACGGCAACGGGCGGCGCACAGCTGTACATCAACGGACAGACCCAGACCGCCTGGGGAGTGAGCGGCGACTACAGCCAGCCAAACGGCAACCTCGCCCGCGTCCAGCTGTGGAACGACTCGACTTCGACGACCGACTTCGACGACGTGACCATCGCCGCGGCGCCGACGGCGCCCGACGCGCCTACCAACGTCCAAGGGACTGCGCACGACAAGGCGGTCGCCCTGACGTGGTCTGCCCCGGCTTCGACCGGCGGTAGCCCAATCACCGGCTATCAGGTGACGCCGTACATCAACGGAACGGCCCAGGCACCGATCCTCACGAACTCGACGTCAACCAGCTACACGGTCACCGGGCTGAGCGACGGCACCGCTTACACATTTGCCGTGGCCGCGATAAACGCCAACGGCACGGGAGCGAACTCGACCCAATCGGCGGCGGTGACGCCGTCGGCCCCGAACGTGCCGGCCGCACCGACCAACGTCCAGGGTACGCCGCACGACAAGTCCGTGGCCCTGACGTGGACGGCGCCCGCCGACGGCGGCAGCCCGATCACCGGCTACCAGGTCACGCCGTACATCAACGGTGCGGCGCAAACGCCGATCCCGACCAACTCGACCTCGACGAGCTACACGGCCACGGGCCTGACTAACGGCACGAACTACACGTTCGCGGTCGCGGCGATCAACGCAGTCGGAACCGGAGCGAACTCGTCGCAGTCCTCGCCCGTGGCGCCCTTCGGGGCGACCGCCCCGGCGGCGCCCACCAGCGTGCAGGGCACGCCGCAGGACAAGTCGGTTGCGCTGTCATGGACGGCGCCGGCGTCGGACGGTGGCAGTGCGATCACCGGATACCAGGTCACCCCGTACGTGGGCGGGGTCGCGCAGACGGCGATCCCGACGAATTCGACGGCGACCAACTACACCGTGACGGGCCTCACGAACGGGACCGCCTACACGTTCACGGTCGCGGCGATCAACGCCGTTGGGACGGGGACGCCATCGAGCGCGTCCGCGTCGATCACGCCGGCGGCGGCGACCGCGCCGGGCGCGCCGACCGGCGTCAGCGGTACGCCAGGCAACACCTCCGTGGACCTCGCCTGGAGCGCGCCGGCGTCGGACGGCGGGAGCCCGATCACCAACTACAAGGTGACGCCGTACGTAAACGGTACCGCGCAGACGGCGGTCCTGAGTGGGTCGACCTCGACGAGCTACAGGATCACGGGTCTGACGAACGGCACCGCCTACACATTTACGGTGGCGGCGGTGAACGCGGTCGGAACCGGCCCTGCGTCCGCGGCGAGCGCGGCCGTCACGCCGGTTTCGAACCCAGCGAACCCGATTGTCCTCGAGAACCAGAAGGCCGGCACCACGGCTTGGGAGATCTCGAGCAAGCCAGACGGGACGCCGCTGATGTCGACGGCCCACCAAATCGAAGGGTACGCGTCAGCGACGAGCGTAAACCAGGGCGGGCAGATCAGCTTCATGGTCTCCCTCTCGGCGGCGGCGCAGTTCAACATGGACATCTACCGACTGGGCGCGTATCCGACGGGCACGAATCCTGACGGGTCGTCCTGCGCACCGTCGTGTGGCGGCCGGCTCATGCAGCACATCGGGCCGCTGAACGGCACCACCCAGCCGGGGTGCCCGGCCGTGGCGGATTCGAGCTCGCCCGACTACGGGATGATCGAGTGCCACTGGACGCCGAGCAGCACGATAACCGTGCCGACCTCGTGGACCTCCGGCGTGTACGTGGTCAAGCTGACGCGGCTCGACGACAGCCTCCAGAGCTACATGACCTTCGTCGTGCGCAACGATTCAGGCGCTGCGCCGGTCGTCTATTCGCTGGATACGAACACCTGGCAGGCGTACAACCTGTGGGGTGGCGCCGGCAACAACGACGTGGGCATCAGCTTGTACGGAAGGGGCAATGATGTAACCGGGGACGGGGTGACCGGCAGCCGCGCCTACACGGTGTCATACGACCGGCCTTACTGGGACGGCGGCGAGACTGATGGCGCCGGCATGGTCATGGTGTGGGACCTCCCGATGATCCGATGGATGGAGTCACAGGGCTACAACGTGACCTACATCGCGGATACCGATCTCGAGTCGAATCAGAGCGCGCTCACTTCTCACAAGGTGTTTGTCAACGTCGGCCACGACGAGTACTACTCTGACAACATGCGAGCGAGCATTACGAATGCGATCTCGTCCGGCGTCAACATGGCCTTCTTCAGCGCCAACGACTTCTTCTATCGTGTCGCGATGCAGGCCGACGCTTCGGGGTCGCCTCTCCGCCGCATCCACTGCGACAAGGGGGCCATCTCCGGATCGTCCTACATCACGTGGCGTGCCCTCTCACCGGCCCAACCCGAGAACCAGATCAGCGGTCTGCTGCAGAACGGTGTGGCTAACGACGAACCCTTCCTAGTCGGCGACGCCAGCAGCTGGATGTACGCCGGGACGGGGCTTAAGTCCTACACCGGCGACGGAACGACCGGTGTGGTGACCAGCGGCTCGGGGCAGAACGCGATCAAGGGCTTGGTTGGCTACGAGTTCGACGAACGGGCGAGCAACGATCCATCGCTATCGGCCTGGGCTTCGTTTGAGCCCGCTGGGCTCGACCAAGTCGGACATTCGTTCATCCCGGCTGCTGACGATGGGGGGGTGGCTGCCTGGTCTGACGCTGTCGTGCACACCGCATCGAGCGGCGCCCAGATCTTTGCTGCCGGCACGATGCAGTGGTCGTTTGGTCTGGACAACGGGTATCAAGACGGATTCTGCGGTTACTGTAACCCCGGGTACGCCAACAGTGCCAGCCAGACCATCACAAAGAACATCCTGGATCGGTTCACACAGTGAGAGCCAGCCGGGTCAAGGGAGCAACGTTCGAGCGGCGACGCCGCGGGAGGGCTGAAGTCAGATGAGTCTGCACATTCGGAGCACGGTCATGAGCCGGTCGAAGCGAGGGGCGGCCGCGTGGTTGGTTTTGGGGTTTGCCTTGCTGGCACTCCTGAGCGCCTGCGGCGGATCCTCCAGCCTCTCCGGTACGCAGTCGGCGGCCAAGCGGTCGACCTTCGCGGCGATCCATCGGACGGTTACACCGACGCGCCGCGCCGAGATGACGACGTTCACCGGACACGCAGGTCTAGCCTTCGGCATCTTTCACCGCTATGTCTACCCCTTGAAGGGAGAGACGCTGAAGACGCGGGCGCAGCGCCAGCGGGCTTACGCCAAGGCACGCGCCGCGGCTTCGGCCGCCGCACGCCAGGTGGTGTTGGCGAAGGAGAACGGGGTGCAAAGCACCGCGTTGAGGAAGCTGTTCGGGCCGCTGGCCGCTTTGGAGCCGATGCTCGGCAGCGTCGCGCGGGGCCTCGGCCGGGGCCACTTCGACGCTGCCGGGGTCAGTTCGACGAACGCCGCGATCGCGTACATCGAGCATTCGGGCTCGATCGGGGGCGTGAAGATCGTCGAGCGCGCCCCGGCAACCATCCACGGGTAATCCGCGGCAACCATCCACGGGTAATCCGTGGCCACGATCCACGGGTAATCCCCCGGCGGGCGGGCCCGCCTCACCAGGACGTAGTGTTCGGGCCATCACCATCGCCTTATTCGATACCGACACGGCGCTTCGGGCGCTCCGGGAGGAGATTCGCGCCCGGCTTTCCGAAGTGCTCGAGCGCGGCGTCTACATCCTCGGGCCTGAGGTCGAGGCGTTCGAGTGCGAGTTCGCGGCGTACCTGGGCGTGCGCCACGCGGTAGGCGTCGCCAACGGCACCGACGCGATCACGATCGCCCTCAAGGCCCTCGGGGTCAGCGCCGGCGACGACGTCGTGGTGCCCGCGTTCACCTTCTACGCGTCGGCCGAGGCGATCGTCAACGCAGGAGCACGGCCCGTCTTCTGCGACGTCGATCCGGCGACGCGCAATCTCACCAGAGAGACGGTCGGCGCCGCGCTGACTCGCCGCACCACGGCGATCGTCGCCGTCGACCTATTCGGCTGTCCGGCCCCGATCCCCGAGATTCGCGAACTCGGCCTGCCCGTGCTCGAGGACGCCGCGCAGGCTGCGGGAGCCACGCTGGGCGGCCGCCGGACCGGCTCGCTCGGCGACGTGGCCACGTTCTCGTTCTACCCCTCCAAGAACCTCGGCGCTTTCGGCGACGGCGGCGCTATCACCACCGATCAGGACGACGTCGCCGACCTGGCGCGCGCACTGCGCTTCCACGGATCGCGCGACAAGCGCACGTTCGAGCACGTCGGCTACAACTCGCGGCTGGACGAGGTGCAGGCGGCGGTCCTGCGGGTCATGCTGCCCCACCTCGATTCATGGTCTGATCGCCGGCGCGCGGCGGCGACCGCCTACGCCGCGGCGGGAATCGGACAGTACGTGCGCCCGCCGGCCGTTCCCGCGGAGGCCGAGCCGGCCTGGCACCTGTACGTAGTTACCCACCCCGGCGCGGACGAGATAATCCGTGGCCTGGCCGAGCAAGGGGTTCAGTCCCGCGGCTACTACCGCATCCCGCTTCACCGCCAAGCGGCTATGGCGCCGTACGCGCCGAGCGCCGGTGCGCTGCCGGGCACCGCCGAGCTGGCCCGAACGAACCTCGCGCTGCCGATGAGCCCCGTCCTAGGACCGGACCGCGCCGCTCGGGTGGTGGGCGCGCTCGCGGCGCTTCGCGGGACCCTTAGGGCCGGCTCCAGA
>JAFASQ010000108.1 GCA_019244395.1 Solirubrobacterales bacterium | reverse complement strand
CGGACTTGGTCCTGTGCATGGGCATCCAGCCAGGGCTCTCGGGCCAAAAGCTGATGCCCGCAACGTTCGAACGCATCGCCAAGCTGCGGGCGGCGCTGCCGCAAGACGTACTGATCCAGGTCGACGGTGGAGTTCGTCGCGAAAACGTCGCCGCGCTTCATGAGTCGGGCGCCAACCTGCTCGTTTCGGGGAGCGGAGTCTTCTGGGAACAGGATCCGGCGATCGCCTACGCCGAGTTGGCTGCGGCGACACAGGCTGCAACGAATCGGCGGACGAACGTGACGGCAACAAAAGAGCTCCATGCTCATGGCATGAACCGTTCGCTGCACCCCTTGCTAGCTGGCCGTTGGAGCCCAACCAGGTTCGACCCGGCGCACGAGATCGCCCACGACGAGATCGAGCTACTCCTGCAGGCCGCGCGCTGGGCGCCGTCGGCGGGCAACTCGCAGCCGTGGGCGTTCATCGTCGCCCAGCGCGGGAGCTCAGAGCACACCCGCCTTGTCCGTCACCTGGCAGGCAGCTCGGCCGCGTGGGCGCCCAGCGCCAGCCTGCTCGTCGCGAACCTTTCGCATCGGTTCGTCGAAGACACCGACTGGGACTTCTCCGAGTTCTCGGCCTATGACCTCGGTCAGGCCGTGGCGCACATGTCGATCCAAGCTCAGGCACTGGGCCTCCACGTGCGTCAGTTCCGGGCGTTTGACCGGGACGGCATCGCGACGGAGTTCGCGGTCCTCAAGCACTGGGAGGTGACCACGCTGGCGGCTATTGGACGTGCCGCGCCGGGCTGCGGGCCGACCTCCGCCCTCGACGAGCCCGGCGAGCCGCCGGTCCGTACGCGCCGGGCGCTAGGCGAGATCCTCTGGCCCGTCGCTTGATCATCAGCTCGGCGTTACCCACGCTGGTCCGCGCTCCAACGTCGCCGAAGGGGGCGTCCTGCCTGGCACCGGCCGATCGCAGCAGCAGCCGCTGGCCCTGCTTTCCCAGCCCCGCGTAACTTCGTACCGCTCGACACGACGTCGCGCAATGCGCGGATTGCGGGGTGGATGGCACCGACGACGCCGGTCCGAGTTCGGACGCGCCCGGCGCTCGCTGCTTGCCGCGGATAGGAGGGAACGGGGCGTCACGCTTGAGATGCTCGTCGGACTCGTAGAGCAGGTCTCGGTTGGCCCCGCGCCGTATTTCGCGACCGATCGGATGCAGTCGCTTTACGCCTTTCGCAGCAGTGTCGCGCTCGTGGTTGCGATGGCGCGATAAAGCGGTCACCGGCAGCGGCGCCACGAAGGGTGCGTGGGCCGCCGGCTTCGCCGGCGCCACGTCGCCGACGAACGCTTGCTGAGATAGTTGCCAATTCCGCCGAGGGTTCGTGCGCGCTTCGCGCGCTGAGCAGGTCGCTCGTTCAGTCGGGATAGAGGTACGCGTGGCGGAGCGGGAGGAGGTGTCCGCATTGACGACCCGACGCAGCTCTTCTGCATCCGCCCGGCGGCGAGGCGATCGCCGACGGGCACGCATCGCTCGCGCTGCTCGTCTTGAGCATCAAGCGCCGGCGACGGGCGCCGGCTTCTCCAGTCCAAGGCGATCAAGACGTCTCGGCGATCATGCTTGATCCTGCTCGTGTTTAAGCCCTTGCGAGTGAAGGGCAAACCGTTTCACGCGCATGCAGCAGCCCGAGGCACGGCTACCGTGTTGCGCCTGACGAATCGGCGCGATTATGACCGGGTCAGTTCAGCGCCACGTCGTCGAACAGGGTGTAGGTGGGGTCGGCGGCGTAGTTGTCGTCGTGGTTGGTGAGGGTGAGCGTGTAGATGTGCCCGGCGGTGACGGACGCGGTCACGTTGGTCCAGGCGGTGGTCGAGCACGTCTTCGTGAGCACGGTCGTGGTGGTGCCGCCGGCGCTGTTGTCCGTGAGCGTTACGAGCGCCCAGTCGTAGGTGACGGTGTCCGGACAGGTCTCCTCGTACCAGAGGGAGAGCTGCGATTTGCCGCTCGGGACCGTGAACTGTTGGCTGATGCTGGAGTCGCCGTTGGTTGGGCGCGTGGACCCGAGCATCGCGCAGTACGTGCCGCCGTGGCAGCCGCTGCTGACGACCGTCTCCGACGCCCCAGACGACGACCATCCGCTGAAGCTGCCGGTCTCGAACCCACCGTTCGTAATGCCGGCCGGGGGCGGCGGGGCGCTCGTCAGGGTCACGTCGTCGAACAGCGTGTAGGTGGGGTCGGCGGCGTAGTTGTCGTCGTGGCTGGTGAGAGTGAGCGTGTAGCTGTGCCCGGCGGTCACCGAGCCGGTGGCCTGGACCCATGCGCCCGAGTTGGAGCAAGTCTTCGACAGAACCGTGGCGGTAGTTCCGGCGGTGTTGTCGGTGAGCGTGGCAAGCGCCCAGTCGTACGTGACCGTGTCCGGGCAGATCACCTTGTAATACAGGGAGAGCCCGGTGGTGCCGCTGGGGGCCGTGAACGTCTGGCTGATGCTGGAGTCGCCGTTGGTCGGAGAAGTGGACCCCAGCATCGCGCAATGGCTACCGCTGTGGCAGCCGCTGCTGACGACCGTCTCCGACGCGCCAGACGACGACCATCCACTTAGATCCCCGGTCTCGAACCCGCCGTTGGTGATTCCGCTCGACTGGGACGACGACGTGATGGTCAGCGCGATCGTTGCCGAATGCGTCGCACTGGCCGCGGTTCCGGTGACGGTGAGGGTGTAGCTCCCCGCGGCTGCGGTTCCGGTGTCGATCGTCAGCGTCGAGGAGCCGCCGGCGGGAAGCGACGTCGGGCTGAAGCTCGCGCTCGCGCCGGAGGGCAGCCCCGACGCCGTCAGGGCAACGGTCTCCGCCGATCCATTCGTTACGGCCGTGATGATGGTCGAGCTCGCCGGGTTGCCCTGTTGGACGGTTATCCGGTTCGGGGAGGCGCTGAGCGAGAAGTCATTTGTCCGTGGCTGGGTCACGGTCATCGTCAGCTGGGTGGAGTGCATGACGCTGCCTTCCACTCCGGTGATGGTGAGCGTGTAGGTCCCGGCCGCCGCGGTCCCGGTATCGATGGTCACCGTGGAGGAGCCGCCGGCTGTGACCGATGCCGGATTGAGGTTCGCGCTCGCGCCCGACGGCGCCCCGGTGACGGTCAGGTCAACAGTGCCGGCCGAACCGCTCACCACGGTCGTGGAGATCGTCGAGTTCCCCGAGGCGCCCTGCGACACGTTCACGCTGCTCGGAGAGGCGCTGATCGAGAAGTCGTTCAGCGCCTTCACCGTGAGCGTCAGCTGCGTCGTGTGCGTGGTGGTGCCTTCGGTCCCTGTGACCGTGAGGGTGTACGTACCGGGCGCCGCGGTCCCAGTGGCGATGTCGAGCATCGAGGAGTTGCCCGCGGTGACCGATGTCGGATTGAGGGTCGCGCTCGCGCCCGATGGCAGCCCAGAGACGCTCAGATCGATCGTGCCCGCGGACCCGCTCACCACAGCCGTCGAGATCGACGAGATCGCGGCGTCCTGTTGTGAGAGACTCAGGCTGCTCGGATCGGCGCTGATCGAGAAGTCGTTGGGCTGGACGGTGAGCGGCTCGGCTGCGCAGTCGCTCTTGCTTCCGAGCGTGTTGGCGCTCGGATCACCGCTGTAGACCGCGACCCACCAGTAGCTGCCGGTGGTGTTGAAGGTGATCGAGGCCGACGCCGGGGCCACGCCGTTCACGACTGTGTTCTCTGCCGGGGTCGCGTCCGCGATCTGCGTCGTGCACGTCGCGTCGCTGTAGACGTAGTACTTGATCGTGCCGCCGGCCGTCGCCGCGGCGCCGCTGATCGTCGCCTGATCGCTCGCGCTCGTGCCCTGCCCGATCGTGCCCTTGGACAGGGTCGTGGCCACGGTGGTCGGCGCCCCACAGTGGATCGTCGCTGCAGCGCTCGCGCTCTGACCCGTGCTGGCGATCGTTGCGGTGTTGTTCTCGATCATCGTCTGCGCGCCAGCCGCACTGGCGCAGGCAAACGACTGGCGGTAGCTCGCCGTCCCCTCGGAGGCGAAGTTGAACGTCTGGCCATTGCTGTCATTGACAGTGATCGAGCCGTCAACGACCGCCGGGCTGCCCGGCAGCACCGCTGTCGTGCGCGGAGTCGGCCCCGTAGGCACGCCCAAATGACCAGAGTGGTTGGTGATCGTGACCTTCGCCGAATCCTTGTACGTCGCTCCCGCGACAATCGACGCCGCTGGCACCGAGATTCTGAACGGGTAGCACCACGACGCCCCCGCCGCCAGCACCGGCAGCGCGCTCACGTCAACCGGGACCGAGGAGAGCACGCTCTTGGACGGCGGCTGCGTCAGCTGGTCGCTGATCGCCAGCCCCTGAGTGTCCGCGCTGCCGGTATTCGTCACGCACACCGTGCCGTCGAGCCACGCATCTATCGCGCCAGAGGAGCTCTTCGTCGTCGCGATCGCATAGCTGACCGTCGCGCTGCTGCCCACAGGGACCATCTGCGTGTCAGGACTCGCCGACTTCTGCACGGTCCATTGGTAGGTGCTCGTCAGATGCCCAGCAGCCGTAACCGAAGCCGAGATAGTGGTGCCCGAGTTCCGAGCCAGAGCCGCCGGCGACGCGGACAACGCCGTGCTCACCACGACAGCCCCAGCGCACAGAAACCCGGTCAAACGTGCAATCAACTCGACACGCCCCCTCACCCTCGCTCCCAGCGGATCGACCGACTCCTTTTCTCTCCGACGGCTCCCGCCGGAGGGTTATGCTGCGCCGTGCCAGCCACACCACGGGGCGGACTGGCACGGAACAAAGCGATCGTGTTTACCTCCTGTCTCTCCTCGTGCGGGAGCCCAGGCCACGACCGGTGGCAGCGTAGCCGGGTACCGGCGCCGCGCGCCCAAGTCTGCACAGATCGTCAACGATCCCGGGCTGGTTCGCACGGATCGTCAAGTCGATGACCGGCGCGCAATACCAGCGGTTCGACACCCCCGAGACCGCTCCCCGCGACCGGTTCGAGTACTGGCGAAGCTGGTTTTCCCTGGCGGTCGACGCGCCGATGCGCCTCGACCCGGTCGAACGTCTCCCGCGCGACTTCCACGCCTCGGCCGAGGTTCTCGCCGTCGGCGCGGTCGACATCATCGAGCTTGGCTGCGGTCCCGCGATCGGCACCTGGGAGCCGGGAGCGTTAGAGCCCGCCGACCGGCTCCGGCTCGCGCTGGTCGCTCCCACACCAGACGGCACCGGCCGCTGGCATGGGCGTGACCTCTCCCTCGCCCGCGGCGCGGCGGCGATTCTCGGCCACACCGATGGGCTCTGGCGCGCGCCCGTCGGCATGCGCGCCATCCAGGTCAACGTCCCGCGCCCCGCGGTCCTGATCACCGACAAGGACATCGACAGGATCAACGACCCACGGCGCCTGCTCCCCGACCCCACATTCGCGGCGCTCATCCGCCCGTCGCTGCTCGGCCTCGCCGGCCACCTCCAAACACTCGCCCGCGCCGACGTCCACGAACTCGGCGGACTCTGGATCTCGCTGATCAACATGCTCGTCCGCTCGCTCACCGGCCAGGACACCAACGGGACCGACACCACCAAAGCGCGCCGGCTCCAGCTCGAGCGCTACATCCACGCCAACCTCGCCGACCCACGCCTCTCACCAACCACGATCGCCGATGCGCTGCACGTCTCGCGCCGCACCCTCTACGCCACCCTCTCCCCCGACGCGGACGGCCTCGCGTCGGAGATCCGCCGCCAGCGGCTGGAGCGCGCCCACGCGATGCTCCAAGACCCCGCGCGGACACGATCGGTCGCCGACATCGCCGCCAGCGTCGGGCTCCCCAACGCCGCGCACTTCAGCCGACTCTTCCGCGCCCATTACGGCCACAGCCCCAGCGATCTCCGCCGCCCAGCGGCCGCCGCCGGATCCTCGGCTTTGTCACGGCGCTAAACGACACCTTCGGGACAGCCGCGGTCTCGAAACGCGCCGACTCCTACATATGCACGATTGAGGGCGGGTCCCGGCCAGTGCGTGCCGAGGCATCCGCTCGTTGCCAAAGGTGCGCATCGAGTGCTTGCTCTTCGGGTCGTTCCAGGCTAACGCTGGGCTAACGACGCGCTCGATCGAACGCTCGCGGGCCGCGCTCATTCCGTCCATCGCGGCGGCGCCGGTGGTCGCCGCGTGGCTGCTTCCACCCACATCCAGCCACGCCGGCGCCATCTCGCGCCAGCGATCTCGCGGCCCCTTTCGGACAAGACCAGTCGCATCGGCCCCGTCCGCGACGACGTCGACCGTCAGCTCGCCCAACGGGTAGGGCTCCGACTACTACTTGACGCCTTTTGCAGGAGCGCGGGTGTCGTGACTGGTTTCGTGGCGAACCAAGAGTCTCAGGCCGCAGAAAAGCAGTAGCGCGCCGGCTGCCGTCCGCGTGGCGCGATTCGGCTTGCCCCTCTCCCGGGCAATGCAGCCGTGTCGCCATGCCCGGCGAGACTCCTCAGCGCGTGGCATTGCGCAAGCGCGCTCGGCGGCGCCTCCGAGGGGCGGCAAGGCGGGAATGCAATCGTGCGGCCCACGCCCGACCGCGACGATCGGCGCGATTCAGATGTGGCCAACGCGATCGTCAGCTCTGCGCCACCGAGAACACGATTGCGATCGTGCGAGCGCTCCGAGCGTGGCGCGCCAGCTCGATGAAAGCCCGTGGTCAGCCCGGGCGCGACGCCGCTGCCGGCAGATGTAGTCGGGCGTGTCGTGAGTGTTTGTACGGCGATGGCCGCTCTGAGCCGGCGAAGTTCCCCCATTGGCTCGCGCTGATGAAGTAGGGTCGCCGGGGAGTGGTGGCCCGCTGGAAGGACCCGCAAGCAGACGTCTCGGAACCTTGTGACTGGAGGACACCAGCTAATGACACAGTTGAGATGGCGGAAGCGAAATGGAACGATCTTGCCACCCGTCGGATCTGTGCGCCCGGGGAAGGAGGTGGTCCTTGGGAGCGATGATTTCGTCGACAGGCCAGATTACTTCACGATTTATCGCAAGCCGACCGCTCTCGTTGCTCGCGTGCGTGAGGAAAAGAGCAAGTCACCGTTGATTAAGGTTGACAGCTTGCCGGTTAACCGTCCCGGGGATGGGCCGAGCTCATCCCGAACAGAGCCCTGGCAGCTTCCAGTGCCCTCATTCCCGCGGCTAAAGTGGCGGCTGCTGTTCGCTGACGACAAACTCCACAGTTCCCCTTTTCTGCACGTCTCCAAGCTGGCAGACGTCAATCTCAGCCTCGCTCCTAAAGCCAAAGTCGGCACAATCCCGGGCGGCCCTAGCGTCGACGTCGGCGTCATCGATATCAAGGCTACGGTCATTACGTCCGTCGATCCAGCCATTCACCTTTCGGTAATGACGCCATGGGCCCAGGATACGGATGCCAACCTGTGGGAGTTTCTACACGAACTTGCCGCCGACTCAACTGAGGAAGGCGAGGATCCCGCTCAGCTTGAGGAAGAGTTGATCACCTACCTCCGACCGCACCTCCCAGAGCAGGCCCCTGGGGGCTGGGAGTTCATCTTGCCCACCTCCCACCTCAGACTCGGGGACGGGGAACGAGCAGAAGTCTCAGTGCAGCTCCGAGCACCAACCCGAGGCTCGACAGCATTCGCGCTTCAGGTGGCGGAGGAGGGACGAGGGGAACCCAATGCAGTTGTCTCCGATGTCGTCATCATCGAAGTACCGGAAGATCCAACGAAGGTGTCGCTGTTGTTTGCATCGGACGACGCCACGCTCGAGCTGAGCCTTCAAGGTGACTTGAGCGAACTTGTGTCGTGGGGCACGACGGCGGCTCGGCGCTTCCTTACTCGGTTCAGGTAATCGAGACAGCGTCATAACGCTTGACTTGCATCGGTCCATGGCAATGGGAAAGGACGCCGCTGCCCAGCAGGACGCTCGGCCGAGGCCATTTGGGCCGGTTCTGCTCATGACCGCTTTCGTCGCCTCGCGGCCTCGCGGTGGACGCCACTGCTTCGGCGACATCTGAATCGCGCCGATCGTCGCGGTCGGGCGTGGGCCGCACGAAGGCTCCTATGTCAAGTTCCTCCTTGGCGGAAGGGTGGCGCGCGGTCGCCGATTGCCGTCAAGGATTCCGCTGCGCGGCTCGCTGCGCTTGGCCCTGTCGGGCAATCCTTGACTGCGCGGCGGCCGCGCACGGTCATGCGGCCAGGAGGGAATGGTCGGCGAACTGGGCCTCCAGGTCGCGGATCATGCGGCGATAGATGACGTCGGATAGGTGACGCTTGAGGATCCGGCGGGCTTCCTTCTTGCTGTGCCCGCCGGCGCGCGCGTTGGCGTAGATGCGTTGAGCGCGTGGTTCGCAGCGCAGCTGGGTGATCGCCATCCGGTACAGGATCGCGTTGATGCGCCGGTTGCCGCCGGGGTTATAACGGTGGCGGATCGGCTCGCCGGGCCCCTCGGCGGTCGAGGCGGGCAGGGGTGCTGAGCCGTTGAAGCGCGCGAACCCGCCCTCGGTGAACCGGCGTGGGTCGCCGACCTCGACCAGCAGCTCGGCGACCGAGCGGGTGCTCAGGCCGCAGAGCTCGCCGAGTGTCGAGCCGCTGTTGTCAACGAGCGCCTGGGAGTTGGGTGACCGCGTGGCGCTCCTGGCTATCGAGCGCCTTGATCTGCGCCCGGTAGTCGTCGAGCAGCTGTAGGCGCAGCCGGGTCGGCGCGTCGTAGCGGCGCCGGCGGTTGCGCCGCGCGAGCGCCGCCAGACGCGGACGGACCGTCTTGGTGTCGGGCAGCTGCTCGCGCAGCTCGAGCGGCAGCTCGCAGAGCAGATACTCCGCCTCGTTGACGAGGTGCTGGCGGCCGGTCAGGATCGACCGGCGCCGGTTATTCCACAACGCCAGCAGCTGATGCTGCTCGTCCGGGCC
>JAFASQ010000458.1 GCA_019244395.1 Solirubrobacterales bacterium | reverse complement strand
GCGGGCGGACGCGAACTGGGCCAGCTCGAGCCGGTCACGGTCAGCGCCCGGAGCGTCCACGTCCCCGAGCTCGGCGCCGGCGATGCGCCGGAAGCGCCGCCCGTGCCCGAGCAGCTGAGCATGCGCAGGCTTCGGGCCGCCGACTAGTGTCCCGAGTGGCGACGGCGGCCCGCCGGGCGGCGATGCACGCGCCCGGTCCGGTCCACCACGTAACATGCAACCATGCGGTTGCTAGTCCTGGGCGGAACCCGGTTTCTTGGGCGGCACATCGTCGACGCGGGGCGGGCGCGCGGCCACACGCTCACGCTGTTCAACCGCGGGCGCAGCGATCCCGCGCCGGTGCCCGGCGTCGAGCAGATCCACGGCGATCGCGAGCGAGATCTCTCCCTGCTCGCCGGCCGGCAGTGGGACGCGGCCATCGATACGTCCGGCTACCTGCCGCGCGCCGTTCGTGCCGCGGCCGAACTGCTCGCCGGCGCCGTCGATCGTTACACGTTCGTCTCGAGCATCTCGGCCTACGGAACCTTTTCCCGACCCGGCCTCGACGAGAGTGCGCCAACCGCGCCGCCTCCGCCGCCGGATGCCGACGACGTCACGCGCTACTACGCAGAGCTGAAGGCCGCCTGTGAGCGTGAGGCCGAGCGAGCGCTGCCGGGTCGCGCGCTGGTGGTGCGTCCCGGGCTGATCGTCGGGCCCCGCGATCCGACCGAGCGCTTCACCTACTGGGTGCGCCGGCTGGCCGAGGGCGGGCGGGTGCTCGCGCCCCGCGCTCCTGACCAGCCGGTCCAGCTGATCGATTCGCGGGACCTGGCCGGCTGGATGCTGGACCTCGTCGAGGCGCACGCCACCGGCGTGTTCAACGCCACCGGCCCGGCCGCGCCGCTCACCTTCGGGCCGATGCTCGAGCGGATCCGGTCCGCCACCGGAGGCAGAGCGGAGTTCGCGTGGGTCGACGAGGACCGGCTGGTCGAGGCGGGGGTCCAGCCGTGGGACGAACTGCCGCTATGGCTGGACCTCCCCCGCCACGAGGATTTCCGTGGCTTCCTCGCCGTAGACGCGGGACGCGCGCGGGGTGCCGGGCTGTCCTTCAGACCCCTCGAGGAGACCGTCGCTGACACGCTGGCGTGGCTCGGCCAGCGTGCGGATTCGCCGAGGCGGGCAGACGACGTCGTGCTCCCCCCGCCGGCCGGTCTGACCCGGGAGCGCGAGGGGGAGCTGCTCGAACGCCTCGCCGCCTGACTCAGGGCTGACGCCCATCGGCGCAGGCGACCACGCGGGCGCGACGTTAAGCTCGACGCGTATGTCCCCCCTGCGCACAGACACCTTCGACCTAGGCGGCCTGCGCCTCACCGCCGGCGAGGGCCGGCGCCTCGACCTGCACGTGGCCATCGACTCCTTCGAGCTCGCCGGCGAAACCTACCCGGTACGGCCGGAACTCGTGCCCGTGCGACTGGACATCTCTCGCACCACGGGCGACGGGTACGCGCTGCGGCTGCGCTTCGAGGCCGCGCTGGCCGGCCCGTGCATGCGCTGCCTTGGACCGGCCGCGCCCGGCTTCAGCGTCGACGCGCGCGAGGTCTCGCAGCCGGGTCACGCGCATCCGCGGGGCGTCCACGGCGCCGCAGCCCGGGGCCGCGGCCGCCAGCAGGACGAGCCCGACGACGAGCTCACCTCGCCCTACGTGAAGGACGGGGCGCTCGACCTGCGCGCGTGGGCGCGCGACGCGCTGGCCCTGAGCGTGCCGGCGAATCTGCTGTGCCGGGAAGACTGCGCCGGCCTGTGCCCGCTGTGCGGCGCGAACCTGAACGAGGCCGGCCCCGAACATCGGCACGAGCGCGATCCGGACCCGCGCTGGGCCGCACTGTCGAAGCTTCGCTTCGAGTAGGCGCCCGGCTATGGGCGGGTGGCCGCGTGGCGGGCGGTTACACTGCCTGACATGGCCGTTCCCAAGCAGAAGCAGTCCCATGCGCGCACGACGCAGCGTCGTTCGCAGCACAAGATCGGTGCGCCCACCTACAACGCGTGCCCGCAGTGCCACAGCCCTCGCCTTCCCCATCGGGTGTGTCCGGTGTGCGGCAGCTACAAGGGGCGCGACGTGGTCGTTCCAGACCGGGACGAGCAGCTGAGCTAGGAGTGCTACCCACCGCACGGCGGGCAGCATTGAGGCCACCGGTGATAACCGTTGCCGTGGATGCGGGCGGGGCGGATCTCGGCCCACGCGAGGTCGCGGCCGGCGCGGCCCGCGCGGCCGCCGAGGGCACCCGGGTTCTCCTGTTCGGTCCAGCCAAGGAGATCGGAACCACGGGCGCCGGCGTCGAGGTCATCGACGCCCCCGTCTCGATCGCCAAGCGGGCGGATCCGGCTCAGGCGGTGCGGACCACGCCCGAGGCCTCGATCGTGCAGGCCACCCGGGCGGTGGCCGAGGGACGCGCGCAGGCGTTCGTGACCGGCGGCTCGACCGGCTCGGCCCTGGCTGCCGCCCTGCTGCACCTGCGCCGCGATCGCGGCATCTACCGGCCCGCGCTCGCGCTGCCCCTGCCCAACCCAGGTGGGCCTCCGATCCTGCTGCTCGACGTCGGCGCGAACGTGAGCTGCCGGCCCGAGCACCTGGTTCAGTTCGCGCACATGGGCGCGGCGTTCGCCCAGGCGGTGATCGGGATCGACTCGCCGCGCGTGGCGCTGCTGTCCAACGGCGAGGAGCCGGGCAAGGGCACGCCGGAGCTGATCAGCGTGCACGAGCAGCTCGCGGGCTCGCGGGGCGCCGGCCTCAACTTCATCGGCAACATCGAGGGTACGCAGATCGTGGAGGCCGTCGCCGACGTCGTCGTGATGGACGGCTTCACGGGCAACATCACGCTCAAGCTGATCGAGGGGGTGTCCAGTCGGGCGATGCGGCTGGTGACCGAGTTCTCCGGCGCATCGCCGCGCGGGAGGTTGGCCAACCGGCTCATCGCGCCTACGATGCGCCAGCTCCGCTCCGCGATCGATCCCGAGGGACCAGGCGGCGCCTACATGCTCGGGTTGAGGCAGCTCGGCGTGGTCGCCCACGGCCGCTTCAGCGCGCACGGGTTCGCCCGCGCCGTCGACGTGGCCGCCCGCGGCGTGCAGCACGACGTGATCGGTCGCACTCGCGCCGCGCTCGAGCAGGCCGGTGCGCTGCGGCCGCCGGCCGGAAAGTCCGGCCCGGTCCCCGGCAGCGGCCAGGCCTCGTCCGAACCGACGGCTACCGTTTGCGCTCAGTGAACCGCGAGCAGATCTTCCAGGTGATCCGCGGACACCTCGTCGACGAGCTCGAGGTCGATCCCGACACGATCTCGGAAGCGACCCGCTTCAGAGAGGACCTCGACGCCGACTCGCTCGACCTGTACACGCTCGTGCAGGAGCTCGAGGACTCCTACGGAGTGCGCATCTCCGACGAGCAGGCGGCGCAGATCAGGACGGTCGGCCAGGCCGTCGAGTTCGTGCTGAGCGTGACCGGGGGTGAGGCGCACGCGTCAGCGCCGACGAGCGCACGCCGCGATCCTGACTGAGTGAGCGCGAACCGCCTTCCACGCCACAGTGACCCCGCTGCGCTCCTGCGGCAGCTGCTGGACGAGCTGCCGGCGGAGCTGTCCACGCCGGTCTTCACCCACGCTTCGTGGACCAGTCGGCGCTCGAATTCCTACGAGCGTCTGGCCTTCCTTGGCGACAGCGTGCTCGCCCTGGCCGTCACCTCCCATCTCTATCCACGCCTCGAGGCCGACCGCTTCGGGCCTGGGCGCCTGACCAAGATCCGGGCGCAGGCGGTGTCCGGACGGTCGTGCCGGGTGGTCGCCGAGCGGCTCGGCGTGCCCGATCGGCTAGCCGCGGCGGCACCGCCGGGCGTCTCCTCGACCGTGCCGGCGCTGGTCGGAACCGAGCGCGTACTCGCCTCGGTGATCGAGGCGGTGATCGGCGCCTGCTTCCTCGCCTTCGGCTACGAACGCACCGCCACGGCGGTCGTGGCGGCCTTTGCCCCCGAAATCGAGGACGCGCTCGAGCATCCGGTCGACTTCAAGTCCGCGCTCCAGGAGCGGCTGGCGCGCAAGGGAGCACTGGTTACCTACGACGTGGTGGACGAGCAGGGTCCGCCGCACGACCGGGTCTTCTCGGTCAGCGCCACGATCGGCGGGGTCGAGGTGGGCCGCGGCCGGGGCCGGAGCAAGAAGGACGCGGAGCAGGAGGCGGCGCAGGCCGCCCTGGAGGCGCTGGAGTGACCATCCCACCCACCCACCCCCAACCACCATGTATCTGAGATCGATCGTCCTCAAGGGCTTTAAGTCGTTCCCCGACCGCACCCGGCTCGAGTTCGGCCCCGGAGTGAGCGTGGTCGTCGGTCCGAACGGCTCGGGCAAGTCGAACATCACCGACGCGGTGCTGTGGGCGCTCGGGGAGCAGTCGCCACTCGCGGTGCGCGGCCAGTCCATGCAGGACGTGATCTTCGGCGGGGCGCCTGGACGCCACGGAGCCCGGGGTGCCGAGGTTGAGCTGGTGCTCGACGACAGCGAGGGCAGGCTGGGGCTCGGCGCGCCTGAGGTCTCGATCGTGCGACGGCTCGACCGCAGCGGAGAGGGCGAGTACCGGTTGGCCGGCGCTCGCTGCCGGCTCGTCGACGTGATCGAGGTGCTCTCCGACACCGGCATGGGTAAAGAGATGCACTCGGTCATCTCCCAAGGTCGGGTCGAGTCGATCGTGACCTCGAAGCCGCGTGACCGGCGCATGCTGATCGAGGAGGCTGCCGGCCTCGGCAAGCACCGCAAACGCCGGCGCCGTGCGCAGCTGAAGCTGGCCCGCACTCAGGACAACCTGGATCGGGCGCTCGACGTGGAACGGGAGGCGCGCTCGCGCCTGCGGCCGCTCAAGCGCCAGGCTGAGGCGGCGGAGCTGCACGCCCGCCTGGAGCGACAGACGCTGGAGGCGCGCTGGGAGATCGTCCGCGACGATCTGCGGCTCCACCAGCTCGAGCTGACCAGCGCGCAGGCCGCGGCCGCCCAGGCGCGCGCCGAACGACAGGAGCTCGAGCGTGCCCTCGCCGCCGTCGCGGCGCGCCGCGAGGCGGCCGAGGAGGCGCTCGCCCGCCGCAGCGCCCACCGCGAGGAGCTCTCGAGACGCTGCTTCCTCGCTCAGGGCGCGGTCGAGCGTGTCGGCTACCGCGCCGACGCGGTACGCGCAGCCGCCGGCGAGCTCGAGCAACGGCAGGGGCGAGCCGAGCAGCGTCTGGCCGAGGTCCAGCGCGCCGTCGAGGCCGAGCCGGCGGACCCGCGGCTCGAGGGCCGGATCGCCGAACTCGAACAGGCCCTGGCCCGGCTCGAGCGCGACCGCGAGGCCGAGTTGGCGCGCCAGCTGGCCGAGCTCGAGGAGCAGCTGGTCGCCGCCAGAGCCGCCACTGCCGACCGGGCGACCGCGGTCGAGACTTTTCGGACGGCGCGGGAGCGGGCACGCGCGGATCTCGAGCGGCGGCGCGGCGAGCTGCGCGACGCAGAGCGTGGCGTGGAGGCGGCCCGGCGCGAGGCGGCCCGCGTGGGCGGCGAGCTCGCGGCGTGTAACCAATTCCTGCGCAGCCAGGGCGCGCCGCCCGGGGGAGCGGCCGTGCTTGCCGACCAGCTCGAGGTCGATCCGGGGTACGAGCACGCGGTGGCCGCGGCCCTCGACGGACGCCTGCGGGCCGCTGTCCTGGACGAGCGATCGCAGGCGGCGGCGCTGCTCGACCGCGTGGGCGTCGACGGCGGTCGGGCCCTGGTGAGACATCCCGGGGACGACGACGCCGCCGCGACCCAGCCGTCCCCCGCCGCTGGAGCCGAGTTGCTCGCGGACCACGTGAGCGGGCCGGCGCCGACGGTCGCCGTCGCCCGGCGGCTGTTGCGCGATACGTGGGTCGTCGAGGACTTGGATGGGCTGCCGGAGCACTTCATCGGGGTGGCGGTCACGCGAACCGGACGCGTGTGGTCAGCCGCGCCGCGCGAGCTTCGCCAGGTGGCTGCGGTGGGCGAGGAGCGGGTGCTGGCCGAGCGCAATCGACGCGAGCGCCTGATCCGCGCGAGCGAAGCCGCGGCCGGGACGGAGCTGGAGGCTAAGGCGGCGCTCGAGCGCCTGGCCGAGACGGTCTCCGCGGCCGAGGGCGAAGCGGCGCGCGCCACCGACGCCCACCGGTCGGCAGTCAACCAGCGCGACGAGGCGGCCGAGGGAGAGCGGCGCCTCGAGTCGATGATCGGGCGCCGGCGGGCAGCACCCGACGACGGGCCGGACGCCGGCCGGCGCATGCAGCTCGCCGCCGAGCTGAGCGCGGCGCGCACCGAGCGCGACCGGGCCGCGCGCGAGCAGGCCGAGCGCCAGGCCAGGCTCGAGCGTCTGCGCGTCGCGATCGACCGAGATCGGGCGCTCTGGCCGCTCGTCCAGCGGGTGCACCGCGGGCTGGTGCAGGCGGGGGGCGTGCTCGCCGCGCGCCACGAGGAGTTCGAGCAGGCGCTACGAGCCGATCGCGAGGCGGGCGAGCACGTGGCGGCCGAGCTCAAGGAGTGCGCCCAGGACGAGGCCGCGCTCCACGGCCGGCTGCACCAGGCCGGCGAGCAGCTGACCGAGAGCGAAGTTCGCCTGCAGCGCGTTCACGACCGGACCGGCGAGTGCGCGCACGAGTTCGAGGAGCTCGCGCGGCAGCTCGGGCTCGAGGCGATCCCGGCGGACTCCCCGCTCGCGGCGGAGGAGCGCGAGGTGCTGCGCAGCCGGCTCGAGCGGCTGGCTCGCCGGCGCGAGCAGCTCGGCCCGGTCAACCCGCTCGCCCAGTCCGAGTACGAGGAGGCGGTGGCGCACGTGGAGGAGCTCGAGCGTCAGCGCGAGGACCTCGAGACCGCGCTGCGCGAGCTGAACAAGCTGATCGCCGACACCGACCGTCAGATCCGAGAGAGCTTCGAGCAGATGTTCGAAGCGGCCGCCCGCAACTTCGAAGAGGTCGCGGCGCGGCTGTTCCCCGGCGGCCGTGGGCGCCTGCGGCTCGTGACCGAGCGCGAAGGACCGGCGCGCGTGCTCGGGGGGGCGCCGGTGTCGGCGGACGACAAGGACGGGCCAGACGACGCCGAGGACGGCGAGCCGCGGACCGACGCGGTCGAGGAGCCGGAGGAGGACCTGCTCGGAGTCGAGATCGAGATCACGCCCGCCGGCAAGGACATGAAGCGGCTCTCGCTGCTCTCGGGCGGGGAGAAGTCGATGACCGCGCTGGCCTTCCTGTTCGCGGTGTTCCTCGCCCGGCCGTGTCCGTTCTACATCCTCGACGAAGTCGAAGCCGCCCTCGACGATCTCAACATCGACCGCTTCCTCGAGCTGTTGCGCACCTACTCGAGTCAGGCCCAGTTCATCGTGGTCACCCATCAGAAGCGCACGATGGAAGCGGCCGATTCGCTCTATGGCGTGTCGATGGGCGCCGACGGGATCTCCAAAGTGATCTCGCGGCGGCTGCCGCCGGCCCAGGAGGCGGCGTAAACTCGCCGGCCGGATGGCGCGCGACTGGCGGGATCTATTCATCGTCGACGGCGTGCCGGCCCCCGACCCCGACGCGGCCGCCGAGACCCGAGAGCGCCGTAGCGGCATGTTCCGGCGGCTGCGCGAGAACCTGCGCAAGACCCGCCAGGCGCTGACCACCGAGATCCAGGCCACCCTGTTCGAGGATCTCTCCGACGAGACCTGGGAGCGGCTCGAGGAGGCGCTGATCTACGCCGACGTGGGCGCCAGCACCACCGCGAAGGTCGTCGAGCAGCTCGAGCATGAGGCGACCGAAGGCGGGATAACCGGGGGAGAGGCGCTGACCAACCGCCTCACCGAGCTGCTGGCCGAGATCGCCAAGACGGGCGAGGACAAGATCGACCTACGGCCCCAGCCGACGGTGATCCTGGTCGCCGGCGTCAACGGCACCGGCAAGACCACGACCGTGGGCAAGCTCGCCTGGCACCTGAGCAACGAGCTCGGCCGCTCGGTTGTCGTGGGGGCAGGGGATACATTCCGCGCCGCTGGGGTCGAGCAGCTCGAGCTGTGGGCGCAGCGCGCCGGCGCCGCGTTCATCAAGGGCCAGCCCAACGCCGACCCGGGCGCGGTGGCCTACGACACGATCGCCGCGGCGCGGAGGGAGGGCGTCGACGTGGCGATCATCGACACGGCGGGGCGACTCCACACTCAGGACGACCTGATGGCCGAGCTGGCCAAGGTCAAGCGCGTGATCGCCAAGCAGATCCCGGAGGCGCCGCACGAGACGCTGCTGACCGTCGATTCCACGACCGGCCAGAACGGCTTGCGCCAAGCCCGCCTGTTCTCCGAAGCGGTCGACGTGACCGGGCTGGTGCTGACCAAGCTCGACGGCACGGCCAAGGGCGGGATCGCGCTGGCTATCGCCCAGGAGCTCGGCATCCCGGTCAAGCTGATCGGCATCGGCGAGCAGCTCGAGGACTTGCGCCCGTTCGACCCCGGCGAGTTCGCGCGGGCGCTGGTTACCGCCGACTAGTCGCGCGCGCTCGCCGCGGCCGACGGAGCCCGGCCGATCGCGGATGCCGTGGCCACCGGGCCTGTGGGTGCCCGCCCGCGCCCTCGCCCTACGGGCTCGGCTCCGCGACGACGGTCGCTGCGTCCCTGGTCCAGGCCCATGCCAGACTCACCAGGTGTTGCGATGACCGCCTGAGCCAGCCGGTAGTCCCCCGGCGCAGGTACGGTCGCACCGGGCGGTGCCGCCGGGGGCGACTCGAATGCGAGCGGACCTTGCGGCGGGGGCCACGTGCGAGGCCCATCGCACGCAGTACGCTGAGAGCGCCCATGTTCGACTCTCTGGCAGAGAAGCTCCAGGCGACGCTGGCCGACGTCCGCGGTCGCGGCACGCTGACCGAGGACGACGTCAACGCCGCTATGCGCGAGATCCGCCTCGCCTTGCTCGAGGCCGACGTCAACTTCAAGGTGGTGAAGAGCTTCACGAACGCGGTCAAGGAGCGGGCGCTGGGTGCGGACGTGATCGGCAAGCTCAACCCCGGCCAACAGGTGGTCAAGATCGTCTCCGACGAGCTGACCGAGCTGATGGGAGGGGCGGCCCGTGAGCTGTCCTTCTCGCCGCGCCCGCCGACCGTCGTGATCATGGCCGGTCTCCAGGGGTCGGGGAAGACCACGGCCACCGCCAAGCTCGCCCGCTACCTGCGCGAGGAACACGGCTCCTCGGTGGCGGTGGCGGCGTGCGACGTGTACCGGCCGGCGGCGGTCGACCAGCTGATCAAGGTCGGACGGCAGTCCGGGGCGGACGTGTACGAGCAGGGGACGGATCGCGACCCGGTCAAGATCGCGGCCTGGGCGCGCGACCGCGCGATCTCCGAGGGCAAGGACGTCCTGATCATCGACACGAGTGGCCGCTTGCACGTCGATCAGGAGCTGATGGCCGAGCTGGCCAACATCAAGAAGGCGGTTAAGCCGCACGACGTGCTCCTCGTCGTCGACGCGATGACCGGACAGGACGCGGTGCACGTGGCCGAGCAGTTTGCCGATGTCGTCCAGTTCGACGGCGTGGTCATGACCAAGCTCGACGGCGACGCCCGGGGCGGCGCGGCGCTCTCGGTCAAGGCGATCACCGGCAAGCCGATCCTGTTCGCCTCCACGGGCGAGAAGCTCGACCAGTTCGAGCGCTTCCACCCCGACCGGATGGCGCAGCGAATCCTCGGCATGGGCGACGTGATGACCCTGATCGAGAAGGCACAGGACGCCTACGACGAGCAGCAGGCGGCCGAGCTCGAGCGCAAGCTGCGCAAGCAGGAGTTCGGGCTCGACGACTTCCTGGAGCAGATGCGCCAGGTCCGGCGCCTGGGGCCGCTCCAGTCGCTGCTCGGAATGATCCCGGGGATGGGCAAGGAGCTGCGGGGGGTGAAGGTGGACGAGCGCGAGTTCGACCGGATTCAGGCCATCATCCTGTCGATGACCCCGCAGGAGCGACGTCATCCCGAGCTGATCAAAGGTTCGCGGCGGCTGCGCATCGCGAAGGGGTCCGGCACCAACGTCCAGGCGGTCAAGCAGCTGATCAAGCAGTTCGAGCAGATGCGCAAGGTGATGCGTCAGGTGGCACAGGGGCGGATGCCCGACCTTGGCGCGCTGATGCGTCAGGCCCGCTAACCTCGTCCTTCTTATGGCGGTACGACTACGGCTAACTCGCATCGGCTCGCGCAAGAACCCGGTCTGGCGGGTCGTGGTGGCCGATCAGCGCGCCAAGCGCGACGGGAGGGTCATCGAGATCGTCGGGCACTACAACGCCCAGACCAATCCCTCGACGATCGTGCTCGACGAGGAGCGCATCCGTGACTGGCTCGCGCGCGGAGCGCAACCGACCGGCACGGTCTCGAAGCTGCTGCGCACCCAGGGCATCCAGTAGACGCGGAAATGAAGGAGCTGCTCGAGTACCTGGCGCGAGGTCTGGTCGAGCATCCCGACCAGGTGCGCGTCAACGAGGTGCAGGAGGACGACACGACCGTGCTCGAGCTATCGGTGGCCGACGACGACTACGGCAACGTGATCGGCCGCGGCGGTCGCACGGCCGCCGCGCTGCGCACGGTGGTCAAGACCGCGGCGACCAAAAGCAAGCGCCGCGTGTTCGTCGACATCGTCGACGCCTGAGGGCGTTCGATGCAGTGGCTGCACGCGGGCCGTGTGGGGCGCCCGCACGGGCTGGATGGCAGTTTCCACGTCACGCGGCCGAACCTCGAGCTGCTCGAGAACGCCGCGAGCGTGATGGTCGATGACCGGGAGCTCGAGATCACGCGGCGCGCGGGGACACCGCGGCGCTTGATCCTGCGCCTCCAGGACCACGAGAATCGCGCCGCCGCCGAGGCACTGCGCGGAAAGGACATGCTCGTAGCGCGCTCAGAGGCCCCCGAGCTCGGACCCGACGAGTGGTGGGCCGAGGAGCTGGTTGGATGCGCGGTGCACGATGGCGCCCGCGTGGTCGGCACGGTTCGCCGTCTGGTCGAGCTGCCTTCGTGCGAGATGCTCGAGGTCGAGCGTACGGGCGGTGGCGAGCTCCTGGTTCCCTTGGTTTCAGACGCCGTGCGGGAGGTCGATGTCGACGCGCGCGCGATCGACGTCGACCTGCGGTTCCTCGGCGAGGCGTGATGGAGATCGACGTGTTCACGCTATTCCCGGAGGCGTTCGGCTGGTTCCAGCGCCAGCGGCACGTGGCCAACGCGTTGGCCCGCGGGCATCGCCTCGAATATGTGAACTATCGCGACCACACCCCGCTCGGCGCGGGCCAGGTCGACGACACGCCGTTCGGGGGCGGGGCGGGAATGGTGTTGCGAGTCGACGTCGTGGAGGCCGCACTGCGGGGGCGCTACGGCGTCGATCCCATCGATCTGCGCGCTCGTCGCCGGGTGATCGCCCTGGCGCCGGCCGGGGCCGTGCTCGACGAGGGGCTGGTCGACGAGCTGGCGCGCGAGCCCGCCCTGACTCTCCTCTCCGGCCGCTACGAGGGGTTCGACCAGCGGATCATCGATCACTTCGCCAGCGACGAAGTCTCGATCGGACGCTACGTGCTCGCCGGCGGCGAGCTGGCCGCGATGGTGCTCTGCGACGCCGTGATGCGCAAGCTGCCGGGCTCGCTCGGCCATCCCGACTCCGCGCTCGAGGAATCCTTCAGCAACGCCCTGGGCGGCGCTCCCGAGTATCCCCACTACACCCGGCCCGCGGAGTACCGCGGCTGGCGAGTGCCCGAAGTCCTGCTCTCCGGCCACCACGCGCGAATCCGCCAGTGGCGCCTGCAGCAGAGCGCTGCGCGCGGTCCGCTACCATAGGCGCCGCCCGCATACGCGCGCGGATGCGCCGTGTACTACGCCCCACCGTCGAGCACTGCCGGGTGTGGCAGGGGTCTGCACCGTCATGAGCACTGTGATCGACAGCCTGGAGCGTGCCCAGCTTCGCCGCGTCCCGACGTTTGACGCCGGCGACCGGCTGCGCGTCCACTTCCAGGTGATCGAGGGAACGCGGCGCCGCACGCAGGTGTTCGAGGGCATCGTGATCAAGCGCCAGGGTCACGGCGCGCGAGAGACCTTCACCGTCCGCAAGCAGTCCTTCGGCGTCGGCGTCGAGCGGACCTTCCCGCTGCACTCCCCGAAGATCGAGCGTATCGAGGTCGCCGCCCGCGGCGACGTCCGCCGCGCCAAGCTCTACTACCTGCGCGGGCGGGTGGGCAAGCGGGCTCGGGTCCGTGAGCGGCGCAGCACCACGCCCGAGGTCGCGGTCGAGAGAGAGCTGCTCCACGGGCCGGGGGCGGACGAGGCTGACGCCGCGCCAGACGCAGCCGCGCCCGCGGAGGCGGTCCCCGAGCCCCCCGCCGAGGCGGTCCCCGCGGCGGAGGTAGGGGCCCCGGCGGAGGAGGCGGCGGCCCCGGCGTCGGAGGTGGCGGCGGCCCCGGCGGAGGTGGCGGCGGCCTCGGCGTCGGAGGTGGCGGC
>JAFASQ010000408.1 GCA_019244395.1 Solirubrobacterales bacterium | reverse complement strand
CAGGGACCATGCCGGCGGCTGCGCTGGCGCCACCTGGGCCGGCCGCGCCGATGTCCGCGTCGCCGGATATGGGGGATAAGCTCGCGCAGCTCAAGCAGCTCGGTGAGCTGCGAGCGTCGGGCGTGTTGACGGACGCTGAGTTCGAGGTCCAGAAAGCGCAGATTCTTAGCGCTTGATCGGTTCACATCGCCGCGAGGTGATCGACTGAACGAGGCGCCCTGTGACTATCGCCGAGGTCGGCGGTCTTGGTCGGATCGAGCACATCGTCGTGCTCATGTTGGAGAACCGCTCGTTTGATCACATGCTCGGGTACCTATCGCTCGAGCGCGGCCGGGACGATGTCGACGGCCTGGCACCAGGGATGGCCAACGACCACGGAGGTCGGCGCTACCCCGTCCACCGTCTCCCGGCCACGTACTTCCCGAACGAGCTTTGGGACCCGGAGCACACCGCCCCGGCGACCGACCGGCAGATCAACGGTGGCGCGATGGATGGGTTCTCAGCGATGTACGCAGAGACACTCGCCGCTCGCGGTGTCCAGGATGGCGACCCGGGCGTCGTGATGGGCTACTACAACGCATCAGATCTGCCCGTCTTCGACCACTTCGCCGAACAGTTCTGTGTTTGCGACCATTGGCATAGCTCGGTCGCGGGAGCGACTTGGCCGAACCGGCTCTACGCGCTCACCGGAGGCGGCGCCGGGAGCCGCGACGACCCCAAGGTGCCGATCTACCACCAGCAATCGTTCGTCCGCCACCTCGACGCGGCCGATGTAACCTGGCGCTGGTATTCCCACGATGTCGCCACGCTGCGGCTAGCGGATGCGAAATACCGAGTGGGACACCGCGAGCACTTTGCCTACGTGCAGAAGCTCAAGCTGGTGTTCAAGACTCGTGGCCGAGGACTGCTGTACCTCAATGAGGATGCCGCGAGCTTCCTCGAGGATGCCGCCTATGGCCAACTACCGGCCGTCTCCTGGGTCGACCCGAATTTCAAGGACTTCAACCTCATCGGGTCTCCACCGAACGATGACCACCCACCGTCAGATGTCACTCACGGGCAAGAGCTCGCACTGCTCGTGTACAACGCGCTCGCCAGTGGTCCACTATGGGACAGCACGCTGCTGCTCGTGTTCTATGACGAGCACGGCGGGTTCTTTGACCACGTCGCGCCGCCTAAGGGGCCGCCCGATGACGACCCGGCAACGTTCACCACCTACGGAGTGCGCGTTCCCGCCTTCGTAGTCTCGCCATGGGTGAAGCCGCGGTCGGTCTGCCACACCCTGTTTGACCACGCCACCATCCCCAAGACGATCCTGGAACGGTTTTGCCGGACCGAACTCGACGCGAGCTCGGGCCTGAGGGGTGGTCCGCATCGGCGCGGAAGGCTCGATCCGCATCACCTGAGCAGACGCATCGCGGGCGCCGCCGACCTCGGGGAGGTCCTGACGCTGAGCGAGCCGCGGCCGGCGCCGGACCGCAGGGCTCTTGTCGACTGGTTCGTAAATGAACAGGGGGCGCGCGCCAGGCGGCTGCTCGATGATCCAGCCGGGACGCTCCGCAAGGCAACGGCGCACAGCCTGACGGATCTCCAATCCGGGCTGCTGGCCGCACACAAGCACCTGCACGACCAGGGGCATCCCGTCGGTCACCCATAGCGCCGAGGACGTTGGCTCAACGGGAAGTCTCCACCGATGCAACCCGACAGCCGCGCCGGTCCGCGTTCCGTCACCCGAGATGCCGCGATCAAATCAGGCCCCAACCGGGACAACTGAGCCCGGATGGGCCACCACCGACTCGAGTTCGAACCGACCTACCTCGAGCTCCGCCCGTCAGCAGATGAGCGACACGACCGGTGCTCCGATCCTTAGTCCAACGCAGAAGCAACCTCGCACTCATGGCGCGACCCGGCAAGCATCTCGGCGTCAGGGTGATCGTCGAGCAGCCGGCCGAGGTCCGCCAGCATGTCACGGTTGGTCGGACCACAGCGAGGGGCAAATCGATGCGAGCTGCTGAGTGCCTTCCGTCGGTGCGCAAATCCTCCGCGATCGTCTACACAGCTCGCAATTACTAACAACGTCGCGAGAGAATTTGCGTCGCTCGCACCACCCATGCCGTACGTAATCGGCATCGTGAGCTCGGGCGCACGAGCGTTATGACCCGCGACGTAAAATAACCCCGAGCCGGGGCGCAGTTACGTGATGGCGGCGTGGGAGCACTGCTTCACAGCCGAGAACAACGCGTTCTGAGCTCCGCTCTGACCGTCAACATCCATAACTGAGGGGTTGTCCAGGATGAGTGCAGATCCTGATCCATCGGGCGCCGGATCGCCGGCCGGCGCCGAAGGCGTCGGCGCGCCCGAGCCCGACGTGTCCAAGCCGATCGAGAAGTTCGCCAAGGAGAAGGAGTTGCTCAAGCCCGAGGGCAAGGAGAAGCTTGACAAGGAGGGATTTAAGGCCGAGGGCAAGGAGAAGCACGACAAGGAGTCGGGCAAGGAGAAGCACGACAAGGAAGCCAAAGAGAAGCAGGAGAAGGAAAAGCAGGAGAAGGAAGCCAAGGACAAGCAGGAGAAGGAAAAGCAGGATAAGGACGGCAAGAACGAAAAGCAGGAAAAGGAGAAGCACGAAAAGGAGAAGCACGACAAGGAAGGCGGCAAGGAGAAGCACGACAAGGAGAAGCACGACAAGGAACGCGGTAAGGACCTCGCCAAGGACAAGGACAAGGACAAGCAGGAGTTTTTGGAGAAGGAGCCCGACTTCCCGGGCAAGGCCGTCGCCGAGTCCGGGGCCGGGACCGCCTTTGACCCAGCAACGGCCGGGCTCGATCGGGAGAGCCTGCTGGCGCACGCGGCGAGTCTCGAAGCCGCGGGGCAGCAGCTGCGCCATTTCATCGAGCAGAGCCAGCGCCCAGATCTCACGGAGGGCGCGTTGCGAGACGAGCCAGACCAGCAGGGCGAGCAAGGCTGAGGCGGGCGTGTGGCTCATCGTCTGCTCGTCGGTGGACCACTCGGCGCTGTGGATGCACGAGCGGCTGCAGGCGCGCGCGCGGGCGCCTGCAGCGCTCCTGCTCGTGGAGGGGCTGGCGGACGTCCGCATCCGGTGGCGGCACGCGGTAGGGCGTAGCGGGACGTCGGTGACGCTCAGGTTGCCGGATGGCAACGAGGTCTCCAGCGCCGAGCTACGGGGGGTGGTGAACCGGCTGGTCACGGCACCGCTCGTCCTGCTGGACGCCGTAGAGCCTGAGGATCGTGACTATGCGACCAACGAGCTCACCGCGTTCACCGCGAGCTGGTTGCACGCGCTGGCTCCAACGGTGATAAACGCGCCGACACCGCATGGTCTCGTCGGTCGATGGCGCCTGCCGCTGGAGTGGCGCGTCCTTGGCCGCCGTTCGGGCCTTCGTACCCCGGATCTTCATCTCACCTGCACCGCGCCCGGCGATGTTCTCAGCGAGTCCGATCAACCGTCCACCACGCTGCTGGCGATCGACGGGCACGTGTTCGATCAGCGGGCGAGCTCGTCGGTTCAGCGGGCGGTCGCCCGGTTCAGCGCAATGGCGGAAACCCGTGTGCTCGGCCTGCGCTTCGAAGGGGAGGACCCCTCCGCCAATGGATGGAGCCTCCTCGACGCCACCCCCTACCCCGACCTGACCCTCGCAGGAGATGCCGGAGTCGAGGCTCTCGAGCAGGCGCTCACCGGATGATCCTGGTCTGTGGCATTCCTTCGGAGACCTCGATCGTGCGGCTCGCTCAAGCGCTGGAGCAGCTTGGGGCATCGTGGTTCATGCTCAACCAGCGTCGGGTCAGTCAATCCGCGATCGAGATCGGCGTCAGCGCGGCCGCCGAGCTCGAAGGTACGCTCGAACACGATGGTCGCTCGCTGGCCCTGAATGAGATCACCGGCGTGTATTTGCGGTTCATGGACGACCGGTTTCTCCCCGAGGTGCGTGACGAGCCCCTCCAATCCCACACCCGGGCGCACAGCCGGGCGTTCCATGACCTCGTACCGCAGTGGGCCGAGGTTGCCCGCGCACGCGTGATCAACCGTTACAGCGCAATGGGTTCCAACTACTCAAAGCCCTATCAGCTACAGCTCATCTCACAACAAGGGTTTTCTGTACCCGAGACGCTTGTGACGAATGACCCCGAGCGCGTCCTCTCCTTCCGGGCGGAGCACGGACGGGTGATCTACAAATCGGTCAGCAGCGAGCGCTCAATCGTCTCCGAGCTTGACGACGAGGCTCTGTCGCGGCTTCATCGTATCCGCTGGTGCCCCGTGCAGTTCCAAGCATACGTGGAGGGCGACGACGTGCGTGTGCACACGATCGGCGAGCGCGCGTTCGCGACGCGTATCAGGACAGCGGCGACCGACTACCGCTACGCCCGGCGACAGACGGGCGCGGAGGCGGAGTTCGAGCCGTTCGATCTCGGGGCCGAGCTTGCCGACCGTTGTGTCGCCCTCGGGGCTTCGCTCGGTCTGGACATGGCCGGGATCGACCTGAGGGTCAGCCCCGAAGGAGAGGCCTATTGCCTCGAGGTCAACCCCAGTCCGGTCTACTCGTACTACGAGGCACAGACCGGGCAGCCCATGGCCATTGCCGTCGCCGAGTACCTGATGGGACGTGGCGAGACGCTCACCGGACGCACGGCAGCTCGAACTCAGTATCAGAATTCGACGAAAGCCGCAGTTCCGGACAGTCTCACTGTCCGATAGGTGTCAAGCTGGCCGAGAAGGGGGGTGTCGATCGTACCCCGATGAAGAGCCGTGATGCCGACCGTCGCGATGTGCGCCGTTTGCCCATTCGAAAGGCGCACGCGCGGCACGAGCAACGAAAACGACGTGAAGCCGGCATCGACTGTCTTCTCGATTGGCACGCTCACGGTCGTCCCGAGCTCGCTTTCAGCAACCTCGATCTCGTTGCCGGTAAATGTCAGCGCGCGCTGTGCATCTTGATAGGTGAAGCTTGGTTGCCCACCTAGCCCCGTGCTCGCATAAGTAGCATGCACCTGAGGCCCGTTTACAGCGAACAGATTCGGTGTGTCCTGCGCCATCCTGTCCTCCCGGTCGAGTTGCGAACTCTGGCGTAGCTCGCCCCAATCACCCTTGAGCTGAGTTGTTACCACGCGCTCGGTGGGTCCGCGTGAAAGGCTAGTCGGGGCGAGCGCGCGATGTCAAGACTTGTCGATCACTAATAGCTTGCTCGGGATGCACGAGCGAGCAACTAAGACTGATCGAAGGTAACCGTCAGCGAGTTCGGGAATGGACCATCCCAGGCCAGTCGCCCTGGCGGTCCGGGTGCGCGCCGGAGGTTCGGCTGTCTCAGGAGGGCCTTGAGCATCAGCGGGATCTGGGCCTCGTAGCTGATGAAGCGGCCGAAGCAGGAGTGCAGGCCATAGCCGAAGTGCAGGTAACGCGAGGCGGGCCGATCCGTCCTCACCCGGGAGGGGGTCGCGAACGCGCGCCGGTCGAACATCGCCGATTGCGTGGCCGCGAAGACCTTGGTTCCGGCTGGGATCTCGCGACGCCTCGCGCCGAGTGTCCACACGCCATCCGACAGCCGGTACTGACCTGGGGACTGGGGCGCTATCCGCATTGCTTCCGAGATCAACCGCCAGAGGAGATCATCGTGATTTTCCGCGGCCGCCTCGTGAGCACTCGCCAACATTCCGGGGCGGTCGAGCAGCACGTTGACTGCGAGCGCGGCGGCCTTCGAGGTCAACGGCAGCATGCCGAGGATCAGGCCCATGATGTACGTCTTGATCCAGCCGTCGTCAATCCCGACCGACCCGTCCGCTTCGAAGGCGACCAAGCGGCCGAGCACATCATCCCGCTGCGGGGCCCCACCAGCGCGCTCTGCTTTGCGGGCGGCGATTAGCTTTTCCACATGCTCTTGCATTTCGCGCGATGAGACCATCGCCGGTGCGGTGATCGCCGGGTCGTTACGAAGGTTGTAGAAGAGCTCACGGAACTGCGCGCGACCCCATGAAATGAGCTGTAGCTCAGTCGGCCCGGGGGCTCCGAAATATCGAGCCGACAAGCGTGCCGGCACGACGTCGCTGAGTTCGCGTACGACGTCGATCTCGCCAAGCGGCGCGACCTGAGTGAAGATCTCCTGCACGATCTCGCCCACCACGGTCCTGATCCGCGCCATGTCGCTCTGCGGGACGGCGATACGCAAGACGGACACGTCGTGCTCGTACTCGGGGGACTGCTGGAGACCCAGGATGAAACGGCCCGCGATGGCCTCCATCTTCGGGGAGTAGAGGCCGATCGTGAAGTCATTGTCCCGGCTGAGGACTTCGACCACGTCGGAATACCTCGTGACGATCGCGGTGTCGCCGATCCTCGCCACCGGGCAAGCAAATCGGAGCAGCCCGAGCGACCGTCGCGACAGCTGGGGGTGCGACAGCACGAAGTTCTCCGCCCACCGCAGGCCGCGCGCGACGCCGTTCCCGTTTGCTTTCACCGCCATATCGCCTCCGATCGTTGCCTGATCTGTCTCATCTCCTGGACACGGCCAGCATCCGGCATCAGACCCTTGACCACGTCAGCTGCGTCAGCGTCGCCAGCGGCTGGCGGGACTCGTTTCGGGTGTTGCGGTCGAGAATGTCTTGCAGGCGAGCTGTTGCGCCGATCGCCTGCCAACCCGCCGCCGAGAAAGTTCGCTCCCCGAAGATCCCGTCGGCGAGAAGTGGATTGGTCAGCGCCTGGGAGAACGCGTCAACGCCGACCATGGTGCCCATGAGCGTCGGCAGGGCCGCGTTCGGTCGCACGTCCTCCGCGAACAGACCTACATAGAGCTCGATGTCATTCACGCTGCGGTAGCAACTCGCGAGGGCGGCTCGGACCGCCGCCCTGGATGAGACATCGGCGAACGACTGCATTCGGGGGTACCCGCAAGCCTGCCGGTAGTCGTTGTAGCTCGCGAGAGCGGCATCGCGGCCCATGTCGATCGTGCGCCGTTCGATGTCCAGGAGGAACGTGGGCGTGTTCAGCAGCCCGATCTCGGTGCTCGGCTGTCGCGACGCCTCCTCGAACAGCGCGCCGAGCGGATGCGAGACCACGACGTTGTTGTCCCAGAGGACGCTGCCTGTGTCCCGGTCTTGTCCGCCCACCCGCACCCTGCTCGGCACCAACGAGTGCCACCGATAGAGCATGTTGAACTCGATCGACATCCAATTCTGCCTGTACCACCGCTCCCGGCCCGCGAAGCCCGGGTCCACGAAGAGCTTGAAGTAATACGGGGTGATGTGATTTATGTAGTCCTCGACCACGACCTTCAGGAGCAGCACGATCATGGTGTCTCGCGCGGTCTGGAAAATTCGCTCGTCGTCCCAGGACGAGTGTTCGGCCGCAATCGCATCGGCGAGGCGGTTGTGCTCCCGCAGGAACAGCGTGCTCATCATCGTGAAGCCATAGTGAATGTTGCCGCGCGGGATGCCGAGCGCAAACAGCTTGCGATTGGCCAGGTCGCCCACCTCCTGTACACCGACCGCCTTGCGGTCCCCGGCGGGCAAGGTGATGGGAAGCTTGGCGAACTCAGGCTTCACGTTCCCCTCGTCGTCAAAATAGTAAGGGGGATACTCACCGCCATCGATGACCTGACTCTTCAATCGCCCGCCGGTCATGCTTCGCAGGACCCTGGTGACGTCCTCGGTCTGCCCGTACAGCTCGCTGAGGTCGATGTCATGAGTCGACGTGTTCTTCAATGGATTCGTGGCGTCCGTTCGCAGGAAGCCGTCGGTGAACCACTGAGCGAAAAGGGGGAAGAGCAGAGTTGACTTATGGGACCAGCGCTCCTGGGAGTCGGAGCGCTCAAACAGAGCGGTAGCTCGGTCCGCCGGAGGCAGCCGGAGCTGAAAGGCCGGGTCGGGCGGCAGGTGCCGATCGCTGAACGTCCGGTTCGTCAGCGACGGCCACGAGGGGTACGGCGACATGGTGCTCAGCCGGTCCGGCCGCGTCTTCATCTTGTACACCATGCCGTCGATGATCAGGCGATTGGCGGCAGAGCGAAGTCCGGGCCTTGCCTGCAAAAAGCGCCAGAGCGGGCCCAGGTGTGTCACCGCCCAAAGCTGTAGCCCGTTGGTCACCCCGCCGGTACGCATGAAGTCTGATTGCAGCATCACGCGAAGACCTTGACTCCGACCAGACTCATGCGTCCAAAGCCCCTCGGATTTGACACCCAGCGATCACCCTACTCTCGTGGATAAGGTAAGTCAACCCTGAACATTCCTTCGTATCCCGTCGCCGCAGCGTTACCGTCGCGACGAGCCGAGTCGCAAGGCCTTTCCTGGCGCGACGCATGAGCGCTCCGGCGAAGCGGCGCGCTCATGGTCTGCGTTCCTGGTGTAGGGCGGGCTTAGCACGACCAGGCGCTGACGGTCTGCGAGAATCGCCGGGTGTCAGAGCCGACGGCAGGAAGCGCGCTAGCGGCGGCTAGGATCCGCCCGCTGGCTCAGGTGTATCGACACTTCGGTGAGGTCGACGCCGCCGAAACTTCGTCACTGTACGCGCGCGTCGCCGTCGCTCTGAGTGAGTCCGACGAGGCACTGCGCGCCATCGAGGCGTTGCCGGCGCGTAAGCGGCACCCCACGGTGATCCTCGCCGCGCTGCACGACCTCGCGCTCGCCGGACGCGCTCCGGCGCTTGCTGCGGCCTATGCCGATGCGGACGGCGAGGCGGCCGCCGGCGCAGCGATTGACACGCTGCTGCGAATGACCGCCTCGGTCGTGGCCGTCGCCGTGCGCCGGCAGACGAAGCCCAACGAGACCGGACGCTGTGCTGTGTTGTACCCGGCCATTGCCGAGGCGGCGCGACGGGTAGGCGCGAATGCGGTTGGGCTGATCGACGTGGGTTGTTCGGCTGGGCTCAATCTGAGTGTCGACCGCGTTGGCATCACGTACAGCAACGGACAATCGCTGGGAGACCCGTTATCTCCCGTGCAGCTGTCGTGTTCGATCGTGGGAGACCGGCCCATCCCGACGCTGGCGATGCCCGAGGTCCTCGCCCGGGTCGGCCTCGACCTCGATCCGGTCGACGTGACCGACGCGGATGACGCCCGATGGTTGCGCGCCTGCCTCTGGCCGGATCAGGCGGCCCGGGTCGCGAGGCTCGAAGCGGAGATGTCGTTGGCGGCGACGGCCCCTCCGCTGCTGCTGCAAGGTGATCCGGTCGAGTTGCTGGCCGACGCCTTCGCCCGTGTGCCAGCGGACGCCCTGCCTGCCGTCACCACGACATGGGCGCTGTCGCGCTTCCCGCTCGAGGGCCGCTTGCGCTTCCTGCACCGCCTCGCCGAAGCTGCGGCCGGCCGGACGGTTGCGTGGGTGTCAGCGGAGGGGGTCGGAGTTGCGCCGGCGATACCGACACTTGGCGACCGCCGCGCCTCCGGCCACAGCATCGTGGGCCTAGCGGTGTTCGACCGGTCGGCTCTGCACGCTGAGGCCATCGGCCGCTGCTGGTCGCACGGCCGCTGGCTGGCGTGGCTGGCCGACTCCTAACTCGGCGCTCGGTCCCGGGCGATGTTGCCGACGATGTCCGCGCTGCGTCCGCGGCGAGGCGCCGGTGCCGCCTTGATCGACAGCGGGATTGGCCGAGATTTGGCGACCCGGCGATTGCCTTGGCAACCCGGCGCGCTTGTTTGGCGGAGACTCGTATAGACCCACTTAGCGCGACGCGGTATCCGACGAAGTACAGGCTTGGGGCGGCGGGATCGCAGGGCACCGCGTCACGGAAGCGGGGGGACGCCCTGGACATCCAGGACGTCGAGAAGGCCGACCAGTCGTTCAAGTCCCCGGCGATACCCCGTCGCGCAGATCACCGAGTCAACGTGAACCTCGCCTCCGCCGATGAGCAGAGCTCCTTCGCGGGTAAGCCGCCTCTACCACGCGCGCGTGGCACAACTTGAGTGCGCTGATGAAGCCGTCGTCGACCGCGGGGTTTGTCCCGGCGCGGCGAAACCGGGTCATGAAGCCAACCGGCGCTCTTGGAAGCCTGTACTGGGACAGGTCCCCGTACCACCTGCCACTGGATGAACCTACCGACGAGGTAGACGGACCGCGCTGGGAGGTGCTCTGCAAGCAACACGGTCGGCCCCAGCGGGAGCCCGAGCCAGTCTCTGGGAAAGACGTTCGGCGGGGTGCGCATCGAGACGATGACTTGCGCCCCGGCCCGGACGAGCAGCCCTGCGAGATCGATTCCGCTGTTGCCGGCCCCGACGACCAGGACACGCTCCCCGGTGAACTCGGCTGGATCGCTGAGCTGCGAGGTGTGGAGCAGTCGGGTCGCGAAGGCCGCGTTGTTGACCCATCCTGGGAGATTGGGCTCTGCACCCCAGCCCGCGGCCACCACGACATTCCGGCAAGACAGCTCGCCACCCGACGAGATCACGCGCCGGCCTCCAGCTCGATCACGTTCCACCCGCTGGGCCTCCACGCCGGGGCGCACATCGAGGCTGCGGCTCCGAGCGTAGTCCTCCAGGTATGCCACGAACGTCTCCAGTGAGGCGTAGCGACCGGCTTCGCGGGGAACGGCGAGCCCGGCAGGTGTGAATAGGCGCGGAAGGTATTCAGCCGCAGGCCGGCATAGCGTGAGCGCCACCGCGCGGCGATCGCCTCGGCGCGCTCGAGCACGACAGCCTCTAGCCCCCGCCGCTTCAGCTCACCAGCCACGCCAAGCCCGGCTGGGCCCGAACCAACGATCACAACATCGACTGGCCCCATCGGCGAGCCATCCTACCCGTGACGCCCGGGCCGCTCGCTACTAGCGTGTCGCCGGATACGCCCGTGACGAAGGAGAGGTTGCGTGCTGCTCCCCGAGTCGATGACCGGCGCCTGAGCACAAACTCCGGGGCGCGATGACATGAGCGGAGTGACCTTCGATTTCGATGAGCTGTTCGACCCCGGTTATCTGTACTTCTATGAGTCACGCCTCGCCCAGGCGAGCGACGCCGACACCGCGCTGATCTGGCGTGTCGGATGGCGCCGATGAAGACCCCGTGGTCGCCGGGGCCTTGAGGCTTTGAGGCGTGGCGGGAGTCGTGGCATTCGCGCGAGTTGGCGCTGGAGCGACATGATGATCAGCTCGCCGGCGTTGGCGCGTCCGAGCGCGGTACAGTGACGACCCGTGAGCGTGGATCCCGGCCTGGAGTTACGGCAGGTTCGCACGTTTGTCGCCGTCGCGGAGCGGCGCAGCTTCACTCGCGCGGCGCAGGATCTCCACCTCGCCCAGCAGGCGGTCAGCCAGCAGGTGAAGGCGCTGGAGCGGCAATTGGGGGTGACGTTGCTGCGGCGCACGTCGCGTAGCGTGGAGGTCACGCACGAGGGGCTCGTGTTTCTGGGCGACGCCCGCCGGCTGCTGGCGGCGGCCGATCGCGCCTCCCGGCGCGTGCGTGCAGCGGCTCGCGGCACCGTCGGCACGGTGCGAGTCGCGTACACGCTGACCACTGCCTGGGACACGATCCCGAAGCTGCTCGAGCGCCTGCTCGACGTGCACCCTGAACTCAAGGTGCAGGCGCGAGAGGTTTGGGGCGGCGAGATCACCGACGTGCTGGCTGCGCACCGTTACGACATCGCCCTCGCTCCGGCAACTTCGTACCCGTCCGATTTCGAGCGTCGCGCGATTCGAAGGGAGGAGCTGTGCCTTGCCCTGTCCGCTCGGGACCCGCTCGCGCGACGCAGGCAGCTCAGCCTCACAAGTCTCGGCGATCGTCAGTTGGAGTTGTGGCCGCGAGAAATGGCTCCCGGCTTCTACGACGCCGTCATCGCAGCGTGTCGCGCCGCCGGCCTCGAACCGACGCGAGACGAGCACGCCGCCGGCAACACCGTGTGGGGCAGCATCGCTCGCGGGCGGGGGGTGGGGCTGGTCAACGCTTCCCTGGCCCAGCAGTGTCCGGCTGGCGTCAAGTTGGTCCGGGTGGCGCCGCCACGACCGATGCTGAGCGTCGATGCGGTTTGGCAGGAGTGCGACTCACCGGCGATCGGCACCCTGATGGGCGCCGCCAGAGAGCTCGCGCAGGAGCTGAGTTGGCTCTGACACCTCTAGCTCCGTAAACGATCCCGGTGGCGCCGCTGATCCCGACTACGATGCGCTCGTTCGTCCACCCGTCCGGTGCCTCATCCCCATCGCTCGGCGATCCGGCCCCGCTCGATGCGGAAGAATTCGCCGAGCTTGATCTCCGGCGAGGCGGCAGACCCGTTGGCGGTCCCCTGAACCGCGACGAAATCGCCTTCCGCCACGATCCGGTCGACGCGGGCCCGGAAGCCCGGATCCGCTCTCGGAACCCGGTGGCGATCACCTTCACGTCCTCGCGCGTGTGGCCGGCTCCGGGCGGAGGATCGTGATTGACGTAGTCGTCGGTCATCAGCTCGTCGACCACGTCGAGCCGGCCGGCGCTGAACACTTCCTCATACAGGCGCCGGACCAGCTCCCGGTTCGCCTTTAGCCGGTCGGTCATCGGCTCGCCCCAGCCGGTTGCACCTCGGCGAGGAGGCCGTCGAGTGATCGCGGGTCCCGCCCGGTGCAGCGGCTGACGGTGTCCGTCACCTGTGCCGCGTAGCCGTCGGTCCCGGATTGACGATAATCACGGAACAGACCGACAAGCCCCTCCACCATCCAGTCGCCGAGGCCAAACCCGGCCAGCGCCGAGCGCACAGCGTCGTCGGGTACGGCCACATGGGCGACCGGCCGGCCCATCGCGGCCGACAGCTTGACGGCCACGTCGTCGTAGCCGAATGCCTCCGGTCCGGTCACGTCGACTTCCTCGCCATGATGTCCCGGCTCGGTCAACAGCACAGCCGCGGCTGCCGCCACATCCCGCGTGTCGACCATGCTGATCCTCGCGTTCCCCGTGTTCGTGTAGAAGTTCCCGCTCTCCTCGATCGAAGGCATGGTGTTTTCGGGAATGTTCTGCATGAACATATTCGGCCTGACGATCGCGAACCCGAGACCCGCGCTCCGGAGGTACTCATCGCACATGCCGTGGTCTCGCACGAACGTCGCTGGAGACTCACCATCGGCGCCCAGAATCGAGCTGCGCACGAGCAACTCAATGCCGTGCGCCGCTGCCGCATCAATGGCGTTCTTATTGAACGCCACCTCGTCCGGCGTCGGGCCGCACAGCAAGAACACCTTCTTGACGCCCACCATCGCGGCGTTTAGCGATTCGACATCGCCCAAGTCCCCGACAACCGACTCGACGCCCGCCGGAAACGGCCTCGGCGACTCGTGCGCTCGCGACAGCGCGCGAACCGGTTCGCCACGCTCCACCAGGTTCTCGATCAGCGCCGAGCCAATCTTACTGCGACCGCCAATCACCAGAATCACCTGAACACCTCCGTCGACATCGGGGCACTCGTGCCGGTGCGGTTCCGCTCACCGCCACGAGTCAAAATCAGTAACCGACCCGAACGCCGAGCGCCAACACTTTGTGTGGATCAATCAACAAACATCCGGTGTGGAATTTTTGGCCGCCCACGAGCGTCTAAACAGGCGCGGTCCCGCGTCAGTTGGAGGCCCCGGGGCGAACTGCCCAGCCGGGCGCGGTTGTTGGCGGAGGATGGCTGTGGCAGACTCCGAGGTCACCGGGCGTTCGACGAAGCCCCGGCCGACCGTCTTCCGAGAGTCGGAGGAACGACCGTGTTCGATGCTGATCCTGCGTTTCGCCCGGTGCGCCGACGCGAGGGTTATCTCGCGCTCGAGGATATGGGGCTGATCGGTGATGGGACAACGTCGGCGCTGATCGGCCTTGACGGCAGCGTCCTGTGGCTGTGCGTTCCGCGCTTTGACTCCGAGCCGCTGTTCTGCGGCCTACTTGATCATGCGAGAGGCGGCTGTTTTACGGTGGCGCCTGAGGAAGTGGTCGAGGCCCGTCAGCGCTACGAGCCCGATACCGCCGTCCTGATCACGGAACTGCGGAGTCTCACTGGCTTGGTGGCGGTGACGGACGCGTTGGCCTTGCGTCCCGGCACCGATCTGAGCGACGATGCGCCGGCCGGGCGCCGAGAGCTGATTCGCTCGGCGGTCGTCCTCGACGGGTCGGTCCGGCTTAGGGTTGAGCTTGAGCCGCGAGGGGGCGGCTTAGCGCACCGGGCTGCGGGCGGCTTGTCCGTGGAGGCATCGGGTCGGCCAGATCTCGACCTGCATGTTCGCTGCAATCGGCCGCTGGGGTCTATGCGCACCGTCCATGAGCTGCATGCTGGCGATCGTCTCGACCTGGTGCTGTGCTGGGCGGGCGGTCATCGTCATCACCGCTTCAGCGAGGAGGAGTTGCTGGCCGCCACCGCCCGCTCGTGGCGGCGTTGGATGGAGCACTTTCACTACGGGGGGCCCGAAGGGGCGTTGGTCCGCCGGTCCGCGCTCACCCTCAAGTTGTGCGATCACTGGAGCAACGGGGCGCTGGTCGCAGCGCCGACCTCCTCGCTGCCGGCACCGGTCGGCGGGGTGCGGAACTGGGACTACCGCTACACCTGGATCCGCGATGCCTCCTTCTCGGTGTACGCGTTGCGTCGGATCGGGTTTGAGGAGGAGGCCGGCGCGTTCCTCGGCTGGGTACTGGATACCTTTGAGCACGGTCGCGCGCCGAAGATCATGTACGACCTGGCGGGCGGCGCCGTGCCGGACGAGCGTGTGGACGCGGACCTGGAGGGATACCGGCGCTCAGCGCCGGTGCGCTGGGGCAACGGCGCGGCCGATCAGCGACAGCACGATGTCTACGGCGAGGTGCTGGATTGCGCCTACCAGTGGGTCCGCGGGGGCGGTCGCCTCGACGAGCACCTCTGGATCCGGCTCGCTTCCTTGGCCAATCTGGCGATGGACGCCTGGCGTCTCCCCGATCAGGGCATCTGGGAGGTGCGCAGCGAGGGCCGGGTGTTCACGTACTCGGCGGGGCTGTGCCAGGTGGCGTTGGATCGCGCTGCTCGTCTCGCGGAGCAGCTGGACCTTCCGGGGCCGGTTTCGAAGTGGCGGCGTGCTGCCGAAGAGCTGCGCGAGAGGGTGCTGGAGCGCTCCTGGGACGACGGCGCTCGGACCCTGAGCGAGCACCTCGACGGCGGAGGCGGACTTGACGCCAGCTTGCTGGCGCTGCCGCTGCGCCGGGTGATGCCGGCCGAGCATCCGCGGATGGTTGCCACAACGGCGGCGATAGCCGACCGACTCTCCGCCGGCGGCGGCCTGCTGTACCGCTACCTGCACGCGGACTCCCCCGACGGACTCCCCGGCGACGAGGGCGCGTTCGTGCTCTGCAGCTTCTGGCTGGTCGAGAACCTGGCCAGGCAGAGGCAACTGGACAAGGCCGCGGAGCTCTATGCGTCGTTGTGCGCCCGGGCGAGCTGCGTTGGGCTGCTGCCCGAGCAGATCGATCCGTCCTCGGGCGAGTTCTTGGGCAACTTTCCCCAGGCCTTCAGTCACATCGGAGTGATCGCCGCCGGCGTCACTCTTGCCAGGTCCCTCGATGAAGCTCAAGCGGCCCGCACCGGGCGGACGACTCTATGACGTGATCGATCGGCTCGTCATATTCGGTGGCACGGGCGACCTGACCGGCCGCTACCTGCTTCCGGGTTTGGCCGCCCTCCTGGCGCGCGACCACCTCTCCGCGGGGTTCGAACTCGTGGCGGCGAGCCGGGAGGATTGGGACGACGAGCAATACCGAACCTGGGCCGAGGCCTGGCTACAGCGCGAGGCCAGCGGCGTCGACGCCGCCGCGCGGACGACTCTGGTGAAATCGGCGCGCTACCGGCGGCTCGACCTTGCCGATCCTGCCAGCGTTGAGTCGTGCCTAGCCGGTGAGGGCGCCGTCGCGGTCTACCTCGCTCTGCCCCCGGCTGTCTTCCCCGCCGCGGTCTTGGCGCTCCGCGGCGCGGGCCTTCCGGCTGACAGCCAGGTGATTCTCGAGAAACCGTTCGGCGAAGACCTGGACAGTGCGAGGGCGCTGAACCGGCTCCTCGGCGAGCTGGTGGACGAACGCCACGTGTTTCGCGTTGATCACTTCCTGGCCATGACCACCGTGCAGAACGTGCTCGGGACTCGATTGTCCAACCGCGTGCTCGAGCCCATCTGGAACGGCGCCCACATCGACGAGATCGAGATCATCTGGGAGGAGTCGCTCGCGCTCGAGGGCAGAGCGGGCTACTACGACCACGTCGGGGCGCTCAAGGACATGGTGCAAAACCATCTGTTGCAGCTGCTCTGCCTGGTGGCGATGGAGCCGCCGATCAGCCTCGGGGAGCGAGATCTGCGCGACCGCAAGGTTGACGTCCTGCGTTCGGTGCGCCCATTCAAGGAAGATGATGTCGCCACCCGCACTCGCCGGGCTCGCTACCGGGCCGGACGAGTGCGGGATCGAGATATCCCCGCCTACGTCGAGGAAGACGGAGTAACGCCCGAGCACGGCACCGAGACCTTCGCCGAGGTGGCGTTGGAGCTCGACAGCTGGCGCTGGTCTGGGACCCGCTTCCGCCTGCGCACGGGCAAGGCAATGGGGCAGGATCGCAAGGAAGTGGTCGTGCACTTCAGGCCCGTACCGCACCATCCCTTCGAACACTCACCGGGGTCGTTCCCTAACCGGCTGCGCTTCGGGTTAGAACCAGAAGGCCTCACCCTCGAGCTGACCGGCACTGGCCCCAGCGTGGCACCCCGCCTCGTGCCGCTGACCCTCAGCGCCGAGATGGAGCCGCCAGAACTACCTGCCTACGGCCGGATCCTGCTCGACGTCCTGCTCGGCCACAGCGCCCTTTCGATCCGCGCCGACGATGCCGAGGAGGCATGGCGCGTCCTCACGCCCGTCCTGGAGGGGTGGGCGCGCGACCTCGCGCCGTTAATGGAGTACGACGCCGGATCGAATGGTCCGCCTCGACCCGGAAACCCGAGGTCGTAGTCTCCACGAGCGCTGCCCGCGTGCGCCTCCTGCTGCGTCTCGGGTCTAGGCCAGCGGGCTGGTTACCTCGCCCACCCGTACCGGTAGTGACCGCGTGGGCCCCGGTAAGATCTCAAAGCACTTACGGAAGGAGCTGGGAGCGCCGCGTGCCTGTGTCGCGGTGCCCGTCAGGTGGCCGGATGCCGGTCTAATCGAAGGAGGGCCTGATGGCTGTAGCCAGCGAACCGCCGGGCGCGTACCGCGCAGCGGTCGTGCACCGGTTCCGCGAGCCGCTAACGATCGACCAGGTGCCTGCACCTGAGCTCGCTCCCGGGCAGGTGCGCGTCAAGGTCGAGGCCTCGGGGCTGTGTCACACGGACATTCACGCGGCGCATGGCGACTGGCCGGTGAAGCCGAACCCGCCGTTCACGCCCGGCCACGAGGGGGTCGGGATCGTCACCGAGCTTGGTCCGGGAGCGATCGAGGTGGCCGTCGGCGATCGGGTCGCCTTGCCGTGGCTCGCGTATGCGTGCGGTGTGTGTGACTACTGCGTTTCCGGCCGGGAGACGCTGTGCCTGCAGCAGCGGAACATGGGCTACTCGATCGACGGAGGCTTCGGGGAGTACGCGAGCGCCTTCGCTCGCTACGTGGTGCGCGTGCCGGAGGGGATCGACCCGTTGGACGCTGCGCCGCTCACCTGCGCGGGCGTGACCATGTACAAGGCGGTGAAGGTCGGCGGCACGCGATCGACAGATCTGGTCGCGGTGTTCGGCGTCGGTGGACTCGGCCATCTCGCGATTCAGTACGCGGCGATTGCCGGTGGCCATGTGGTGGCCGTGGACCTTTTCGATGAGAAGCTCGAGCTGGCGCGCGAGCTCGGAGCGGAGTTCACGGTCAACGCGAACAAGGAGGATCCCGCGGAGGCGATCCAGCGGTTGGGAGGCGCCAATCAGGCGCTTGCCATCGCGGCGTCGCCCAAGGCATTCGCGCAGGCCTACGGTTCGCTGCGCCGCGGAGGAACGCTCGTGTTCGTCGGTTTGCCGGCGGACAACCGGGTCGAGCTGCCCATCTTCGAGACCGTGCTGGGTGCGATCAACATGGTCGGCTCGATCGTCGGCACGCGCACCGACCTGCGCGAGGTCTTCCAGCTGCACGGCGCCGGCAAGACGCGCCTGATCCGGGAAGTCCGTCCGCTCGACAGCGTCAACGAGTCAATGGCTGACGTCGAGGCCGGGAAGGTCGCCGCCCGCGTCGTGTTCGAGCTCTAGCCGTGCGTGTCACCGGAGCTCTGCCTTGACCAGTCCGCTGCGGTGCGGGACGAGTACGGTCGCGCGGACGACCATCCGTTCCTCGCGCGGCCATTGAGCAAAGGCGAGGCACGTGCAACAGCTGCTCGAACGCGAACGCGAACTGGCAGTGGTGGATGAGCTGCTCGAGCGCGGCGGCTCGGTGGTGGTTGAGGGCAGAGCGGGTATCGGCAAGACTGCGCTGCTCGACGCGGCTTGTCAGCGAGCGGACGGCGTCGGTCGGGAGGTCTTGCGGGCGCGTGGCTCGGAGCTTGAGGCCGGCTTCGCGTTCGGGGTGGTGCGGCAGCTGTTCGAGCGCCGGCTGGTGAGCGCGAAGGAGACCGAGCGGGCCACGTTGCTGACGGGATCGGCTGGCGCTGTGCGGTCGCTGCTGTTGGGAGAGCCGGTGGAGTCGTCGGCGTTCGATACGTCGTTTGCGGTGTTGCACGGGCTCTACTGGCTGACCGTCAACCTTGCCGACGGTCGCCCAGTGCTCATCGCCGTCGACGACGCGCATTGGACAGATGAGCCGTCGCTGCGCTGGCTGGCGCACCTCGCCCCCCGACTCGACGGGCCGGCGGTAGCGCTGCTTGTCGCGCTGCGCCCGAGCCAGACGGGCGGCTCGCTCCAGGCGCTGCTCGATGAGGCGCAGACTGTGGCCCGTCCTGAGCTGTTGAGTGAAACCGCAGTCGGCGCGATCGTTCGTGGCATGCTCGGTTCGGGCGCGGGCAGTCAGTTGTGCGCGGCGGCGTGGGCGGCAAGCGGGGGCAATCCGCTGTACGTGACCGAGCTGCTGAGGGCGGCTCGGTCGGGGGGTCGGCCGCTGGCCGAGCTTGATCCAGCTGAGCTGATGGCTGGCGGGCGTGAAGGGGTTGCGCGGCGGGTGCTGGCGGGGGTGCGGGGGTTGCATCCCGGCGCCTTGCTTTTCGCGCAGGCGCTCGCGGTGCTCGGGGACGGCTGCGAGCTGCGTCACGCCGCTGCGCTGGCCGGCGTGGAGGTCGCCGATGCGATCTCGCTGGCGGCAGCGTTGGTACGTCTGGAGGTGTTGGCAGCCGATGATCCTCCGCGCTTCGTTCATCCGGTGGTTCGTGAGGCGGTCGGGGCGTCGTTGGCGAGCGATGCGCGTGACGCGCTGCACCGGTCTGCTGCTCGCCTGCTGCACGCGGATCGGGCCCCCCCGGGTCAGGTGGCGGCCCATCTGCTCGCCGTGAGGCCGGTCGGCGACGCATGCGTGGTGGATCGGTTGCGGGAGGCGGCGCGCGCGGCGATCCGCGATGGCGCGCCGGCTGCAGCTGCGGCGCTGTTGAGCCGGGCGCTTTCAGAACCTCCCTCGCCTGGGCAGCGGGTGGCGGTTCTCCGAGAGGCCGCTCGAGCAGAGGCGGCCGCCGGGCGTGAGGCGGCGTGCGTGCATCTGGAGGAGGCGCTGGCGCTGGCGGCGGATCCGCTGAAGCGGGGTGAGATCGCGCTCGAGGTCGCCGAGACCTACGCGGGTCTGTTCCGGTGGGTGGAGGCGGTGGATGTACTCGAACGCGCGCTGACTGAGCTGGGCGAGGCTGACGATGAGCTGGCGGCTCGGCTCGAAGGGGAATTGGTGGTGTGCGGTCTTCACGACGCACGTCGCGCGTCACGTGTCGCGCCGGTGCTCGAACGGCTCTCTTCCCGCTCGCTGTCTGACCGCGCAGTCGAGGCCCAGGCGGTCGCCAAAGGAATGGCGATGCTACTTGGGGGGCGGCCCGCGGCCGAGGCGGCGAGGCCGCTCGAGGAGATGCTCTCTCGTGCGGCAGCCCCGGTGGAGAACTGGGACACCCGCGCGGCGCTGATGTGGACCCTGGTCGCGGCGGAGCGGTTCAACTCGGTGGAGACCGCGCTCGGGCCGATGATCGCCGAGGTCCACCGCTCCGGGAGTGCGCGCGGATTCGTTGCCGTGTACAGCTCGCTCGGACTGCTGAAGCTGCGTCTTGGGGCGCTTCCCGAGGCTGACGCCGCAGCGCGGGTCGCGCTGCGGGTATTGCAGGAGGGCGACTTCGCGCCTGGGCTAGCGTTCGCGGCGACGGTGCTCGCGGATGTGGCAATCGAAGCCGGCGATCTCGATGCGGCGCAGGCCCTGATCGGGCTGCTGCCCCAGGACGGGTGGCCGGCGGGCGTCGGCACTGTCCTCATCCCGGCTGCTCGGGCCCGGCTTCGGCTCGCCCAGGGCCGACCGGCGGACGCGCTGGCGGACTTCGAGGAGTGCTCGAGGATGTTCAGCGCTGAGGTGTGGGGCACCGAGATGCGCGACGTTGGGTACCTGCATGCGCGCTCAGGCGCAGCTCAAGCGCTGCTTCGGCTGGGTGATCGCGAGTCCGCAGTGAGCACGGCGCGGGACGAACTGGCCGACGTACGCGTGTTCGGCGCCCCGCGTGCGCTGGGAATCGCCTCGCGAGCCACCGGCCTCGCCGAGGGCGGAGGGCGCGGGCTCGAGCTGCTGCATGAATCGGTGGCCAGCTTGAGGGAGTCGCCGGCGCTGCTTGAGCTTGCGCATTCGCTGACCGAGCTCGGGGCGGCGCTGCGTCGCGCCGGCCAGCGGAATGCCGCCGGTGAGCCGCTCGGGGAGGGGCTTGAGCTGGCTGTGCGTTGTGGTGCTCGGCGGTTGGCCGCCCGCGCGCGCGAGGAACTCAGAGCCACGGGCGCCCGCCCGCGGCGCGCGTGGCGTACGGGGGTGGAGGCGCTGACGCCCAGTGAGTTGCGGGTCGTGCGCCTCGCGATAGACGGTGCCACGAACCGCGAGATCGCCCACCAGCTGTACGTGACGCTGAAGACGGTCGAGGGCCACCTCTCTCGCGCCTACACCAAGCTCGGAATCAAGGGTCGCGCCGAGCTGCCAGGGGTGCTCGAGCCAGAAAAGACCAGGGTGCCGACCCCCTAGCGAACGACGCACGCTGACGGCCACCCTTCGGCGCGTACTTCACCGATCGAAGGGAGCTTCACAGGATGATGACCACGCACGAGGCGTTCGAGCGCGGCACGGACACGTTCAACGCCCACGACCTCGACGGGTTCGCCGCGGTGCTCGCCGACGACGTCGTGTTCGCGGCGCCGGGCGGGATACACGGAGAGGGGAAGGCCGCCTGCGTCGAGTTCTTCGGTAGCTGGTACAGCGCGTTTTCCGACGCGCATGTCGAGGTCCACACCGCCCACTTCATCGATGACCTCGTCATCGAGGAGGGCACATTCTGTGGGACCCACACCGGCGTTCTGCACACCCCGAGCGGCGACGTCCCACCAACCGGTCGCGCCGTCAGCGTGCCCTACCTCCACACGCTGCGCTACCGCGACGGGCTGCACGTCTCGTTCAACCTGCTGTTCGACCGGCTGCTGATGCTCGAGCAGCTCGGCCTGGTCCCCGGCCCCGCGGCGGCGCAGCGAATCGCTGACGGCATTGGAACATCGTGACCTCAGTAGTGGACTACAACGGCGCCCCGGTCCCCATGGTGGAGGGCGAGATCGAGCTCCCGCTCGGGGGGGCGGTGGCGCCGAGCCGGGGCCGACAGCAGCGTCCACGTACGCCACGGCCGGCCCTCCACCAACCGGCACCGGTAGCCGCGATGCGCACGGCTTCCCGGCGCGTCAGGGCCTCAGGCACGCGCGGGAGCGTCACCCGCGCGCGGTCGGCCGCCGCGGGGCGCGAGGTTGACCGTCGGGTGCGCGAGCGGTATCGGGACGGGGACCGCGAGGCGGTGCGCGTTGTCTACCGCACCTATGGTTCGTTGGTGTACGGGGTCACATTTCGGGTGCTCCGCGATCGCGGTCTGTGCGAGGAGGCGACCCAGCAGACGTTTCTGCGCGCGTGGCAGGCAGCGGCCAGCTTCGATCCGAGCCGCGAGCTGGGTCCGTGGCTGGCGACGATCGCGCGCCGGATCGCGATCGATCTATACCGCCGCGAGGCGATCCGCGCGACGGGCCCGCTGGAGGAGGTCGCGCCTGATGATCCGGCGCTCGCGACGCCGCCGGACGTGGATGCGGTGCTTGATGTGTGGGAGATTCGCCGCGCGGTCTCGGCGCTCCCGGCCCAGCAGCGTGAGGTCGTGCGCCTGCAGCACTTCGAGGGGCTCACCCATCAGGAGATCGCAGTACGTCTGGGGGTGCCGGCGGGGACGGTCAAGTCACGCTCGTTTCACGCGCACCGGCAGTTGGCGCTCGAGCTCGGGCATCTGGCGAAAAATCCATCGCCTAACCGGGCCGTCACCAATCGCAAGAGCCAGAGCGTTAGCGACGAGGATGACAGCCGGATCTCCGGTCCGGCACAAGGCCAGGGTGTTTGCGTCAGCGCTCGCGATCGGCACGCCCGGGTGGATATTCCTGCGCGCTCGGCTCCTGGAGGGGTCGCTGCCAGTCCGGCGGGGTGACGCGATGAGCCAGCGGGTTTTGCTGCCGGCTCGTCGGCGCGGCGCGACTATTGGTTGTTGGGCGGGGGGAAGGGGCCGATAATTCGCGTTGTGACGGTTCACCGGCACGAGCTCGAGGCTCGATTCAAGCCGATGCGGCCGGCGTCGCGCCCGAGGCTGGTCCTAGCGTCGCTGTTGGGGCCGGTCGCTTGGGTGCTGGCGTTCCTGCTCGTCTCGGTGCTTATCAACTTCACCATCGAGATCGAGCTTGGGCTCCTGGTGACCGTGGCGTCGCTCGTGGTAGCGGCACTCGTGCTCGCCTTGCTCCGGCACGGTCGAGACAGCGAAGAACGTCGGTATGTGGGTCCCGCTTGACGTCCTCCTGATCTTCGTTGCGCTGTACCCGGTGGTCACGGCGGCGCTCTGGGTCGCCGGAGGGATCATGTTCAAGTTGCTCGACGAGCACGCGTCAAGGTTCGACCAGGAGCCGCCGGACGGATGGCCTGAAGTATTGGTCATGGGGGGTCGTCGAGCCGTCAAGCCGCGGTAGCGCAGCGCCAGCCGTGGTGGTAGAAAGAAGACACGGTGGCTGAGCGACAAGGCTTCTGGTCTGAGCGGCCGCGAAAGGGCGGCGATGATGCGCAGCTGCTTGTCGCAGAGCGGGTCCATGATCTTCGCCATGTCGGCTACGAGGAGCTACGCCGGCGGGCCGACACCGAGACGGAAGTCGAAGATGTCAGCGGCCTCGAAGGGAAGCGCTATAAGCGGCGCACCTCGGTAAAGCGCATGTCGCGCGAAGGCGCGGAAGAGCTGCGAGTCCATGTCTCCGTGGTCGGTCTAGGACGCCTGGCCCGACTGAATCCCCTGGCCGAGCAAGTGCTGCTCGCCACGCCGGACGGCGAGATGGTCGGCGAGTACACCCTCGCCAGCGAAGGCAACGATCCGCGGCGGTACCAGATGCCAAGAGGCAGGTCGCGGGGGTCCTGAAAGACGTACGCCCCGTGCCGCTCCGATTACCGGCCGCGTTGCCAGCGCAGCACGAGAGTCGTAGCGTGCCGTCGATGGACCATCTGGCCATCCCGGTAAGTGACCAAGCACGCTCGCGTCGCTTCTACGAGACCTACTTTGGATTCGGCGCACGGCCGGCCAAGGTCTATGACGATGGCGTTCTGATGCTCTACGACGCCGGGGGCTTCGCGCTCGCGCTGGGCGCAAGCTCAGCACCGGTGGATCGCCCGGCTTGGATGCATTTCGGTGTCGGGCTCCCGAGTCGGGAGGCTGTTCTTGCACTTCGCGATCGGTTTGTTGACGACGACGTCGAGCTGGTCGAGGAGTGGGATGAGCCGAGCTATGTGAGCGTCAAATGCCGGGATCCCGATGGCTATATCGTCGAGGCCTTCTGGGAGCCGGAGGATTGACCGAGCACGCCCACGAGGCGAATAGCTCATCCCCGCGCGTGGTCCCGGTTACGCCCAGGTCTGAGCCGGACGCCCACTGCGCGGTCCGCTGGCTAAGTCCTCTTTGAGGGTTGTCTGCCTCCGCGCCGAGGGTGTCGCGAGACCCGGTCGGTGGTCGCAACTGGCCGGCTCGATCAGCGCGAGGGGGAGATGGCCGCGCGGACGACGAGCCGCGGCCACGATTGCCGCTGGCTTCCCCGTCGAGCTGTGGCGGGAGCGAGAGGGAAGTCGCTTCCACTATTGCTTGTGCCCGAGTCGCTCCGGGGGCCGACGCAAGCCCCGCCGAGCGCCGCTCTGCGGGCGCGGGCCCGGGCGAATCGCCTTCGCCGGGCGTTCCCGCCGATTGTCGACTGAGCAAAGAAATCCCTGCGCCCGGACGACTCGAGCCCGGCGCGTCGAGAGCGCGCGACCGTGATGGCTCTGGCCCTTTGCGTCGAGGGTTGACCCGAGGACGTCCGCGCGCGTACGTATCCGCCGGTACCGCATCTCGGTCGGGGCGACGGAGATCCGGGTATACGTCGCAGAAATCATCGACCTCTCGTGAGCGAGAGAGAGGAGAGGAGAACCCATGACGTGGGTGCTTGTGGGTGTGGTCGTCGTGCTGCTTGTGGTCATCGGGCTGTTGCTGGCTCGCCAGCAGCGATCGCGACAGCTAAAGCAGGACTTTGGGCCCGAGTACCAGCGGGCGGTGGCTCAGCACGGCGATCAGCGTTCGGCCGAGAAGGAGCTCACGGATCGCCGCCGACGGGTGCAGAAGTTCGAGATCCGGCCGCTCGCTCCAGGTTCGCGTGAGCGCTACACCGAGCGCTGGGGTGCAACCCAGCGCCACTTCGTCGACGAGCCCGTAGCGGCCGTGGGCGAGGCGCACGCGCTGGTCCAGGAGGTTATGCACGAACGCGGATATCCGGTAGAGGGCGACTTCGAGCAGCGGGCAGCCGACATCTCGGTCGAGCACCCCAACGTGGTCGAGAACTACAGGGCCGCGAATCAGATCTCGGTGGAGGCGCGCAACGGACGGGCCAGCACTGAACAGCTGCGTCAGTCGATGGTCCACTTTCGGGCGCTGTTCGATGACCTGCTGACGCCGGGGGAGGACGAGCGGACGGACGGCCCGCGAGCCGCGGGCGAACGTGAGCAGTCTGGCCAACAGGCCGAGCAGGGCACGGTTCCAGACCAAACGATTCGGAGGGGATGAGTGATGGAGCGCAGCGAAGAAACCCTAAGCACACGAGACCTGGCCCAGCCCAACGAGCCGGCGGCGGATCGTGGCGCGGTCGCGGACTCGACAGGCGGCGAGCCTGAGCGAGGCTCCGTCTACGACCAGGAACGGGCAGCCCAGGACGAGCCGGCCCGAGGCACTCTGGGCGGGGAACAGACCGGAATGGACACCCGCGCCGAGGAGGGGGACCGTTCCGGCGCGGTGGCGCCAGCAGACGTCGACCCCGTAACGGCTGCTGGGGAGGACGAGAGTGCTGTCGGTGCGACGGCCCATCGGGAGCGCGTCGACGCCGTGACAGCATCCGCCGCCGGGGCGGAGACGGGGTCCACCGCCGTCCAGGACGACGCGGTCCCGCGCCAACAGACCGTTGCGCCGGGCGGTGGCGCGGGGGCAGTTGGCCGGGCGGAGGCGGGCGTGGCGGGGGCTGGCGCGGAAGGGGTGGACACGCCGCGGGGGGATACTGCCGGGGCGGACACTGTGGGGGCGGACACGGCTGGGGCTGGAGCGGTGGGGGCGGACAGGGCTGGGGCTGGAGCGGTGGGGGCGGGGACGGCTAGGGCTGGGGCGGTGGGGGCGGACACGGCCGGCGCTGGAGCGGCGGGGGGGACGGCGGCGGATTCCGCCGGCGACTCCGCGCCGCTCCTGTCGGCCGAAGCCAGCTCCAGCTTCCAGCGGCGCTGGGAAGAGGTGCAGACCCGGTTCGTCGACGAGCCCCGGGGGGCGGTTGAGGAGGCCGATGGGCTGGTGGCGAACCTCATGCAGCAGCTCGCCGAGGGGTTTGCCCAGGAGCGGGAGCGGCTCGAGGGCCAGTGGGACCGCGGAGAGGACATCTCCACGGAGGACCTGCGGGTAGCGCTACAGCGCTACCGCTCGTTCTTTCAGCGCCTGCTTTCGGCGTAGCCACGCGCGAGGGTTGCCGCACCAGCGGCAACCCTCGCCGAGCGATTGCCGTCTATCCCGCTTACGGAGCCGCACAATCCACGGTCGGCCGGCATCCGCAGGTCAATCAGTGCGCCGGCGGGGCGGTGGCGAGCGCAGAGAGCCACCGCCTCCTCGCCGTTGCTCGCCACGGCCACGACCAACGATTGCGAGCTGCCGCAGGCGCCCTAACCCGGTTTGGACTGAGGTTTGCCGCGCTATCCGCGGAGAAGCTCAGCCGCACCCGGATTAGCGGATGGCTAACCCGGAACTCGACGCCCGTCGCGGGTCGAGTGCGCGCTTGGCACAGTGTCACGTGGCCGAAACGCAAGCCGAGCGGGCCCGAATCCGGGACAGCGATGAAATGTCCTCCTTGAGGATGGGGCGGAGACGTGGGGCGCGTGCCCGCCACAGCGCGATGCGAAGACCCCCCGAGCGGGCTGACCAGCGCTTGGGTTTAGCCGCGAGGACCGATGGTCCACGTGACGCGTGCCGACCTGGGCTCAGCCGTCCAGCGGCGTTATCCTAGCGCGGGCCCGTCACTGTCATCCGGGAAGTAACCCGAGATGAGTCTGATGAGCTCGGGCACGACGAAGGTCATGATCGCAACGGGCGCGAGCAGCAATTTCACCCAATCCCACAGTGTGTTGTGCGGATAGCCGGTCCACGTCCAGTCGCCCGCGTAGCCGCCGATGACCGTCGTGATCCACATGAGGAACAGGACTGCCGCGGTCACTACATAGAAGGGGCGGAAAGTCCGGCCCGTCTTCGGCCACACTGTTGCGGTGGTGACCGTGACCGGGAGAACGATCAGGGTCAACCAGTCCCAGAGCGTGTGACCTCGAAAGCCTGTCCAGACAACGGGAATGAGGTAGCCGGCGAGCACGAAGGCGGCAAAGGCGAGTACGGCAGCCGCGAGACCTATGCGACGCGCTGAGCTCATCTCTCCTGAGAAGCGCAGCCACAGGGGGAAGGTCCCTAAGGCGACCGGAAGGAGAAGCAGCTCCATCCAATCCCAAACTTGGCCGTTCTGCCTCAATCCTGTCCAAGACCAACCGCCGGCGTAGCTGCCGATGATCACGACGATCGTCGCCACGGCCACAGCGGCCAGCGCCCGGCCCCGCCAGGCCGGGATGCCCGGCGGAGGCGGAGGAGCCTCGTCGGCGGATACCCGCCCGACAGCAGCGAAATCTTGCCCAGCCTGGAACGCGGCCTGGTTCGGAGGCCACGGTATCCCGGCGGTCTTATAGCTCTCAACGAGCCCGCGGTGCAGCGTGGACGTCAGTAGCTCGGCAAAGCTTCGGGTGCCTTCACCGATTCCGGTGGCCGCGAGTAGGCCCTGCAGGCCCACAAGATCATCCTGGTCTACCGTGACGGACACGGCCACGTGGCTCTGCCCTGCGCTGGGTGAGATCAGTACGTCATCGCGATCGGGTGACACGATGGTTAGGCCTCCAGTCGGGATCCGGTCGAGCGGTCATCGGCGCACAAGCGCGATCCCGAAACGCCATCGATGCACCGTCGGACGCGGTGGGTCGCGCAGAATTCTACATTGGCACCGGGGCGTCGCACGAAAACAACGCCCGCTCCTCTTGGCCATTCACCGAGTAGATCCGCAAGCTGCCGGGCGGACATGCTCGGGCCGCATACTGTGAGGAGAAGCACGTGCACAGTCACGTAAGACGGGTGAAGTGCCATCGTGGGATGACCCTGTGCGTCCGACCGTCGCGACGGATTCACGTGTCCAGGAGGCGAGAACGTATCGGACGAGACGCCGTCCACCGAGCCGCGCGAACCCGGGGATCGCGGCGGGGCCGCACAAGAAGCACCGGCCGGCTCACGTTGCTCTGGCGGGCGCTGTGAGGCGATGGGCGCCACAACTCGGAAGAGGAAACGGGGGGTGACACTTCGGGGAGCCTCGCAGCGCCATCCGCCCGCCGGCTCACGCGGCCTTCCTCTTCGTGGCTGAGTTTCGGGGCAATCGCAGTCCCAGGCGCACGAGGGCGCGTTCCGCGCGCGAGCTCGATAGCTCAAGACCTAAGCCGTGCCGGATGACCGCGTCGCGCACCGTGGGGCGCGTCGGCGCTGAGCAGCTCCGCGCGGCGGCGGCGAACGGCGAGGCTCACCGAGCAACGTTGGTGGCCTCGCCGACTGCTGGGTGTCTTGCGGTTCTAAGCGGGAGAGATGAGCCGGTAGCCGCGGTTGGCCTTCTGCACTTCGCCGGTCTTGGCCAGCTTGGACAGCGTGGTCGAGACGGTTGGGCGTCCGAGCCCCGCCTTTGTGGCGACCTGGCCGGCGGTCATCGCTTCGCCACCCTCGAGCGCTGCGAGGACGGATGCCCTGGTCGCGCCACGCGCCGTGCGGCCGTTGCTCGGCGATGTCGATTCGGCGTCCCGCGTCTTCGCGCTCCGGGTTACAGAAGCCGCTGGCTTGGCCTTGGCGGCTCGCGCCTGCCTGGGTGCGGTCACGTTGCGGACCTGGTCCGAACGCGTGGACGTCGACGATGATGCGGGATGCCAGCCTTGGCCGTCCCGCTTTACCTCACCGTCTGACGCGAGTCGCGGCAGGACCCGGTAGAGGTAGTTGGGTTGGATGTTCATCGCCTGGGCAATCTCAGGGATGGTGATTCCGGGCTTCTCGCGAACCAGCTCGAGCGCCTGGTTGGCTCGTGTGTTACCGCCGCGCCGAGTCTGCGCGGTCGGCGCACGGCCGTTCCTCCGGGAAGCGCGGCGGGCCGGCGACCGGCCGTTTTCATTGGCCGAGGGTCGTCCCGGACGGCGCGTGCCGGCGGTTAGCGCGGAGCGCGCCGCCTCAAGGCGCGCGGCCTCGTCCTTCAACGCGCGAAGCCGGTCGTCGATCTCTTTTACGGCAGTCTTGACAAAGTCAGGCAAGGTCTCACCTCTCGTGGTAAAGCTCAGGTAGGGACGCGACTCAGGTCGGGTGTGTCATACCGGTCCCGCCGAGCGTCGCCTTCGAGCCGCTTCGTCTGATGATCGTCGGAAGCGGCTACCAAAGTCGCGTTTCACCAGCGATATTACTTCGAGCGCAAAACGCGAGAGCCTGGCCTCGCCTACGCCAGTCGCGGTGCCGATGCGCGATTGCTATCGATCCTCGCCGCGGCAACCGCTTGGCCGTATCTCCGTGATGGAGTCCGCCGGAGCCGAGGACGGTTCCATCCTGAATGTCGGTGTGCAGATGCTGGAACGTCAGCTGATCTGCCCACACATGGCTGTCGGGCGCTCGTGCTCGATGGTCGGCTCCGGCAGGCTGTCGTGCTCGAACCGCCGTTGGTCGCGTAGCACGATCTGTCCAAAGAGGAGCGCACCGATGTCCGAAGTTTCGGATCGCGGTGGTCGGGGATGGTTCGGCGAAGGCGCGCAACTTTCCGCCGCGTCGATCGTTATCCTGCACGAGATTTTGCATATGCCGAATCCTCGTCCAGCGGTGGGCGAGGACCGGGGGACCCGTTGCGGCCTAGGTCGCTGGGGCGAATCGCCGCCAGAGCGCGGCGTAGCGTGAATCGGTCACGCGAGCCCGTCAGCTAACCCCGGAGGCAAAAACCGAAAGGAGCAGCACTTGTCTACCGCGCGGTTTGAGGCGGCCTTGGAGGGCGCCACGTCCTCTCGAGACCTCGCGTCCGTCGAGCTTTGGCAACGCTCGCTAGCCCGGTCGCGGCAACGCCGGCGGCTGACCGAAATCGGCCGCAAGGCGCGCCGGCGCCGCAAGAGCGTCTCGCTCGCGCTCAGTGCCGCGCTGGCGGCTGGGCCGGTGCTGCCGCAGGGTGTTGCCGCCGCCGATTCGGGCTCCGGGTCGGGCGCGGCCAGCACCTCGGATGGTGGAGACGGTCTGTCGGTCGCTACGGCCGGCTCCCGCGTGGTGCTCGAGCTGGGCAGCCGGGGGCCACTCGTCGCGGCGGCGCAGCGGCGGCTGAATGACGTCATGCCGTTCACGCACCTGGCAGTCGACGGCATTTACGGTGAGTTGACTCGAGGCGCGGTGGTGAACTTCCAGCGCCAGCATGGCCTGGCTGCGACCGGTGCGCTCGACGTCCGCACATGGGCGAGCATGTTCAACGCCCCGGTTCTCATCATGGGCGCGAGCGGCTCGACGTCGACCGGCGCCGGTCCCGCGATCGGCAGGACAGCCACCTCGATCCGGCAGTCGAGCCGGCGCTACGTCGCCGCCGATCAGGCAACCGCAGGGGCATCGGGCACGCCGGCGATCGCCGCCCGCTCTGCCGATGTCGGCGGGTCGACGTCACCGATCGCTCCGGCAGGCGCTCGCGCCGCGTCGAGCGAGGCCGCTGCACGCCAGGTCACGACCTCTCCAGGTGACACCTCCGCGAGCGGCGGCGTTGCGCAACTGGTGGCCACGGGCAGCGAGAGCGGCTCCGCGAACAGCAACGCGCCGGCAGGGGCCGGTGGGGCTCCCGCGGTCCCGGGCGGCAACACGGCGAATGCCGGCAGCGCTCCCGCGAATGCGGGCAGCGCTTCGAATGCCGGCGGCGCCACGGCGAATGCCGGCGGCGCTCACGCGAATGCCGGCGGCGCTCACGCGAACGCCGGCAGCGCTCACGCGAATGCCGGCAGCGCTCCCGCCGGCACCGGCGCCTCCGGCACCGGCTCGCAGCAGCCGAGCGCTGCGCCAAGCGTCACGGTTGTCGCGCCCACGAACTCGACCCCGCAGACGTCCACCTACGTGCTCACCGATGGGGTGGCGCTGCCGCTGCCACGCGAGTACATCACGAACCCATACGTCGACCAGGGGGTCGACTACGCAGCACCCGGGGGGACTCCGCTCTACGCAATGGGCGACGGTGTGATCGTCGGCGCGGGCATCTCGGGCTTTGGACCAAACGCCCCGATTCTCAAGATCACTTCGGGCCCGCTCAGCGGACTCGAGATCTACTACGGACACAGCGGATCCAACCTTGTTCAGGTCGGCCAGCAGGTCAAAGCCGGCCAGCAGATCAGCCAGGTCGGCTACGGCATCGTCGGCATCTCCACCGGCCCCCACCTGGAGGTCGGGTTCTATCCGCCCGGCTCCACCGGGGACGGGTCCAAGATGCTCGACACGATCAACGGCCTGCTGGGCTCCCACGGCAGCGGGCGCGTGTGGGCCTCGACGATGCGGGCCAGTGCCGATCGCTCGAGTTCGGCGGCCGGCCTGCGGCCCCTCACCGCCTCGTCCTACGCCGCCAGTGCCCCGGCGCCGAGCTCTCCGGCCCAGCCGCAGGTAAGCGCCGCGGCGCCTCCGGCCTCGACGCCCGCCCCTAGCGGCGGCCCGACCTACGCGAGCCAGTCCTCCACGGGCGTGGGTTCGAGCGGAGCCACGTCGGCGACCTCGTCGCCGTCTCCCAGCGGCTCCTCCACCAGCGGTTCGGATAGCTCCTCCGGTGGCTCGGACACCTCGACCAGCTCCGACGCGGGCTCGTCGGGCTCGGGCAGCTCCGCCTCGGGCAGCTCGGACAGCTCGGGCAGCTCCGACAACGGCTCGAGCAGCTCGGACAGCTCCTCGACCGGGAACGACAGCTCGACCACGAGCAGCGGGGACGCCAGCGCGGCGACCGGCTCCACCGACTCCCAGAGCAGTGGTGACAGCTCTGCGAGCAGCGGGAGCGCGGGCGGGACGACCGACACCTCGAGCGGCGACACGAGCTCGACCGGCTCCGGCTCAAGCAGCACGGATGCGAGCTCGGGCAGCTCGGACACCAGCGCGAGCCCCTCGGACTCCAGCGCGAGTAGCTCACCAGCCTCGGCCGACTCCTCAGGGTCCACCGGCGCCGGCGGCGGCAGCTCGGATTCGAGCGCCGGCACGGGCTCAGGTTCGG
>JAFASQ010000310.1 GCA_019244395.1 Solirubrobacterales bacterium | reverse complement strand
GGCGAGGGGGGTGAGGCCGAGCTGGGCAAGGCGCTCGAGCGGGCCTGGGTCGCCACGCGAGGCGTGGCGACGGCAGCGCTGATTCCCGGCCGGGCCGGCAAGGTGCTCCTGATCGCGCCGCGCTCGCGGGCCGGCTCGTTCGCGGCGGCGGCGCGGGCCGCGCTCGAGAACCTGGCGCGAACGTTGTCGGTCGAGTGGGCCAGGTACGGAGTGACCGCGGTGGCCGTCGCGCCGGGCGTCCGGACCGGCGACGGCGAGCTCGCCGAGCTCGTGTGCTTCCTGGTCTCGCAGGCCGGCGACTACTTCAGCGGGTGCGTGTTTGAACTGGTGGAACGTTGAGGGGAGGGCCACCATTAGGCGCTGATTCGCTCATACGCACGTCTTAGTCGTCCCTCACGCGGCTGATACGAGCGGGCCCGAAGCTGTTCGCACGCTTCGACTCTCCGTATGCAACCGACCACGAGGTACATGACATGACTGAGATCAACGACGGCGGCGGCGCCCGGGCTCGCGGGCAGGCGCTCCGAAGCGCGCGGGTCGCTCGCGCGCGCACGATCCGCCGGCGGATCATCGCCGGCTCGGTGGCGCTGTTCGTTGCCGCCTGGCTGATGATCACGCTGGTGCTCGTCTCCGGACACGATCCGGCGCTGGCCAAGAAGTCGTCCGGGAGCAGCTCATCGACGACGACGGTGGCGTCGTCGCCGGCGACGACCACGACCTCGAGCGGCGACACCTCGACGACGACCACGCCTTCGAGCGGCGACACGTCGACGACGTCATCGGGCTCTGCGTCGAGCGGCTCCTCGTCATCCTCGAACGGCAGCTCGTCGTCTTCGAACAGCGGCTCATCGTCTTCCAACAGCGGCTCGACCGGCGGCGTGAGCGGCGTGACCACCAGCCAGTCATGAGCACCACCGCGGTCCCAGCGGTCGAGCGGCGCGACACGTTCGCGTGCTTCGGGTCGCGGTGCACGGTGATCGTGGCCGACGCAGATTCCGCGGCGGCGTTCAGCGCAGTGGCAACTGCTCGCCGTCGCCTGCTCGAATGGCACCAGCAGTTCTCACGCTTCGTGCCGGGAAGCGAGTTGACGCGGCTCAACGAGGACCCGCGCGAGACCGTGCCGGTCAGCCCCCTGATGCGGCGGGTAGTCGAGTCTGCCGTGAGAGCGGCGGCGGCAACGGACGGCCTGGTCGATCCCACGCTGCTGGGCGAGCTCGAGCGGGCAGGGTACGACGGGCATTTCGAAGGCGACGGGATTCCTCTGGCGAGCGCCTTGGCGCGGGCGCCGGAGCGCCGGGCAGGCCGGCCTGCCGCCGAGGCGCGCTGGCGGCTCGTGCGCACCGATCGCCGGACGGGCACGGTGGCGCGGCCGCCTGGCGTGCGCATCGACCCCGGCGGTATCGCCAAGGGCGTATTCGCGGACGAGCTCGCCGTGCAGCTGGCGCGTTACGAGGCGGTGGTGGTCGACTGCGGCGGTGACCTGCGGCTCGGCGGAACCGAGGCGCCGGCGCGCGAGGTGCACGTGGCGAGCCCATTCGATGACGCGATCCTGCACACATTCGTGTTGCGCTCTGGCGGCGTGGCCACGAGCGGCATCGGGAAGCGCAGCTGGGTCGGTGTGGATGGGCGCGTGGCGCACCATCTCCTCGATCCGGCAACCGGGGCGCCGGCATTCAGCGGGGTCGTGCAGGTCACGGCGCTCGCGCCGACCGCCACCGAGGCCGAGGCGCTGAGCAAGGCGGCGCTGTTGCGCGGGCCGGCGGAGGCGGGCGGCGTGCTCGTGCACGGCGGGGTGGTCGTGCTGGACAGCGGCGACTTTCTCGTCCTCGATCCCGGGTAGCCCTTGTTCGGAGTTTGGCGTTCGAGGTAACACATACGTACCTCCAGCGCCAAAGTTCGGGTGAAGCGCTAGCCGGGCAGGCTCTCGTCCGGCGCTTCCGCCCAGGGCACGATCACGGCGTCCTCGAGCGGCGAGTCGCGGGCCACGACGTACTCGGCGGGCTGGGAGTCCGACACGTTCTCGAGCACATGCGTCTCACGCGGCGGGACGTAGATGAGATCGCGCGGCTCGAGCATCAGCTCCTGCTCGAGCCTGTCGCCCCACTTGACGCGCAGCGATCCCGACAGCATGTACACGGCGCTCTCGCAGTTCTCGTGGTAGTGCGGACGCGACTGCGCGCCCGGCGGAACGCGGAACACGGCCATGTAGATGTTCTGCGCGCCGGTGGTGGACTGTGAGACCTCACTGCCGCCCACCACGCCGCGCGGAACGTCCCGGTCCGGGCCCGGTTTGACCACCTTCATCGACGCGCCACCCTCATGGCCGGCGAGTCTACCGCCGCTGCTGCTCGGCCTCCGGGGGCGCCGGCACCTCGATCTGCAGCGGACCGGCCTCCGGCGCCGCCGGCACCTCGATCTGCAGCGGACCGGCCTCGTGATCTACCTGGAGCGTCGTATGGTGGATGTGGAAGCGCTCCTCGAGCAGCCCATGCAGCGAGCGGCGCAGGGCGTGGCAGTCGTCGCCGGCGCGCACCACGACGTGCGCCGAGAGCGCCGGGAATCCGGAAGTGACCTCCCACACGTGCAGGTCGTGGACCTCGACGACACCCGGTTGGCTGGCCAACGCCGGGCCGATCTCATCCGGATCCAGGCCGGCCGGCGCGGCCTCCATGAACACCCGGCCGGAGGCCTTGAGCAGGCGGTAAGCGGCCTGAAGCATGAGTCCCGCGATGAACAGCGAAGCGATCGCGTCCGCGCGATCGAACCCTGTGGCGAGGATCACGCCGGCGGCGATGGCCGTGGCGATGAAGCCGAACAGGTCGGTGAGGAGATGACGGTAGGAGCCCTCGACGTTGAGCGTGCGCTCGTGATCCGCGCCGCCTGAGAGGATGCGCACGGCCAGGAGGTTGACGGGAATCCCGGCCAGGGCCACCGCGAGCATGATGCCGCCGTGCACCTCGGGTGGGGAGACCAAATGAACCACGGCGCCGTACACGATCAAGCCGGCGAGCACGAGGAGCGTGAGGCCGTTGGCCTGGGCGCTCAGGATCTCGGCGCGGCCCAGCCCGTAGGTCATCGCGCCGTATGCGGGACGAGCGGCCAGCCGGGCCGCGGCGAGCGACACCGCGAGCGCGGCGGCGTCGGTCAGCATGTGCCCGGCGTCGGAGAGCAGGGCGAGCGACGAGGCCAATACGCCGGCCACGATCTCGACCGCCATGAAGGCCGCGATCAGAACGAGGGCCCACACCAGCGAGCGTTGGTCGGTGTCGCGGTCTATGTGCGCGCGCCCGTGCGAGTGGTCGTGCGCGTGTGAGTGCTCGTGCGCGTGTGCGTGCTCGTGCTCGTGCGCGTGTGCGTGCTCGTGCGCGTGTGACGGATCGTGCGCGATGCGTCTGATCGTAGATGCCGACGCGCCGGGGGCGGTGCGTTTCAGTTCATCGAAGGGTCGGCCGGCATGCGCGCCACCAGCGCGTAGCTGCCGCCCTTGCGGGTCAGGACTTCCGACCAGAGGCCGCGGGCGTCGACCGAGAAGGCGTCCTCGAGCCGGGCCGGCTCGAGGATCCAGTCGCCGTGCTCGAGTTCGCCGTCGAGCTGGCCCGGTCCCCAGCCGGCGTGACCCAAGAACGCGCGTCCGGACCTGACCCCCCCGCTGAGGTCCTGCGGCGACGGGCCCGTGCCCAACACACCCACGTCGCCGAAGGCGAGCAGCGCGGCGTCGGTGGCGTCCTCGAACTCGGCCAGGACGATCACCGCGGACGGCTGGACCGGCCCGCCGATGAACAGGCGCTCCTCGGGATCGAGCAGCGTCTCGAGTTGCGGGACCGCCTCCGCCACGCTGGTCTCAGAGGGCCGATTGAGCACCAGTCCCAAGGCCCCCTCGTCGTTGTGTTCGACGATGAGCACCACCGTGCGCCAGAAGTTCGGATCCAGCAGCCCCGGCCCAGCGACAAGCAGCTGTCCCCGTACGGACTCCATCACCAACGGGTGCTACCCGAAAACGGCGGGGCGCGGTGCACGAGGGGCCCGCAGGACGGGACGGCCGGCATGCCGTGCGCGCGGGACGGCCGGGCATCGGGTCGGGGCGGCGCGCACGGCCGGGGGCGTCACGGGCGCCGCGACGGCCGGGGGCGTCACGGGCGCCGCTGGATGGGCATCGAGGCCAGCCGCTGCCGCGCCTCGCCCGCGAGCCGGGTCGCCTCGGCCGATTGCGTCCTTTCGTCGAGATCGAGGCCGGCCAGGTCGGCGATCACCTCGAACAGGTCGATGCCGAGGCAGATTTGCGCTTCCGCGCTTGCGCCGGGGCGAAGGGCGGCGAACATGTCCTTCTCGCGCCACACGAGGATCTTCGCACCGGTGCTTGTGGTGAGGGTCACGGTCATCGCGGGTTCGCCGGGCGCTCAGGCCTGGAGCCAGCGGCAGGTGCGGATGGCGCCTGGCATCTCCGGGCCGGGGCCAGATGGCTTGAGGGCCGGGCAACCCGTATAACACCACAAAGATGTATATCGCGATGGGCAGGTATGGCGAAAGTAATGCCGCGACGGCTCAGCGCTGCTGGGAGCGCCCGCCTCCGAACTACAGGCCGTAGGAGCGGCCGATCACCTCGAGCATGATCTCGTCGCTGCCGGCGCCGATCCGGTTCAGGCGCAGGTCGCGCCAGGAGCGTTCGATCCCGTACTCCTTCATGTAGCCGTTGCCGCCGTGGATCTGGATGCACTCGTCGGCCACCTCGACGGAGATGCGCGCCGAGTACAGCTTCGCCATGGTGATCTCGCGCACGGGGTACTCCCCGTTCTGGAAGCGCCACGCGGTGGTGTAGACCATCTGCCGCGCGGTCTCGATCTTGGTGGCCATCTCGGCGAACTTGTGGCGGATGGCCTGGAAGCGCCCGATCGGGCGGCCGAAGGCGGTGCGTTCCTTGGCATAGGCCAGGGTGCGGTCGAACACGTGCTGGGCGCCGGCCACCGACCCGGCGGCGCCGATCAGGCGCTCGCCCTGGAGCTCCCACATGATGTGGTAGAAGCCCTTCCCGACCTGACCGAGGACCGCGGAGGCCGGGACACGCACGTCCTGGAAGGCGAGCAGCGCGGTGTCCGAGGCGTGCATGCCGAGCTTCTGCAGGCGCTTCTCGCGGATCACGCCGGGCAGGTCCATCGGCACCAGGAACAGCGTGAAACCCTCGTGCGGCTCGCGCTCGCCATCCGGCCTCGCTCGTTCGCTCGCCGCACGAGTTATCCGGCGCCCTGCATCCGGGTCCGTCTTGGTCACGAGGACGATCCCGTGCGCGCGGTGGCCGTTGGTGATGAATGTCTTCGAGCCGTTGATCACGTACTCGTCGCCGTCGCGAACCGCGCGCGTCTTGATCCCGGCCACGTCCGAACCGGCATCGGGTTCGGTGATCCCGAGGCACAGGATCTTCCGGCCGGCGATCGCGGGCACGACCCACTCCTGCTTCTGCTCCTCGGTGCCGAACTTGAGAACCGGGGGGATGGCCATGTCGGTCTGGACCGCGATCCCCATGCCGAGACCGCCGCAATGCGCGTGCACGAGCTCTTCGGCCAGCACCAGCGAGGTGTAGTAGTCGCCCCCCTGGCCGCCGTACTCCACGGGCTTGTCCAGCCCCAGGAAGCCGAGCTCGCCCATCCGCTCGAACACCCAGTCGGGGAAGGTGGTCTCCTCCCACTCCTCGGCGTGCGGCTGGAGCTCCTTGATCACGAAGCGGCGAATCGACTCGCGCAGCTGCTCGTGCTCGTCGGTGAAGATGAAGTGACTGCGCCGGGTGGCGAAGTCGGGCTTGAGGACGTCTGCGGTGGCCATGGGTCGGACGCTACCGGAGCAATCGTACGAAGTAAACAGTAGGACTTTCTACTTTCAGTGTGAGTGGATGTGGTGGCGGTGGGGGGATGCGTGGCGGGGGGATGTGGTGGCGGGGGGATGCGGCGCGTGGCGGG
>JAFASQ010000301.1 GCA_019244395.1 Solirubrobacterales bacterium | reverse complement strand
GGCGGCGAGGACGAGGAGCCCCAGGACTGGCAGGACGATGGCGAGCTGGACGCGGATGTGCAGCTCGACGAGCGCCCCGAGGATCCCAACGCCGATCGCCGGTTCTGGTTCGAGCACGCCACCGGCGCCGGCAAGACGGTGGCCGCCCTCGGCTTCGTGGAGGCCTCGCGTACGGGCGGCGTGCTGATCCTCACCCACCGCCGCAACCTGGTCGACCAGTTCAACGGCGAGCTGCGCGACCGCGGCTACCGCGACCGCATCAGCGCCCCGCTGCTGAACGGCAAGGACGCGGCCAACGGCCCGGTCACGGTCGAGACCTACCAGTGGTTCGTGCGCAACGCCGGGAAGATCTCCGACGCCTACACGATCGTCATCTGCGACGAGGCCCACACGGCGCTGGGCGAGAAGACCTCGGGCGCGATCCGCGCGTGGTCGGGCCCGATCTTCATCGGCATGACGGCCACCGGCGCGCTGATTGCCCGGCACGTCACCGACCTGTTCCCGACCCAGACCTCGCGCTTCGACCTGGCCCAGGCGGCCCGACGCGGTGTGATCGCACCGCTGCGTTGCATCCGGATCCCACCGGGGCCGGGCGTGCGGACGATCGCCAAGGTGCCTTTGCGGCGCGGCGAGGTGGACACCGAATTCGACCAGGAGATGCTGGCCGAACTGCTCGACCAGACGCCGTTCAACATGGCGATCGCCGACCTGTACAAGACGCGCTTCAACAATGTGCCGGGCGTGGTTTATGCGGCCGGCGTGCGACATGCCAACAACGTGGCCAGGGCCTTCCAAGACATGGGGATGAAGGCCAAGGCGGTGTCCGGGGAGACGCCCAAGCGCCAACTGGCGCGCATCCTGGCCGACTACGAGTCGGGCAAGATCGATGTTCTCGTCAACGCGATGCTGCTGGCCGAGGGCTGGAACAGCCCGCGGGCCACGATCTGCATGCATCTCGCGCCGACCGCCTCAAAGCGCGTCTACCAGCAGCGCGTCGGGCGCGTGACCCGGCGCCACCCTGGCAAGGAAGCGGGGATCGTGGTCGACTTCGTGCACCCGGCGACCAAGCACGACGACCCGGTCGTAACCCTGCACTCGCTGCTCGACCGCGACGTCTACCGGGGCGGCGCAATCGTCGTCGGCCCGGTCCGCCGCGGCCGCGGCCGCCGCGTGCGCGTCGAGCGGCGCGTGCTTCCCGTCACCCCCGAGCCTGAGCGCCGCGCTCAGGTGTTCGAGCGCGAACTGTGGCGGATCGCGGTCGAGCACCTCGACTACGGCGAGCAGCACGTATGGGCGGCGCTGGCCGGCGCTCGCGTGGCGCCCAACGGCTGGCGCCGGGCCAAGGCGATGCTCCACTTCGACCGCGGGGGTGAGCTCAAGCGGCGCTTCCTGTTGACTGCCGTCCAGCGCAACCGCAACGCGCAGCTGCGCCTGCGGGCTCTCCAGGAGATCGCGGCCAGCCGCGACGCCGAGGCCTTCGACACCGCGATCGACATCATGGCCGGCTGGCCGCGCGACGAACGCCGCGAGGGCGTGAAGATCATGCTCCAGGCCCTGGCCGAGCGACGCATCGGCCGGCGCGACCAAGCGAACGCCTGGATCTGGCGCATGGCCGAATACACCCGGGAGGTGCACGAGGAGTACGCGGTGCAGCGCTGGCCCGAGACCAAGCGGCTGCTCGGCCTGCTCGTCAACTCCTCGGGCGCGGCACACGCGCGCAACGCCCGCCGGCTCGTCCACGCGGCGCGCAAGGAGGACCGCCGGCTGTCGGCGGCGCTGCTGGCGGCGGCGCTGGCCCACACCCCGGAGGCCGAGGAGGCCCTCCGCGGTGCCCGCACCCGGATGGCCCGCAAGCCTGCCGCGCTGGCCCGCGAGCTCCTGCGCAACTTCCCCAAGGGCCGGCGCGGCAAGAGCCGGCGCAAGCGTAAGAGCGCCGCCGCGGCCAACGGTGGCGCCCCGGGAGCCGAGGAGGCGGTGGCGAGCACCGCCGTTGAGAACGGCGAGGAAGAAGAGGAGCAGCTCTCGCCCGTCGGGGAGACCGACGACAACGGGGACGAGAGCGAACGCGACGCCGACGCCGACCCCGATCCGGACGACGGTTTTGACGAAGGCGAAGAAGACGACGACGAGGACGAGGACTACGAGGACGCCCCCGCGGACACCGAGGACGCCCCGGCGGACACCCTCGCCGGCGATCTTCGCAACGAGGAGCCCGGGAACGCCGAGGCCGCCGCCTAGCTCGGGTGCATAACCCGCAAAACCCCCGCCCCCGCGCCGACCTTCTGCACATAAGCGCCTCCGAGGCGCTTATGTAACCCCGAGGCCGGTGGTCGTGCCGACTTTCAGCGGTTAAGCACCCTCGGCAGCCGACGCCACGAGGTGGATCTCGCCGGCGTCGAGCGCCACCGTCCCGGACTCGGTCGACACGAGCAGCCGCCCATCCGCGTCGATGCCGGCGCCCACACCATGGCCGCCGGCCCAGCGCACCGACCGGCCGCGCAGCGCATCGCGACCCCGGACCGCGCCCAGCAACGACTCGTCGTCCGCATTGAGCCATCGCTCAAGCCGTCCCAGCAGCGCGTCCAACGTGGGCTCGATCGCCTGCGGCGCCAACCCCAGAGTGCCGGCGCTCTCGCGCAGCTCGACCGGAACATCGTCCGGAAGGCGCAGCGCCACGTTCACCCCGACCCCGGTCACCGCCCATCCCTCCTGAGGGCGTGCCTCGACCAGGATTCCCGCCACCTTGCGCCGGTCGACGAGCACGTCGTTCGGCCACTTGATCCTCGCGTCCGGGCCGACCACGTCCGCCACCGCGGCCCCCGCGGCCAGCGGTAGCAGCCGCGGCGGATCGCGGATCAGGACCGAGCAGAGGAGCGCCCGCCCGCGCGGCGCCGTCCACGTCCTCCCCTGCCGCCCTCGCCCCGCCGACTGCTCATCGGCGGTCACCACGGTCCCGTGGGGCGCGCCACGAGCGGCCAGCTCGCGCGCCCGGGCGTTGGTCGAGTCGGTCAGGCGGAAATGGACCCGCGGCCGACCCAGCACGCCAAGGCTCACCGCGACGAAACCCGCAGCTCGTCGCCGACGGCAAGCCCGAGCCGCTCGGCGGCGCTGCCCTGGTTGACCGCCACGGCCAGCCGGCGGGAGGAGTCCTCGTAGACCAGCAGCTCACCGGCGGCAACGTCGGCGAACGTGCGACCGTAGCGGGCACGGGCCGACACGCCGTCAACCGTGGCCACGTGGACCGGCTGGCCGAGGGCGAATGCGACCTCGTCCGCATCGAGCTGGACGTTCCCGAAGGCGTCGACGTAGACCGCGTGCGCGACAAGCACCCCGTCCTCCAACCGCGCGCGCGTTAGCTCAAGCGCCGCCAGGCTCCCAGGCTCCACCGCCGAGCCCACCTCGGCCAGCGCGGCGCCGGCGGCCAGCCGCGCGGCAACCGGGGAGAAGATGTCCCGGCCGTGAAAGGTGGCCGAGACCGGCTGCAGGGCAAATCGCGAGCGGCCGATGTCAACCGCCTCGAGCACGCCGCCGGCGCGCTCGGCGGCCGGCCACAGGAGCCCGTTGTCGGGCCCGACCAACCGCCGCCCGTCCGCCGTCGCGAGCGCGATCGCTCGCCGCTCGCTGCCCACGCCGGGATCGACCACGGCCAGGTGCACGCCCACCGGCGAGTAAGGCAATGCGCCACTCAGCATCAAGGCGCCGGCGCGGACATCCCCTCGGGGTACGCCGTGCGACAAATCGATCACGACCGCCGAAGGACAGATTCGCGCCATCACCCCGTGGCACACGCCGACGAAGTCGTCGCTCAGGCCGTAGTCGGACAGGAAGGTGATGACTGGGACAGCGTTCAAGAGCACCACGGAGGCGCGTTAGCCCCCAAATCATGGCCCCACAGGCTGGACCGGTGAGCGCCGAGGAGCTTTGGAGAATGCCCGACGAGGGTGCGCGGCGGGAACTGGTGCGAGGAAAGCTTCGGGTGATCACGCCCGCCGGGGCGGAGCATGGCCGCGTGGCGATGACGCCCGCCGGGGCGGAGCATGGACGCGCGGCGATGACGCCCGCCGGGGCGGAGCATGGCCGCGTGGCGATGACGCTTGGCCTGCTGCTGGCCGGCCATGTACGGCAGCATGGCATCGGTATCGCGTTCGAGGAAAAAGCGCTGATGTGGCTTCAGGGCGGCGCAACCGCGGTGCTCGTCCTCGATCCGGCTCGGAAAACCGCCACCGTGTATCGCGGCGCGGGTGAGGCCCGCATCCACACCGGCCAGGAGACGATCGACCCGAGCGACGCAGTGCCAGGCTGGCGGGTAACCGTGGCCGCTATTCGCCTGAGACCGCGTCGGCGAGGAGCGCCTCGACCAGCCCGTCGATGTCGTGGCGCGCGGCCTCGACGTCTGGCTCTAGCCCGTGCTCCCGCAGCGCCGCGCTCGTCACCGGCCCGATGCTCACCAGCCGCCCCCCCAACCGCGCACCGTCGCCCAGCGACTGAAGCAGGAACCGGACGGTCGAGGACGAGGTGAACGTGACGTAGTCAGACGAACACACAGCAGCCACCTGCGCCTCAGACAGCGGCTCGGCCACCGTCTCGTACAGCGCCACCACGTCCACCGCCGCCCCCCGCGCCCGCAGCGCCTCGACGAGAACGTCGCGCGCCTCGGCCGCCCGGGCCACCAGCGCCCGGGAAACCGGGACACCGGCGAGCGCCTCGACCAGCCCCTCGGCCACGAACCGCTCCGGGGGCACCACGTCGGCAACCACCCCGTGCGATCTCAAGGCCGAAGCGGTACCCGGTCCGATGGCTGCGACGCGCGCCCCCGCCAGCACCCGGGCATCCCCCCCAGCAGCCAGCAGGCGCTCGAACAGGATCCGGACGCCGTTCGGGCTGGTCAAACAGATCAGGTCGTACCCGGAAATCGACATCGCCGGCCCATCGAGCGGCACGATCCGGATCGCCGGCGCCTCGACCACCGCCGCACCCAGCCTCCGCAACCGGTCGGCCAGCGCGCTGGCCTGCGCCCGCGCCCGCGTGACCGCGACCGTAAGCCCCCCCAGCGGGCGCACCACACCAAACCAGTCGAGCCGCTCGCGCAGCCGGACCACTTCGCCGACCACCACAACGGCCGGCGCGCGCACACCGCCGGCGGCCGCCTCGTCGGCAATCGTCCCCAGTGACCCGGCCACCACCCGCTGACCGGGCAGCGTCCCCCGCTCGACCACCGCCGCCGGCTCGGCCGCATCCCGCCCGCAAGCCACCAGCGAAGCGGCGATCGAGCGCAGCTGCCGTACCCCCATGTAGAACACGAGCGTCCCGGGAAACCTGGCCAGCGCCTCCCAGTCGAGGGCCGACGAGGGCTTGTCGGGGTCCTCGTGTCCGGTCACGAACGCCACCGCGCTCGCGGCGTCGCGATGGGTGACCGGAATGCCGGCGTAGGCGGGCCCGGCCACGCCGGCCGTCACCCCCGGCACGACCTCGAACGCCACGCCAGCTTCCCGTAACGCCGACGCCTCTTCGCCACCGCGGCCGAACACGAACGGATCCCCCCCCTTCAGTCGAACCACGGTCGCTCCGAGAGAACCATGGGCCACCAGCAGTCGTGAGATCTCGGCCTGTGGCATCGACTCCCCGCCTCCCTCCTTGCCCGCATAGACGAGCGTGGCATCGGCCCGCGCCCCATCGAGGGCCGAAGCAGGAATCAGCCGGTCATAGACGATCACGTCGGCCGCCGCGATCAGCTCGAGCGCCCGCGCGGTGAGCAATCCCGGGTCGCCCGGGCCCGCCCCGACCAGGTACACGGTCATGCCAGCAGCTCCGCCGCCCCCGCCGCCAGCAGCCGATCCGCCACCAGCGCCCCAAGACCCGCCGCCCGGCCGCGCACCCGATCGCGGATCCAGGCCGAGCCATCATCACGCCCGACCCACGCCGTCAGCTCGAGCTCGTCGGAGCCGTCAACCACCCGCGCCCACGCGCCCACCGCGGTGTTGCACGAGGCGCCAAGCGCCCGGGTCAGCTCGCGCTCGGCCAGGACGCAGGCCGTGGCCTCGGCGTCCACGAGCCCGTCCACCGGCACAAAATCCGGGCGAGCCTCCACCGCCAAAGCGCCCTGCCCGGCCGCCGGAACCAGCTCGTCGAGCACCCCGTCGACGGCATCGCAAAAGCCCAGCCGCGCCAGCCCCGCCACCGCCACCACGAGCGCATCGCACTCGCCGTCGGCCAGCTTGCGCAGCCGGGTATCGACGTTGCCCCGCACCTCGACCACCTCCAGGTCGTCGCGCACGGCCCTGATCTGGGCCGCCCGCCGCAGGCTGCTCGTCCCCACCCGCGCCCGCGTCGGCAACCCGCCTAACCCGGGCGCGCCGCAGATCGCATCATGGGGATCGGCCCGCGGAGGAATCGCCACCAGCGACAGCCCGGCCGCGATCTCCGCCGGCACGTCCTTGGCCGAGTGCACCGCGACGTCGATCTCGCCGTCCAGCAGGGCCCGCTCTAGCGCGGACACCCAGCGCGACTTGTCGCCCACCGGAGCGCCCCGATCCCCAGCGGTCGTGACGGTCACGAGCTCATAGGACGACCCGAGCCGCTCACCTACCCACCTCGCCTGCGCCACCGCCAGCGCGCTGCCCCGCGTCCCGACGCGGATCAACGCCGTGGCCGGGGCAGCTCGCGCACCTCGGCCAGCTCCTCCGAAGCGGCCAGCTCCTCCGAAGCGGCCGGCTCCTCGAAATCGGCCGACGACTCGCCTACACCCTCCTCGACCGAAAGCCCGAACAGTTCCCGGATCATCGCCATCCGGGCGTGCACGCGGTCGTCATGGAGCTCCTTGAGACGGGCCGTAGGTTGGTGCAGGAGCCGGTTGACGATCGCGTGGGCGATCGCATCTACCCGGTCAAGATCACGAGAAGAAACCCGCTCCCACTTGCCGGAATTCTCAGCCACGACCTGCTCGGCGATGGCAACCGCGTGGACGCGCAGCGCGGCCACCGTCGGGAGCACCTCGAGCGACCCTAGCCAGTGGGCAAACCGCTGGATCTCCTCCTCGATGATCCCCTCCGCCTTGCGCGCCTCCGCCTGACGCACCCGGCGATTGCGCGCGATCACCGCCTGCAGGTCGTCCACGTCAAACAGAGAGACCCCGGCGATCTCGCCGCACGAAGCGTCGATGTCGCGCGGCACGGCGAGATCGATGAGCAGCAGCGGCCGCCGGGCGCGCAGAAGCATCACCTCGGCCAGCTCGTCCGCCTCGAGCAGCAGATGCGGCGAGGCGGTCGCGGCCACCAGCATGTCGGCCGCCTCGAGCACCCGGGGGAGCTCGTCGAACATCACGCTCTCCCCGCCGTAGCGGCGGGCCAGCGAGATCGCCCGGTCGCGCCGGCGACTGGCCACGAACACGGTCCGCCCGCCGCTGTCGGCCAGCGCCCGCGCCGTCAGCTCACCCGTCTCGCCGGTCCCGACGATCACGATCGAGCGCCCCTCCAAAGAACCGAGCTGCTCGCGGGCGAGCGCCACCGCCACCGCGGGGAGGCTGAGCTGCCGCTCGCCGATCGCCGTCTCGGTGCGCACGCGCTTGCCGGTGGCGAGCGCGGCCTTGAACAAGTGGTTGGTCAGCGGCCCGGCCGTCTCCCCCGCCATAGCCCCCTCATACGCGCGCTTGACCTGGCCCTGGATCTCGGCCTCGCCCACGATCATCGACTCTAGGCCGGCCGTCACGCGGTACAGGTGGCGGGCGGCGTCGCAGTTGCGCAGCGAGTAAATCGAGGCCGAAAGCTCGCTCAACCGGATACCCGCCTGGCTGGCCAGCATCGAAAGCGCGCGGCTCTCCGCCTCGACAGGATCTCCGACGACCAGGTACAGCTCGGTCCGGTTGCAGGTCGAGATGGCCACCGCCTCCTGCACCTCGCCCGTGCCGCGCAGATCGCGCAGGAAGTTCGCCGCGCGCGCATCCGGAAGCGCCAGGCGTTCGCGGACCTCGACCGGCGCGGTCTTGTGCGAGACGCCGATCGCGAGCAGCTCGCTCACGCCACCTCGCTCACGCCACCGGCTCCCGCTCGCGCCCCGGATCGCGGGCATCGGGACCACCAGAGTCGGGACCGCCGGCGTCACTGCGCCTTCGCAGCTCGACGTCCCGCCGCAGCTCGGCCAGCTCCCGCTCGGTGCGCGACAGCCGCGTGGCCATGATCGCCACGTACACCAGCACGAGGGCCAGGAAGACGATGTAGGCGCCCGCCACGTACTTGCCCGCCGTGTGGAGCGGCAGCGCCGGCGCAACGCCAAACAAGAACACGCTCACGACGGGGCCGCGCTTCTCTTCAGCGATGACACGGCGTCGTCCCCGAGCAGCGCCCGGCGCAGCGCCCGCACCTGCATCCGCGTGTTCTTGGCCGCCATCTCGTACTTCCACAGCGTCACGTACAGCAGCGCGATCCCGAGCAGCGAGACCACGAACACCAGGCGCATCGACCCCGGCAGGTTCCCGCCGGCCAGCGTCAGCACGCGCGGATGCACATACGCCTGGGCCGCTCGCACCGCGATGAAATTCAAAGGCACGAACGCACCGGCCACGACCGCGAACACGCTGGCATAACGCGACTGGCGGTCGCGATCCTCGATCGAGAAGCGAAGCGGCTGATAGGTGGCAAACAGGAGCATCACGATCAGGAACGAGGTAAGCGTCGGGTCGCTCCAGATCCACCAATGCCCCCAGGACGCCTTGGCCCAGATCGCGCCGGTCAGCAGCACCCCCACGCCGAAGATGAGCGCCAGGTGGATTGCCACGTAGGAACGGATGTCCCACCGCGCCTCACCCGTGCGCAGGTACATGGCGCCGAGTGCCCCACCGAAGACGAAGCCGCACAGGGCGGTGATGGCCAGCGGCACGTGGAGGTAGAAGATCTTCTGGACGAAGCCCTGGTCGGCGTCCAGCGGCGCGTAGAAGAACACCAGGGCAAGCGCCACGGTGATCGTGACGACGGTGGCAATGGCCAGGCCGCGAAGACCCCGCCCATAGGTGGTCAAAGCTTCAGTCCTCCAGGAGAAAGTCGAAGACGGCGTACGAAAGGAGGGCGAACACCACATCATAAAGAGCGAGGATCGCCACCCATCGGCCCGGAGGGGCTCCCGATCCGTGCACCGCCAGCACCGGCCCGGCGCCACGAGCCACCGCGATCAGCGCCGGCAGGAGCAGCGGGAGCCCGACGATCGGGCCGATCAGGTCGCGCGCCCGGGTGTGGACGGCGATCGCCGAGACCAGCGTGCCGATCACCGCCAACGCCACATCCCCGAGCGCTAGCACGGCCACCAGCCCGGGCAGCCGCGAACCGAGCGGCGGACCCAGCAACAGCAACCCGAACGCCGGCACCGCGATCAACTCGAGCACGGCCAGGAACACGAGCAGCGCGAGCGCCTTGGCCACCAGCAGCGCGGTCCGATCCACCGGAGCCAGCAGGAAGGCATCGAACCCGCCCTGCTCGCGCTCGGCCACGAACAGGCGGTTGATCCCGAGCATGGCCGCGAACAGCAGCGTCGCGGTCAGCACCCCCGCCGCCAGCTGACCGTCGATCGTGTCGCGCCCGAGGCCGAAGTGGAAGATCACGAACGTGACCAGCGCGAACAGGATCATCGCCGGCACGGTCTCGAGCCCGCGCAACTCGAGCAGCAGGTCCTTGCGCAGGACGGCCAGGGCCGTCCGCCACATGCCGGGTGCCCGCTCGTCACGCATACGTCCGCCACATGCCAGGCGCCCGCTCGTCACGCATACAGCTGCTCGAGCATCGGCTGGTCCACCCCCGCCGGAGGGCAAACGAACGCGGCGCGCCCGTCCTGCAGACCGAGGACCAGATCCGCCTCGGCCAGCGCCGCCGCAGGGTCGTGACTGGTCAGCACTCGCGTGGCGCCTGACGAGCGGCCGATCAGCGGCGCGACGAGCCCGCCCGCCGCCGGATCCAGGTTCGCCAACGGCTCGTCCAACAACAGAAGCCGCGGGCGGTGCAGCACCGCCCGGCACACCGCGAGCCGCTGCACCATGCCGCGAGAGAGCAGCCGCACCGGCTCGTCGCCGCGCTCCCGCATCGCGACGGCATCGAGCACGTCCTCGACCCGCCGAGGAGCCACGCCATACAGCCGGGCGTGATAGCCGAGATTCTCGCGCCCGCTCAGGTCTCGGTACAGGAGCGGATCGTGCCCGAGCAGGCCCAGGTGCGCCCGCACCGCGAACGCCCTCCTCGGCAGCGCTTCGCCGAACACCCGCACCTCACCCGCATGGGGTCGCAGCAGCGTGGCCAGGATCCGCAGCAGCGTCGACTTGCCGGCGCCGTTTCGCCCCAGCACCGCGAGCGTCGCGCCGGCGGGAACCGTGACCGACACCTCCCGCAACACAGCCCGCTCGCCGAAGCGGCGGACCAGGCCGCGCAGCTCAATGGCCGGGAGTTGGTCCACCCTCGTGCTGCAGCGTCGCCACGACATGCCCAAGCGTCGGGGCAACCACCGGGAACAGCTCGCCGATCGCCTTCGGGTTGCCGGGGAAGTTGACGATCAGCGTCCGCCCCGCGATCCCCGACACGCCGCGCGACAGGATCCCCATCGGGGTGTGTTTCAGCGCCTCGGCCCGCATCGCCTCGGCGAAGCCCGGCGCGTCGCGCTCGATCACCGCACGTGTCGCCTCCGGAGTGACATCGTCGTGGGTGAAGCCGGTGCCGCCGGTGGTGAAGATCAGCGCCGCGCCGTCGCGGGTATGCCGGCGGAGGATCTCCTCGATCGCCTTGCGGTCATCGGGCACCACGTCGCGCGCGACGATCTCCGCTCCCGCGGCCTCGGCGAGGCGGGCCAGTGCCTCGCCTGACCGATCCCTGGCTCGGCCGGCGGCGACGGATGTCGAGATGGTGACGATCGCGGTCTTCATGGCCGGGCCAAGAGTAGGCGACCCGGCCACGAAGCACCCGGCAGTGGGTGAGACCCACTACGGCACGGGCTGGCGGAGCACCTGCGAGGTGATCCGGCCCCGGCGCAGAACGACCGAAATGCGCCCGCGCGGAGATATGACGTATCCGTCGTCGGTCAAGGATCGCTGCGGCCGCACCGTGACCGTGAATTGCTCGTGGGCGAGCGCGCCGGGGGCGAGCGAAGCCTTCAGCCCATTCGACGCCTGAACGAGATCGGGCCCGGGGCAGCGCGTCCTCCATGATCCAGCGAACGCGCCGAAGCTGCTTAGCCCGCCGGCCAGCGACCCGATCGCCACCGATCCCCCTCCGGTGTGCGCCGCGTCGGTACACGTCGTTCCCGCCTGGCTCATGCCGGCGCGGACCTCACCGATCCAGTTGACGAACACGGCCACGGAGATCCCGCCGGCGTGACCCGACGTGCTGACCCCCAGCGCGGTCAGGAAGTCGCTATAGGGTCGGCTCGCGAGGCCCTGGGCCACGACCTGGGCGCTGACCTCGCGTGGGCCGGCCGGGAGGCTGACGGTTCCACCCAGGCCGCAGGTATCGAGCAGCCGGCAGACGATCGGGTTCTCAGTTCCGTGGATCGCCAGGCTCAGCCCGCCGTCCACCCGGACGAGGCGGAGCTGCTCGGTCACGGTGCGAGTCCGCTGGGTCTTGATCCCCGGCGGGAAGTTCGGGTTCGAGGGGGACTCGGTCGAGGGCCTGCCGAGCGTCACTGCGAGCGTAGAGCTGATCGTGCCGGCGAACCCGTGGGCCGCGAATGTCCGCCTGCCGGAGAAGTCGAGTGTCGTCCGCCCCCGCAGCGCCCTGGCCACCGAGATGGTCACGGCCGGGCTTACGGCAGCGAGATCGTCGTCGAGGGGGCCGGCACAGCGCGTCTGCAGCAACGACCCGCCCGACGCGAGCAGCCTGATCCTGAACGAGCCTCGGCGGCTCTGACCGACCGGCTCCGTGCTGAAGAACGCCGATTCGGCATCCGCGCACGTCGCACCGGGCGATCCCAGTGTGGACCGTTGCACGCGCGCGGAGGTCGTGTACCCCGTCTGGCCGGGTCCGAGCCCGAGGTAGCCGGTGTGACCGACGCCGCTCCCGCGGCGGTACGTCACGAAGGCGAGGTCCCCGGCGGACGGTCGCACCAGGATGGTGCCGGCGTAGCCACAGAGTCCATACGTCGCGCAGCCCGCGGTGCTGTCGCCGTGGAACGAGATCACGAGTTCCCCGCTCGCGCGCGCCGGGATGTTCGT
>JAFASQ010000177.1 GCA_019244395.1 Solirubrobacterales bacterium | reverse complement strand
GGTTTCACGAGGCGGGGCTGGGTGACCAGGACATGGGCGCCGGCGGCGGACTGCCGCTTCGGCTCCGCCGGAGACTTGAGCGGAAGCGCGAGACGCAGACCCGCCTGGGTGACGAACCAGCAGTGTGCCCCGGGGCCTTGGTTTCCGCGCGCGGCAGGAAGCGGCGTCGCGATCGAGATGCTCCTGACGAACGCAGGGCGGGTGTCGGACGACGGGGTGTGCGCCGCCGGATTTAGTCTATTTCGGCCACGCCGGCGTGATGGCCGCTTTCACGCACGCGAAGGCAGGAGCGAAGCGGCGTCGCGGGAAGGGCGCCGCGAGTCCTGGGGCGTGTTCCTCGCTATGCGCGTGGGGGCGGGAGATATGGCTGCAGCTTGTACTTGTCGGGTGGGCGGTAGGGTGAGAGGATCGGCCCGGTTTGGAGCTCGGCCTTCATCTGCCGCTGATGGAGTTCGGCGAGGAAGGGCAGTCGCTCGCGCGTCTTAGTGGCGCAGTCGACGCCGCGCGTGAGAGCGGCTTCGCCGCGGTTTCCGCCAACGACCACTTCCGGTTTCAGACGCCCTGGCTTGACGGCGTGACGGCGCTGGCTGCCGTCATCGACCGAGTGGGCCTCATGGAGCTGGCGACAACCGTCGCCAATGTCGCGCTGCGCGGTCCTGTGCCCCTGGCGAAGACGCTCGCCGGGTTGGATGTCCTGTCCGATGGGCGGGTTATTGCCGGGGTCGGGCCTGGCTCGTCGGAGCGTGACTACGACGCGGTCGGCGTGCTGTTCGAGGAACGCTGGGAGCGCTTCGACGAAGCCGTCGCCATTCTGCGCTCGCTGCTGCGGGATGAACCGCCGCCGGAGACCCGCCGCCATTACGCCTTACCGGGCTCGCCGCTGGCGCCGGCCCCCAGCCGACCCGGCGGCGTGCCGGTCCGGATCGCGAGCTGGGGCTCAGCCGCCGGTCTTCGGCGCGTCGCGCGCCTCGGCGACGGGTGGCTGGCATCCGCGTATAACACGACGCCCGACGGTTTCAGGGCCGCGAAGGAGTCGCTGTCCGAGCAGCTTGACGCACGCGGCAAGGATCCCGATCGGTTCCCGAACGCGCTCGCGACGATGTGGACCTGGATCAGCGAAGACGCCCGCGACGCCGATCGTATGCTGCGAGAGGTCCTGGCCCCGATGCTCAGGCGCGATCCAGATCCGCTGAGCGACCAGCTCTGCGTCGGACCCGCGGCGCACTGCGCGGAGCTGCTCTCGCGCTACGCGGAGGCAGGCTGCGACCGCGTATACCTCTGGCCACTCGGCGACGAGCCGCGGCAGGTCGAGCTCGCAGCGACGACTGTACTTCCGGCCGTCGAGGCGTGAGTCTAGGCGGCCGACACGCGAGCGTTCGGACGAAAGCACTCGCCGTCGTTCGAGGAGTAATTCCCGAACGCTGGGCCAAGCCAACGTTTCGATCGGCTCAGGCAGGTTGCGTCCACTGGTCTGCGCGCAGGCAACACGCTCTGCCTGCTCCGCTTGAGTAAGCGGTAGCCGGACAGCCCCTCGACTCACTCCCGAGTCAGACGACAAGGGGCAGCTAGGAACCGCTCGCGGGACGTGCCCGGCGCTTCCGGTCCGAGCGGGCAGAGCAGGAGCCGCGCGCGCCCGTCGAGCTTCACCCGCGGCGGCCGTGCTCCGTCCGGGGTGACCGGAAGCCTCCGTCATCCCGACGCCTGAGCTGCCGGCGAGACGCGCAGCATCAACCAGCCAAGCCCGAGAGCGGCCGTGCCGGTGGCTGGTCGCGCGGCGGCGGGTCGTTGGCCAGTAGCTGCGAGATGGTGACGAGCCGAAAGCCGCGGCGGCGCAGGCCGGCGATGATCCGTGGTAGCGCAGCGACGGTCTCGGAGCGGTTGCCGCCACCGTCGTGCATGAGGATGATCGCGCCCGGTCTCGCGCCACTGAGCGCCGTGTACCAGATGCGGTGCAGGCCGGGACGGGCGTAGTCGCTGGTGTCGACCGTCCACAGCACCACCAGCATCCCCAGCGCGCGCAGGATCTGGAGGCTGGCGGCGTCGAACGCGCCGTACGGCGGGCGCCACAGGTGGGGGAACGGCGCCCCCGCCCGCGCGATCGCGTCCCCGGCATCGACGATCTGCGCCCACTGCACCGCTGCCGGCAGCAGCGACATGAACGGATGGGTCTCGGTGTGATCGCCGACCTCGAACCCTCCCCGTGCCTCGCTGCGGACGAACTGCGGGTAGCGGCGCGCCCACTCGCCGATCACGAAGAACGTCGCCGGGGCGTGCAGCCTGCGCAGCACGGCAAGGACCTTGGGCGTGTAGGGGCCGGGCCCGTCGTCGAACGTCAGCGCCACATCGCGCCTGCGCGCCGTACCGACCCTGACGTAAGAGGTGTATGACAGCACCCGCTGGATCGGAGCGACCGCAATCCCGCTCGTAGCCGAAGCCGAATGGCGCGTCCGGTGGCGAGCAGCCCGATCCAGGCCGCCGGCCGGGACCCGCGAGTCGAGGGTGCTGCGGTCAGACGACCGAGGTGACGAGCTCCCCGAAACGACGACAATCACCGCCGCAGCCACAACCGCAAACAGCAGCAGCACAAACCAGACCGCGCGCCGACGGGCGCGGCGCCGCCGCCGCACCGGCAGATCGTGCGTCAACAGCAATCTCGGAGCTTCCCGCCGCCGTCCGCGTTCAGACATCGGCCACGAGTGTGCCACGAGCGGAGGTCGGTAAGAGGCCGTGCCAGGCTCGCGACTGAACGCTGATCGACGTCAGCGTCATCACAGCGCCTCACAATGCCTAAAAACCACCGGGGGCTCACCGCGCCCTACCGCCGATTTCTGCCACTCGGGCAACTGGACGGCGCCGGCTACACGATCCCCGCATCGAGTCGATAGATCGTGCCGCGCTGCCGCGGAAGGAGCAGCCGGACCCGGCGCGCACGTGCTCGGTGCAGCTAACTCCGATCGCCCCTCAGGACGAGTAGCCGGACTCTCGATCGACCAGATCGCTCGCCCCGCATGCAGCGGTCCATAATGCATCCGACCGCGCCACTAGCGAGGCGGCCCGTCCCGGTTCACAGCGCGTTCACGACCCGCATCTCAACCATCATGACGATGCACTCAACGATGCTGCCCTGATACGAGTTCATCTTGCGCTTCGCCGTCGCCGTGCTCGCCGCCGCGCTGATCGGTTGAGCGGCAATGGCGCAGCCGCGGCGCTGGGCTACAGACGAACACGCTGGTCGCGTCCGTCGCGGCGATGTTCGTCCTGATCGACGCGACGACCCACGCATAACACCACCCCGGCCCGGATCGCCTCCTACGTCGTGTCCGGCCCGTACGGGCCGGGGGTCAGCGCCGACGGGCAGGCGGTCCCGGAACTTCGCCTGCTATTTGGCGATCGGGGTCAACCTCGAGGCGAGCGCGACGTGCTCGGCATGTGGTTTCAGAAGACCGGCGCCAAATTCTGGCTGCAGGTCCCGACCGAACTGAAGACCCGCGGCGTCCAAGACGTGCTGGTCTGCTGCGTCGAGGGCCTGACCGGTTTCCCCGAGGCGATCGAGGCCGTCTACCCCCACGCCTGGGTGCAGACGTGCGTCGCGCATGCGATCCGCGCGGCCTTGCGCTTCGTGCCCTACAAAGACAAGAACCGACGCGCGGGCAAAACCACGGCCCCACCACGACGCAGATGTCGAGCGCCAGTGCGGTTCCGCTCCCGAAATGCCAACAGTATGACGACATGCCGGACCTAACCCAGGTCGCGAGACTTCCCCCTGACACGAACGGACGGCCGTGATGAGCGCTGTCGAGTGGCTGGGAAATACTTCCGCTCTGCGTCCGCTACGAGCCGATGCAGAAGCTCGCTCGCGCTTGTTGGCGACGCCGTCGGCGGGATGAAGGATGGGCGGTGATTGCGTCCCGGATTGGCCGGGGTGCGGACTCGAGAGGAGCCGCTCATGTCCCACGATTCGATCGTGTTGCTCGACGCCGCCGGCCGGCGGCGATCGCCGGCGACCAGGCCGGGGTACCTCGCTGGCCGCGCGCCGCGTAACAAAGGAATACGGTACCCCGCGGACCCGTCGCGCCCGGAGGAGATCATTGTGGTGATGCGCAAACGCGGCCACGACCGACACGGACTGCGGATCCGGGCGTTGATCGCAGTGCTGTGGCGCGGTGGCCTGCGGATCTCTGACACGCTGGCGCTCAACGAGACCGATGTCGATCCGCGCCGTGGGTCGGTGATGGTGCGTCACGGCAAGGGCGACAAGCGCCGCGAGGCTGGGATGGACCCGTTCGGGTTCGAGCAGCTTGCCGCGTGGCTGACACATCGCGTCCTGTTACCACCCGGGCCCCTGTTTTTGCGTGATCGACGGCACCACCTCGGCGTATCTACCAGGGGATCGATCCGAGCGAGATCATCGACGCCGTCCGCTCGCGCATACCGCCGACCATCTCGGGCCACTGCCGGACTCGCGCTCTGACCACATCAAGACCTCGCGACCGTCCACCGGCCAGGCGGGCCGGGCGCTCGCACGTGGCTTCTGCTCTGGCAGCCGCCCAGCCGGATGCAGAAGCTCGCTCGCGCTTGTTGGCGACGCCGTCGGCGGGATGAAGGATGGGCGGTGATTGCGTCCCGGATTGGCCGGGGTGCGGACTCGAGAGGAGCCGCTCATGTCCCACGATTCGATCGT
>JAFASQ010000146.1 GCA_019244395.1 Solirubrobacterales bacterium | reverse complement strand
GCCGCCGGACGCCGCGGCCGCCCGGGAGCCGGACGCCACCGCCGCCCCGGAGCCGGCCGCACGCAGCAGCGATGTCGTGCGACCCGCATCCGGCACGGCGCCTAGCGGCCTGGTCGCGGGCACCCCGGTCGCCGGCCCACAGGCGACGCGCGCCGCGGAGGCTACGGGCGCCACCGCGCGAGCAAGCGCGGCTAAGCGACCACGACCCGCGGGCGGCTTGGCCCGCAGGAGCGGCGCTCGCGCGGGGCCAACGCGGCGGAAGTACAATCGCGCCCCTCGCCGCGCCGCCGGCCGCGTCGGCGTGCGGAACCGATCGCCGCGCGCCGGAGCGATCAACGACCGCGTCCGCTGGCGCCGGCTTGTCCTGTTCGCGCTGATTGTCGCCGCACTCGGCGTGCTCGCGCTGGCGCTAACTGCCCGTGGTTCGACGCTGAAAAACCAAACGCACGGCCACGGGATCGGGATCACCTCGAACGCTCCGACGCCGACGTTGACCTCTACACCGGCGCGGGCCCAGCCGACCCAGCCCCCGCGCACCCGGCCCGAGGCGCTCCATCGGGGAGCCCACGTCCGGACATCGATGCTGCCCGAGCATCGAGCGCACGCGGCCGCGCGCTGTTGATCGGCCCCGGGACCCGGGCCCGTAGACCCAGGACCCATGGCTCGATCGACCTACGTCAGTTGGGTCCCGCCGCACACGGATTCAGGACTCCCGGCTCTTGCCGCGTTCGGCGAGATGCGAGTGAATTCTCGTCATGCACTCCATCCGTCCACAGATGTCGCTACGAGCCTGGTTGAACACACTTTCGGACTTGGTTCCCTCGCCGCTGACCGCGATGCTCGCGGTGATCTCGATCGGGATCGTGATTGCGGTCGCGATCGGCACCGCAACTCGCGGCCGACTTCCGGCGAGCGGGCCAATCGAGTTGATCTGCGCGTTTGTGCTGGCGGCGGTGGCGACCGCAGAGGCGTCCCGTCCCGCCCGCAGCGAGCGCCTGCGCCGTCGGACGCACCGTCCGGGCGTGAGCGACGACGACCAGTATGCCCCGGTCCACCGCAGGCAACTCGGCTAGACGCTCCAAGGGGTGGTCCCGTGAACCGACCCTCGCGGGGCCGCCCCGAGGAGCCCGTCTGATGGCGCGAGGCGCCCAATCCATGACCCGGTCACGAATCTCGCGCGTGACCGGGTCGGGACCCATCCTGCGAGCGGATGCTGCTCGAGGCTCCGGCAGGCGCCGGCCGCGGCGATCTCGAGGGCCAGCAGCTCCTAGTTTCGCGCCGCGCCCAGTCCGTGCATCCGGTCGCGGATTTCGGGCGGGTTCTCGATGATCTGCGAGAACCGCACCACGGTCACGGTGTCCTCCATCGACACCTTCCGCCCGTAGATCTGCTCGAGGAAGTGGATCATCTCGTCGACGCGCCGGAACTCCGGATTGTCGTGCTCGATGTCGCGCGGGGAGAGATCGCGCACGCGCTTGACCTCGACCTGGTCGATGACCGCATTGAAGATCTTCTCGCGCGGAGAGTGCTGATAGCCGATCGTCACCAGCACACAGTCGTTCTTGCGGTACTTGTGCGACTTGTCGCCGAGGCGGATGGTGGCGGTCTTGCGACCCCGGCGAAGCTGGTCGGCGAACACCGACGAATAGAAGTTGAGAACTCGCACGGGCGCCAGCCTACCGATCCGTTGCGGAACGCGACAACGCCCGACGAACCATCTCCCGCTCGCCGGGATACGTCAAGGCCTCAGCCGCCTCCTTGAGCGGCATCCACCGCGCTTCCTCGATTTCGTGATCGTGGTCCTCGAGGCTCCCCGAACGGTATTCGAACAGGTAGAACGCCACCCGCTTGTCCCGCCGCCGGCCCCGTCGCTCGTAGCTGTACTCGACGTCGCCCAGCTTGTCGATCAGCGCCGCCGTGACGCCCGTCTCCTCCATCACCTCGCGGATCGCCGCGAGCTCGTCGGTCTCGCCCGCGTCGAGGTGCCCCTTGGGCAGCACAAGCACCCGGCGGCCGCGAGCATCGCGCTTGACCGGGACGACCACGATGACTTTGCTGTCGTGGACGACAGCTCCGCCTGCGGAGAGCTCTACAACACCGTCCGGGCTAGAAGACGTACCGCCCGAGCGCTTCTGCGTCATGAACGGTCAGCCTTCCCCGTCCCTGAGTAATTATTCCTGCACGTTCCAGCACCGCCAGGAACCGGCTGGCCGATTCGCGCGACGATCCGGCCAGCTGTGCGAGCTCCGCCTGCGTGATCGTGATCAGCACATCGCCGTCGCCGTCCCCGCCCGCCTCCGCGCGTGCCGCCGCCACCAACTGAGCCAGAACGGCGGCGACGCGGCTCTGAACGGTCTGGAACGACTGCCGCGCCAGACGCTCGTTGGTGTCGCGCAACCGCTGGCCCAGCGCGGCGATCAACTTCAGCGATATGTCAGGGTGCGCGCGCAGCAGCCGGTGCATGTCGGCGGCCAGGATCGCGATTGTCTCGGTGCCCTCGGTTATCTCCACGGTTGCCGATCGCCGCTCGCCGTCAAGCATGGCCATCTCGCCGAAGATGTCCCCGGGCGAGAAGTTCGCGAGCGTGATCGATCGTCCGTCCGGATGCTCGCGGACGGCGCGCGCCCTGCCCGAGCGCATGATGTAACACGTGGTCCCCTCATCACCCTCCTTGAACACGACCTCGCCGGCCTCGAACCGTCGCGGCACCACCACCTCCGCCACCTGGGCAAGCTCCTCGGGCGCGAGCGTGGAGAAGACCGGTACGCGTCCGAGCAGCGCGATCGTGTCCTCGCTGCTGGCCGGCATCGCCCATGGATACCACACGCGCCGCCGCTCGCAGGGCGTGGCGCTTCGAGATCAGGCTGCGTCGAGCGCCTGCTCGCGCCGCCGGCGCCTGACCGTGGAGCCCACCCACCACGCCAGGCCCGCGACCAGCGCGACGGGCAAAAGGGCGGCGATGCCGATCAGCGCGATACCCGCAGCGACAGTCAGCACCCGGCCTGCGTCATGCGCGGCCTGACCGATGCCGAAGCCGCCGTTTCCATGCGAAACCGGCGCCGGCGCGGACCGGGCGTTGATCTCAACCGAAAGCTGACTGAAGCCGACTTGGTGGTTCAGCCGGTTGAGCGTCGCCTGGTCGCTCGAGATCGATGCCTCGGCGTCGTGGATCTGTGCGTTCAAGCTGTCGACCTGCTCCGTGGTGGTCGCGCCGGCCAGCTGCTTGAGCAGCGACGTCCTAAGCGCCCTCGCGTCGGCCAGGCTCCGCTGCGCCGCGCCGTACTGGTCGGTGATGTCCTGGCTCGAGTC
>JAFASQ010000575.1 GCA_019244395.1 Solirubrobacterales bacterium | reverse complement strand
CCATCCGTGACCGAGCAGCCACCTCGGCCGGCGTCGCCTGACTGCTGCAAACGGACGAATGCAGCGACGCCGCTCAAGCGTGGGGGACCGGGTCTCCCGCTTTCGATTCTGTTCGCGGAGCATCGCGAGCGGCGCGGTCGCAATGCGACGAAGGGGCGGCCGGCCGGCTACTGGTGGGCGAGAGTGGGACGGGTCATCCGCCGCGCGCATGCGTAGTTGGTGCGGTGGAACGCGCCCGCGGTTGAGTCTGAATCGACTCGGTTCAGTCGTCCGCCTCAGCAGCGAATATAGGGGCGTGAGCTTCGGGTTCGAGGACACCGCGTAGTCGATGCTGTGGCCTGAGACGCAGGATCGCCGATTGAAGGATCCGGAGCGTCAGCTGCTCGACGCGATCGCCGCGGGAGAGCTTGATGAGCACCTGGTCGCGATCGCCGACCGTCCACGCGCGCAGGCAGCTGCTTCACACGGTCCAGTCCGCCCGAGCGATCGCCGAGCTGTGCGTGGGTGACAGGGTGATGTTCACCAATCGGAGCCGGCCTCGGTACCTCGAGCACGAACTCGCCGAGGTCACCGAGGTTGACGACCGTACGGTCACCGTTCGGCTGTCGCGGCCGGTGGGGCGCTTCGACGAACGCGAGCTTCGGTGCCCTCCGCTCGCGCTACGCAAGATCGACCGCCGAACCCCGATCCGACACAGCTGACGGCTGGCCGTCGGCCCGCCGGCGTCAATACGCCAGCGTCAGGGCGGGGTGCCGGGTCCGGAGCGAGAAGCCGCGCTGCCGCCGAGCCGCTTCAGGCTCACGGGCCGCACACATTTCGACGGTCCCTGCGCGACCGCGTGGCCTGCCAGAGGAGCCACCAGCGGCGAGGCGCGGCCAGATGCCCGGGCCAGCTGGGACCTCGGTGCTCGTCCAGCGCGCACTATCGCAATCATGTTCCTGCGAGATGAGCCTGCTCGCGCTTAGGCGACGATCCAGCATTCCGACGGCGCCGGCGCCAACTTGCGCAATGCCACGCTAAATACGCCCGCATCACCGGCAGCGCCCCGGTTCCCGCCAGCTCCGGCAACCGCACCCGCTACCGCTGGACCGAGGCGGCAACCGGCAACTCAATCGCGTCCTCCACACCATCGCGATCACCCAAATCCGCTCACACCCACCCGCCCGCGAGTACTACCAGCGCAAACTCGCCGAAGGCAAAACCAACCGAGAAGTTCTCCGCTGCCTCAAGCGACAAATCGCCACCACCCTCTGGAAACTCCTCCAACCCGACCCCGAAAACACCCGCTCACGCCGCCGCCGCGCCCCCAAAACGATCATCTGCAACACCCCCCTACCTTGATGACATAGGAGAAACACTGGACCCGTGGCGGGGGCCGAGAGTGCGGTCAGGCCGACGAATCGGCGCACCCCGCCGCGCCACCCACCCCGCCGCGCCACCCACCGGCGCGCACCACCCACCCCGCCGCGCCACCCCGCGCGACCCCACGAAACCCGGCGGACCGCTACGTCAGGCGGCGAACCGTTGGGCGGCGCGCTCCGGCGCCTTGGCCGCCTCAACCTCACGGTTCTTAGCCGGCGCGGTCGTATGCAGCGCGTCGAGCAACCGCATCGAGGCAACCGCGACCGCTTCCACCGCGCGGACGAACGCCTCCTCATTGGCCCGCGAGGGCTTGTCAAAGCCGCAGATCTTCCTCACGTACTGCAGAGCAGCGGCTCTGACCTCCTCCTCGCTCGCCGGAGGATCGAAGTTATAGAGAGTTCTGATGTCTCGGCGCCTACGCGTAGGGTAAACCGCGCGCGTCCGAACCCCCCAGCGAACAAGAACGACGCTTTCCTTGACGGCCAGCGCAGAATCTCCCACCAGCGCTCCGGGCGCCGCCCCATCCCGGCGTAGGATCGCAGCCCAGTCAACCTCCAGACAGGAGAGGATGCATGGTTTCAACCACGCGCGTGCGGGTGGCATCGGCAGTGCTGCTCGCGGGCGCCGCCATCGGATCGTACGCCGCGGTGACCGGCGCCACCGCGGCAGGGCCGACCTCCACCGCGGGCGGCGCCCTCAGAGGGTGACCCGAGCGGCTAGCGCTGTTCCTTGTCGGCGTTCTGTGTGACGCGTTTGTTGTAGCGGTGTGCGGGGATCGAGACCGAGCCTTCCTCGGTCGCCGCCAGGTAGTCGATTAGACCAGTGTCGATCCAGCCGTGGCGTTCGTAGAAGCGGCGTGCGCGGGCGTTGCCGCTCACCACAGCGAGCCATGCCGATTCGTGGCCGTTACTGGCGATGATTCCTCGGCTCCAGCGAGCAGCGCCGCTGCCACGCCCCCTCCTCGATGCGTGCGGGCAACGTACACCTGCTCGACCTCGTCCTCGCCGACCATGATGAACCCGGCGACGGCACCATCGACCGTCGCGACCGTCGTGTCAGCAACCCGCCGCGCGGCCCGCAACCGGAACGACGCCTCGGTCCGGGCCTCACGAGCTCGTCGGACACATGCCCCACATGGCCATCGCGCCAACCGCGAAACCAGATACTCGCGACAACCGGAACGTCAGCATTGGCGGCCGGGCGCATGCCGATCTGTCCTGCCGGCGACACCCGCCGACCCTAGCAACACACCCAACGATTGGGTGCGGTCGGACGCCCGTTGCCGTCGGAAATGCTCGAGGATCAGAAAGCTGACGATCGCGACGTACACACACCACAGCGAGGTCAGCTCGTCCACTCGAACCACCGCGGTCACGATCACGCCGACCAGACTGACCAGCCCGAACCACCGTAAATAGCGACGGCTTGAGATCAGCGCCGGCCCGCACGTCACAACGATGTACATCAGCCCGATCAAGGCGTCGTCTGGGGTATGGGTCGTGTAATCGATACAGCGAGCCTGCTCGTGCGCTCCGACTGGATACGCGGTTAGCTGCCACAGCAGGTAAACGCCCAACAGCCCACCGACGAACACCATCGCCGTCATGACCCGCGACCGCCTCGGGTCTGGCTCGAGCAGCATGAACCCGAGCGGGACGATCACGGGCAAGACGACGTGCGCGTAGAGGATGTAGGCCTCCTTCGCAGCGTCACCCAGCCCACGCGAGACCTGACCCCGGAGCCCGAGCCAGACAAAACCCTCGACGAGCTGATGGAGGCCAAACAGCAGCGGTAGCGCGCCGACGATCATCTCGCGCCGCGCACGCACGCGGCGCAGCGTCTCAACTCCTACGCCGGCAACGACCGCGCCAACGACGAAGTCAGCCTGCGGCGAAAAGCACACACACCTGACCCTAACGCCAGACCACCCCGCGGAGTGCTGTCGATCCGATCCTTGGGGGCGCGACGCTCACGTCGCGATCCAGCACTCCCACGACTCCACGGTTACGAAGCCGAGCTTTCCATAG
>JAFASQ010000493.1 GCA_019244395.1 Solirubrobacterales bacterium | reverse complement strand
AAGGGAACGCAGTCAACAGCTCGAGTCCAGCGAGCCCCGCCCCGATCGGGCCAGCAGCGCCACGCGAGCGGCGATCCGCGCCCGAGTTCGAGCTGCTGAGCGCCGCGCCGCGGATCCAGACGAGGACCCCGCCCACCGCGAGCACCACGCCGGCCGCCACGGTCAGCGCGTACTTGACCGTCGCCCCGGGCCTCGGCACGAGCGACAGGATGAGGTCCCCCAAGCCGAGCGCGAACGCCAGCCCGAAGGCGAACGTGACCGCCAGCGCGGCCAGCGTGAACGCCGCCGTCCGCCGGCGCGGATGCGAGCCCATCGCGACGAATAGCTCCCCCCCGATCAGGCTTGGATTGATGCAGTCGGGCAGCGCGATTGCCACCACGGTGAGAACGAGCTTCAGCACGGCGATGGCTGGGGCGTTGTGTTTCTCCTCGAGTCGCGCTCGTCAATTCCATGAGAGTTCTTGTCGGAGACCGGAGCTCAATCCTCCGTCCAGTGGCTGCCTCCGTCATCATCCGCTTCGGGTGATTGGCGACCGAGCGCCGGCCCGCGTGCCGTTCGCCGGGGCGTCGGCGAGAGGAAGGGAATCTGCGTTCTGGAGATCGAGTCGTGCTTCGCCGGTGGGCCCGCGCACAGCCGATCGCGGCGGCCGGCTATCGCAGGATGCAGCGGAAGCCGATGTGACTGGTCGATGTGTCGATCGCCTCGGGCTGGCGAGCCGCGGGCCGGTAGCGCAGGCAGTAGCTCGGAGCACAGAGGTGCGAGCCGCCCTTGATCACGCGGCGAGGGATGTTCCCGCCGGGGCGGCCGAGATCGTAGCTCGCGTCCGCGGTGTCAATGTGCGGGTTACGGGGCGGAACGCAGCAGGCGCTCCGGGTTTCCTCAGATCCGGCGCCGCGCGGCGAGTAATAGTCGGTGGTCCACTCCCAGACGTTCCCGGTCATGTCGAACAGGTCGTAGCCGTTGGCCGCGAACAGCCCGACTGGAGTCGTGCCGCGCCATCCCTTTGCGCCGGTATTGCGCCAGGGAAAGTCGCCTTGCCAGAAGTTCGCCACCAGCTCCCCGGCGGGGTACTCATCGTCTCCCCAGGCGAACGTCGCGCCGTGGAGCCCGCCGCGCGCCGCGTACTCCCACTCTGCCTCGGTCGGCAGCGCCTTGCCGACCCATTCGGCGTAAACCGCCGCATCCTCGTAGGCGACGTGCGTGACGGGGTGATCCTGGCGCTGGGAGTTGTCACTGTTAGGTCCCCACGGGTGCCGCCAGCTGGCGCCTGGGACGTAGGCCCACCACCGGCCAGCGTCGTCCAGCGGCACCGGCCCGGGCGTGGGGTGAAACACCGCCGATCCCGCGACTAGCAGCGACGGATCGGCGTCTGGGTAGGTAGACGGGTCCGGCGGGCGCTCGGCGACCGTCGGGTAGCCGGTCTCGTCGACGAAGCGGGTGTACTGCGCCACGGTGACCGGTCCCCGGTCGATTGCGAACGCGTCGACCTCGACGTCGCGCGCTGGCGCCTCTTCGGCGTAGAAGCCGGTCGACCCCATCCGGAACCGGCCCGCCGGGATCTTGATCATGTCCGCGCCGTCCATCAGCGAAGGATCGTAGCCCGAGGGCGATACTTTCTCACGGTGGCGTGGCGCAGGTTGTGCGCGCGCGAGCAGGATCAGCGGCGAGGAGAGCCGCGGACGTTGCGGATTTCATCCCGATCAGGTGATGTGGCCCCCGCCGTGTTGATCGAGCATCGTGCTGCATTCGCGCGGCCGTGCCGCGATGTCACACCTCAGTAGCCGCGGAGCTAAGGAAATGCCCGAGCCATTTAAAGGCGTGATCAACCTCGATGTGCGCGATTCGGTCCCGGACTGGACGCCGTTTGAGGCGCCCAAGGCCCCGGAGGGGGCGGCCAACGTCGTGTACATCGTGCTCGATGACGTCGGGTTCTCGGCGCTCAGCTGCTACGGCGGTCCGATCGAGACGCCGAACATCGACCGGATCGTGGAGCAGGGCGTTCGCTACACGCAGTTCCACACCACGGCGTTGTGCTCACCCACGCGTTCGTGCTTGCTGACCGGCCGCAATCACACCCGCAACAGCATGGCGTGTATCACCGAGGGGGCCAGCGGCTTCCCGAATGCGAGCGGGGTGATCCCGGCGGAGAACGGGCAGCTTCAGCAAATCCTCGCTGAGCGCGGCTGGAACACGTACATGGTCGGGAAGTGGCACCTCTGCCCAGAGACAGAGATGAACCTCGCGTCCTCGCGGCGCAACTGGCCGACCGGACGCGGCTTTGAACGCTTCTACGGATTCCTCGGGGCCGAGACCAACCAGTGGTATCCGGAGCTGATCTACGACAGCCACCCCGTCGAGCCGCCGAAGGGGCCCGAGGAGGGCTACCACTTCACCGAGGACATCACCGACAAGGCGCTCGAGTTCATCAAGGACGCGAAGGTGATCGCCCCCGAGAAGCCGTTCTTCCTGTACTACGCGCCGGGCGCCTGCCACGCCCCGCACCATGCGCCCAGGGACTGGATCGAGCGCTACCAGGGTCGCTTCGACGTGGGCTACGAGGCGATCCGGGAGCAGACCCTCGCTAAGCAGAAGGAGATCGGCATCGTCCCGCCCGACGCCGAGCTGTCGCCGATCAACCCGATCGGAACGCCAGAGGATCGCACGGGTCCGCGAGGCCAGCCGTTCCCGGGGACCGATTTCGTGCGCCCGTGGGACTCGCTGTCGGATGACGAGCGGCGGCTGTTCCGCCGGATGCCGGAGGTCTACGCCGGGTTCCTGGCCCATACCGACCATCACATCGGGCGGCTGCTCGACTACCTCGAGGAAACCGAGCAGCTCGAGAACACGCTGATCGTGCTGGTCTCCGACAACGGGGCCAGCGGCGAAGGCGGCCCCAACGGCTCGGTCAACGAGATGAAGATCTTCAACGGCGTGCCCGACGACATGGCCGAGAACCTCAAGCTGATCGATGAGCTCGGCAGCCCCGCGACCTACAACCACTACTGCACGGGTTGGGCGATGGCGTTCAACACGCCGTTCAAGATGTGGAAGCGCTACGAGTTCAACGGCGGCACCTGCGACCCCTGCATCATCTCCTGGCCGGCCGGAATAAAGGCACTCGGCGAGTTGCGCGACCAGTACCACCACGCGATCGATCTCGTGCCAACGATCCTTGACTTACTAGACGTGGATCCGCCCGAGACGATCGGCGGTCACGTTCAGAGTCACTTCGACGGCGTCAGCATGCGCTCGAGCTTCGATGACCCCGCTGCCCCGTCGAACCGGCACACTCAGTTCTACTCGATGCTCGGCTCGCGCGGGATCTGGCACGACGGCTGGAAGGCGGTCACCACCCACCCCACGCTGAGTCGCTGGGGCGAGTACGAGAAGGACGTCTGGGAGCTCTACCACACCGATGTCGACCGCTCGGAGGTCAACGACCTCGCCGCGCAGGAGCCCGAGCGTCTTCAGAGGATGATCAACCTGTGGTATGCCGAGGCGGGCGCCAACGGCGCGTTCCCGCTCGATGACCGCTCCGCCGTGGAACTGCTGCTAACGCCACGGCCGGTCTTGAGCGCTCCGCGGAACCGCTACACCTACTACCCGGACGTCGCCGACGTTCCCGAGTCCCAGGCGGTCAATATCCGCAATCGCTCCTACATCGTCGCGGCGGTGGTCGATATCCCGCAGCCCGGCGCGCAGGGGGTGCTGCTCGCCCAAGGCTCGCACTTCGGCGGACACGCCCTGTACATCAAGGACAACCGCCTGCACTACGTCTACAACTTCCTCGGCATGCTCGAGCAGAAGATCGTCGCCGACACGGAGGTTCCGACGGGCGAGAACCTCATCCTCTCAGCCAGCTTCGACAAGGATGGCGAGGACCCGCCCGGAGTCTCCGCGGGCGTCCTGTCGCTCTACCACGGCGACGTGAAGGTGGGCGAAGGGCGCATAAGAACCCAGCCGGGGCTCTTCAGCGGCACCGGCGAGGGGCTCTGCGTTGGACGCGACAGCTCCTCGCCCGTCACCGCCGACTACCCCGTGGACGGCGACGGTCGCTTCACCGGCGGTGAGATCAGCCGGGTGGCGGTCGATGTCAGCGGTGAGCCCTACGTCGACCTCGAACGCGCCGCGGTCGCGATGTTCATGCGCGAGTGATCCCGCACGCGGCAGGGCCACCGCCTCGGGGCAGCGGTGATTGCGTGCCACGTGCAGACGCTCCGCCGTTCGGGTGTGTCATCCACAAAGGGTGATGCGCTCACGCCAGTATGGCTCGAAGATCAGGCGCGCATGGAGGCCACGAGTCCGACAGCTGCCCTGATCAACCGGGAGGATGGATATGGAAGCGAGCGAAGAAGAGCTTGGCCCGATCGACGTCGTCGTGATCGGTTATCCGCCCGGTGCGCCACTGACCGGGGAAGCGGTCCCGATTGTCCCGGATCTGGTCGACCGCGGGATCATCCGGGTGTTCGACGCGCGGTTCGTCGTAAAGAATGAGGACGGTACGTTCTCAGGCTTCGACCTGGCGGATCTCGACCAGGACACCGCCGGCGACCTTACCGCGTTTGCCGGAGCCTCCACCGGCCTCCTCGGCGACGATGACGTCGGGCTGATCGCGGCGGAACTCGAGCCGGGGGCCGCGGCGGTGATGATCGTGTACGAGAACCGTTGGGCAGCGCGGTTTGCCACCGCTGTTCGCCGCAACGGTGGCGTGCTCATCGCAAGTCAGCGAATTAGCGTGCAGGATCTAATCGACGCACTCGACGCCGTCGAAGCGGCGGCCTAACCGAGAGGGGACGTGACATGGGACTAATTGGCATGGTCGGCCGCAGCGCGGTCATCGCCGGAACCGCAACCGCCGTCTCCAACCGGGTCAGCCGCCGCCAATACAACCGGTGGGCGCAGCAGGATGCCCAGTACTACCAGCAGCCCGCGCCCGTTCCGCAGTATTACCAGGCGCCGGCCGCGGCCCCAGCGTCGGCGAGCGCGCCGGCCCAGGGCACGGGCGCCGACGACCGGATCGCCCGACTCAAGGACCTGGCCAACCTGAAGGCGCAAGGGATCCTGACCGAAGAGGAATTCGCCGCCGAGAAGGCGCGCATCCTCGGCGAGTGAGTGCGCGCATGGGTTTTCTGCACAGACACGACCAGAGTGCCGCCACCCGCTATCGGATGCGAGAGAAGCTGCTCGCGATCGGCGATGATTTCTGGATTGAGACCGAGGGGGGCGAGCGCGCGTTCAAGGTCAACGGGAAGGCGCTCCGCGTCCGGGAGACGTTCATCCTGGAAGATCCCGCCGGGGGCGAGCTGTTCAAGATTCAGAAGAAGGATCTGCACCTCCGCGACACGATGAAGGTCGAGCGCGATGGAAACACGGTGGCGACAATCAAGAAAGCGCTCATCACGCCTTTACGCGACCGCTTT
>JAFASQ010000455.1 GCA_019244395.1 Solirubrobacterales bacterium | reverse complement strand
CCCAAGACGGGCAACTGGTGGAGCGCGTTCGTGATCGGGCTGGCCGGGACGATCCTGGTCACCGGAATCGCTCCGGTAATGGTCACCTCGCTCGGCGCCGCGGCGATTCCTGTCACCTTCCTCATCACACTGAGCGGATGGCTGCTGTGCATGTTCCTGGCCGAGCTCGCGGCGATGATGCCCGATCGGTCCGGCGGCTCCCCCACCTACGCGTACGTGGCGTTCAAGGAGCGCTGGCCCCGGTTCGGCGAACACGTCAACGGGATCACCGCCTGGGGCTACTGGCTCGGCTGGTTCCCGGTCGCGCCGCTCAACATGATCCTGGCGTCGTTCTACATCGCGAGCCTGTTCAAGCTCAACACGACCTCCGGGATTTCCCTGCTCGGCACGCAGATTGCCTGGTGGACGATTGCGATCTCGGTCATCGGGATCCTGCTGCTGTGGATCCCGTCTTATCGGGGCCTGCGCTTCGGGACCGTGTTCGCGACCGCGCTCGCGTTCCTCTCCATGATCCCGATGACTTTCCTCGCCATTTCGTGGATCTTCCATCCTTCCGTCGTCGACTTCGGGCAGCTGACCCACTTCCGGCACACCAACGGCAGCGGCTTCTTCGCGCCGGTGTTCGGCCACGGGTGGCTGACCATCTCGATCGCGTTCTCGTTCCTGTTGACCTGGAACGTGATCGCGATGGAGGCTGCCGCTTGCTACATCGGCGAGACGCGCAACCCCGATCGGGACGCGAAGATCGCCATGAACCTCGAGGGCGGCTACGGCGCGTTCATCTACACGGCGATCCCGGTCGCGTTCGTGATCGTGCTGGGCGTCCACGCGCTCGGAAACTCGTCGCTCGTCGACCCCAAGACGATGTTCGTGACCTTCGCCTCGAAGGTGTTCGGGACTAGCACCGCCTCGACGGTGCTCGATGACCTGATCGCGATCATGCTGATCCTCGCGCTGATCCTGTCGGCGCTGAACGCGATCACCGGCACGGCGCGCTCGCTGCACCAGATGTCCACCGACGGACACTTCCCGAAGTTCTTCCAGCGCGTGAACTCCCACGGTGTTCCCGGTCACTCGATGGCGTTCAACGTCGTGTGCTCGATCATCGTCGTGTTCATGGGTGGGGCCGTCCAGATCTACACGTTCTCGAACGTCGGCTACCTGTTCTCGTTCATCCCGGTCCTGATCGGCTACTACCTCCTGCGGCAGTGGCGCCCGAACGTGCGGCGGCCGTACCGATTGCCCGAGTGGATGAAGTACGCGGCGCTCGCCTTAGCCGCCGTCTACGCGATCATCTACGTATGGGGAGGACCCGTCTACGCGTCATGTACCTGTTCGCAGGCGGGCAAATCGACGCTCCCGTACTACTTCATCGGCATCGCCACGCTGCTGTCGTACCTCCCGCTGTACTGGTATCGCAAGAAAGTGGAGGACAAACGCGCCGCACCCCCGGCGGCCGAGCGCCCGGGCCTGGTCGCGGCACCCGGCCGTAGTCCGTGAGCGCCTCGCAAGGGTTGACGCACGGGCAGGATCAACCGCCGACGGGGCAGCGCTTCGAGCGGATTCTGCTCGCATCCGAGGGGCGAACGATTTCCAGGGCTACGGTAAACCGGGTGATCGAGCTCGCGCGGCGCTCGGATGCCAGCGTGCGCGTGCTGTCGATCGCACGCGTGTACGGGGTCGCCTTCGGCCTTCCGAACCCGGGCTTGCTGCCGACCAAGCGCGAATGGGACGAGCAGAGCGAGATGGTCGGCAAGGTGGTCAGGCAACTCGAGCGCAAGGGAATCGAGGCCGACGGGCATGTCGTCGGGACCCGCAATGCGACCAAGAAGATTCTTGAGGAGGCGGAACTCGCCGGCTGTGACGCGATCGTAATGGCCGCCGATCGGGATCGCTCCCGGATCCTCGGCGACTTCAGCTGGTCCCAGGAGCCCCAGCGGGTGCGCCGGCGGGCCAAGATCCCCGTCTTCCTCATCAGCGAAGAGGCTGAATAGGGCCTGCGGCGGCGTCAGAGCCAAGCCAGGTCCCTAGGCCCCGTGATGCCGGGCGACGGCCTCCGCCGGCCGGCCGTGCAGCCGGGCCAGCTTGATCGCCAGCTCGAGCGAGAGCAGGTCGTCCTCGTCCAACCTCAGGCCGGTCAGCTCCTCGATCCGGCCCAGGCGCTGGCGCAGCGTGTTCGGATGGATGAACAGCTCGCGGGCTGATTCGATCACGCTGCGGCGCTCGGCCAGGTAGCGCTCCAGCGTGTCGAGCAGCGAGGTGCGCCGTCTGGCGTCGTACTCGATCAGGCGGTCGACCGCTGCCCGCATCCGGTCGTGGGGCGCGTTCTCGGCCGCGATGTGCACGAGGTAGCGGTAGGCCCCCACCTCGGCGTAGCCGATCGCGCCCCCCGGGCCGAGCAGCGCGCGGCCGATCATCGCGGCGTCGAGAGCCTGCCGGTAGGCCCGGGCGCATTCGCTCGCCGACGCGTGCAATTCGCTCAGCCCGATCGCCGCGCCGTGGCGGCGGCCCAGTTCGCGGCAGGCGCGCGCGACTTCCTCGATCCGCTCGGCCCCGCGCGTGCCGAGCGCGAGCACCGCCCGGACGGGCCCCGGGCCCGCCTCGACCGCGGTGCGCCCGGCCAGTTCGGCCACGTCGCGCCCGAGCGCCTCGGCGGCGGCGCGCCATGCGCCCGAGCCCTGCTCACGACCGCCGGCCGGCTCGGCGCACAGCATCAGGAAGGGCCGCGCCAGATCACAGCGCACCTCCGCGGCCTTGGTCGCGGCGAAGGTGCTGGCTCCGGCCGCCAGTGCCTCGAACAGGTCCTTGACGATGTTGGCGTTGGTGAGCCCCTCGATCAGCTCGGCTCGCTTGATCGCGATCGCCGCCAGGTGGGCGATCGCGCGCGCCATCTCGGTGTCCTCGCCGGTGAACGGCCGGCGCGCCGGCGCCCCCGCGCAGAGCAGCCCCAGGCGCTCGCCGCCTGAGACGAGCGGCGTGACGAGCAGGTCGGACACCTCGAGCTCGGGCCACAGCGTCCGCGCCGGCGGCCGCGAGGCGCCGCCGTCGAACGCCGCCAACAGGAGCTTGGTGGCCGACAGCGCCTCCGGCTCGGGAGTGGCATTGGGCGAGGAGGAGAGCAGGGTCAGCCCGCCGCCGTCGCGGTCCAGGCGGTACAGCTGACACACCTGGGCGCCGAGCAGGCGCCGCGTCCCGTCCGTCACCGCGCGGCCGATCTCGCCGGCCTCGTCCGCCGTCGCCACCTCCTGGGCGAGCCCCGAGAGGCTGGTCAGCGCGTCGACGCGCCGGCGCTGCTGGTCGTAGAGCTGCGCGTTCTCGATCGCGCCGGAGACCAGCGAGGCGATGTGGACGAGCAGCTTCAGCGTGTCCTCGGTGAACTCGCGCGGCGCCTCGGTGTGGAGCACGATCACACCGATCGTCTCGCCCGCACGGGAGATGATCGGTACCGCGACCATCGACTGAAAGCGCTCCTCCTCGAGGACCGGGAAGAACTTCATGCGGGGATCGGCCATCGCGCCCTCGCGGATGAACTCGGGCGCCTTGTGGCGCGCCACCCACCCGGTCAGCCCCTCGTCGAGGCGCATCTGCACCATTCCCACGGCGTTGGCATACACGGGCGAGGCGGCGCGCATGGTCAGCAGGCCGGTCTCGAGCAGGTAGATGAAGCACGCGTGGCAGTCGGTCGCCTCGGTGGCCAGGTCCACGATCCCCTGGAGCATCGGGCCGAGCTCGATCGACGAGGCGACGAGATTGATCACCCGGTACAGGGTCCGGTTCTCTTCGCGAAGCCCACGGGCTTCAGAGGTGGCCGTCAGTGGTGCCTCCCGGCTCACGTATGTGCGAAGCGCACATCGTAGCCCCCGGTTACGGGTGCCACCGGCCATTGCCGGGTCCCCGCTTGGCGGGATATACCTCGCGTATGGCTATCTCTACCGAGCATCTCGACGAGGCGGCGCCGCAGGTCTCGAGCGCCGACGACGTCAAGCGCATCATCCGCGAGCGCCACATCGAGTTCCTGTTCGCTCAGTTCGTCGACATGCACGGCAAGCCGAGCGCCAAGCTCGTACCCGCTCACCACATCGACGACCTGCTCACCGAGGGTGCCGGCTTCGCCGGGTTCGCCGCGGGCGACATCGGCCAGCGGCCGCACGACCCAGACCTGCTTGCGATTCCGGATCCGAAGACGCTGACGATCCTGCCCTGGCAGCCCAACGTGGCGCGGTTCGCCTGCGACGTCACGGTCGAGGGGGAGCCGTGGCCCTACTGCCCGCGGACGATCCTGCGCAACTTCCTGGCCCGGGCCAAGGAGCTCGGATTCGAGCTCAAGATGGGCGCGGAGCTCGAGTACTTTCTGATCCGCCGTCGCGAGGACGGAACGATCGAGGTGGCCGACCAGCTCGACACGCTCGACCTTCCCTGCTACGACATGCGCGCGCTCACGCGCAACCTGGACTTCGTCTCTCAGGTTGCTCACGCCGTCACCGCGCTCGGGTGGGACAACTACGCCACCGACCACGAGGACGCCAACGGACAGTTCGAGCAGAACTTCCAGTACGCCGACGCCCTCACCACCTGCGACCGGGCTGTGTTCTTTCGCTACATGGTCGAGTCGCTGGCCCAGCAGCGCGGGCTGATGGCCACGTTCATGCCCAAGCCGTTCGCGCATCTGACCGGCAATGGCTGCCACTTCCACGTCAGCCTGTGGTCGGGCGGCGAGAACGTGTTCGAACGCGAGGCGTCCGAGGACCCGAGAGGGCTCGGCCTGTCCGAGCTCGCCTACCACTTCATCGGCGGCCTGAAGGCCAGCGCCAAGGCGTACATCGCGGTCACCGCGCCGACCGTCAACTCCTATAAGCGTCTGGTGGTGGGGGCGCCCACGAGCGGCGCCACCTGGGCGCCGGCGTACGTGAGCTACGGGTACAACAACCGAACCCAGATGCTTCGCATCCCGGCGCCGGGACGGATCGAGGATCGCACGGTCGACGGCTCGTGCAATCCATATCTGGCGGCGACCGCCATGCTCGCAGCCGGCCTCGACGGGATCGATCGGGGGCTCGAGGCCGGCGAGCCGAACTCGGCCAATCTTTATGAGCTTCCCGAGTCCGAGCGCAACGCCCTGGGGATCGAGTTGCTCCCCGCCAACCTGCTCGATGCCGTCCGCGAGCTCGAGCAGAGCGACGTGCTGCGCCGCGCGCTCGGCACCACCCCGGATGGCGACTACGTCGATTACTACGCCAAGGTCAAGCGCAAGGAATGGCAGGCCGCGCACGAGCAGATCACCCAGTGGGAGCTCGACCGCTACCTGCAGCTGTTCTGAGCCTGACGCACCGGGATCTCCGAAGCGGCCGCTGACCGAGGTTCAGCGGCCGCTCCGCTCGATGGGCCGACGCGTTAGGCGGCGCTGGCCGAGGCGCTCGCCCGGCTCGCGAGGTCCTTGTTCTCGGGGACGAACTGGTTCGCGATGAACGTCGCGCCCTGCGGGTCCGTGATCACGGTTACGCGGGCCCAGGGAGCGTCGAACGGCGGCGCCACCACCGTCCCGCCCAGCTCGGCCGCCTTGCGCGCGGCTTCGTCGGCGTCGTCGGTGGCGAAAGTCACGCTCCAGTAGGCCGGGATGTCGGGCTGGTCCGCGGCGAGCGGGTTGATGCTGGCCACGACGTCCTCGAAGCCGGGCACGCCCATGGCCGCGGTCCGCTCGCGCAGGCCCGGATCGCCCCGCTCGAGGTCGTCGGCGTAGCCCGGGAGCGTCCACATCTCAACCCCACCGGCGAGCGTGAGTGTCCGCCAGCCGAAAACCGATGCGTAGAACGCCTTCGCGGCGTCGGGGTTTCGGGTGTTCAGGCCGTTGAAGTTCAGCGAGCCAGGCTCGTTGACGATCCGCGCGCCCTTGTGCTGCCCGGGCTGCCACACGCAGAACGCGGCACCTTCGGGGTCGCTGAACACCGCCGCGCGGCCCGCCTCCATCACGTCGCCCGCCTCCATCAGCACCTCGCCACCCGCCGCCTTGACCTTGGTGGCGGTGTCATCGGCGCTCTCCACCGAGATGTAGGTGTTCCACACAGGGGTCGCGGGCGCTCCCTCCGGGATCGGGCCGATCCCGGCGACGTCACCCCCGCGGATGCGGGCGATGAAGTACTTGACCGGAGATCCGGACGGCATCACGTCCTCGACCTCCCAGCCGAACAGGCCGCTGTAGAAGGCGGCGGCAGCCTCGGGGTCCGGCTGGTTGGTATCGACCCAGCACGGTACGCCCGGGATGTAACCGTCTCGCTCGGGCATTGCTGCTCCTTTTGGTTAGCTGAAGTTGCGCGGACCCTATCCGCGTTCTAGGTCAGGATCAGCCCTCGGGGCGTCCGCGTGCCTCGGATGGTCGCTGACCCGCGGGTGACTGGCGCCGCGCCGCACCATCGCGAGCAGGGCCAGCAAGTCGTAGGCGACGGCGGCGGCGTTCAGCGCGGTGATCTGGCCCGGCGAGTCGTACGCCGGCGCGACCTCGACCACGTCGAAGCCGGTGAACTCGAGGCCGGCCAGCGCGCGCAGAAAGGCCAGCGCCTCCCGGGGTTCGAGCCCGGCCACCTCCGGGGTTCCCGTGCCGGGCGCCGAGGCCGGGTCGAGCACGTCGATGTCAAAGGACAGGTACGTCGGCCCGTCGGCCACCTTGGCT
>JAFASQ010000436.1 GCA_019244395.1 Solirubrobacterales bacterium | reverse complement strand
GGCTTACCTGACCGACGCGGGAGTTCGACGAGCACGCGAATTGCTCACCCACTATGGGTTCAAGACCAGCGATTAGTGGTGGGCGCCTCCAGCTGAAGTCTGTACCCGATTCACACATCAGCCCGACGTCGAGCTGCTGACTGTCGCTCGCGTTAACGCGCTAAGCCTTTGCAGGTGGTGGAGTAGAGATTTTGTTCACGCGGCGCGAGTCAGGCCGAGTGTCGCGGAGAGGTGATCGAGGGCAGCGTCGATTTGATCGAAAGCCCTGTCGACGGAGTTCGATGAGGGTCGCATGTCATGGCGAACGGACGTGGTAGCGATCGAGATGAGTGGTCCGAGCAAACGTGTGTGCAGCTTGACGAACAGCACGCCCAGCTTGAGGCCTAGCGGAGTGAGTCGGTAGCGGCGGCTCCGATCCAGGCGTTCAACCAGGCCTTTGGCGCGGAGCTTGCTCAGATCGTAACGGAGCTGACTCAGACGGTAGTCGTCGGCGTTGAGCCGGTGACGGGCCAAAACACGCGTGTGTAGTTCGGGGGTGGTCCAGTCGGCGAGAAAGTCACCGGGATGGAGCAAGCTCTCCAGCACGCGGATCAGCCGGTCATCGTGCAACTTCAAGCCTGGGACGCGGCGTTGGCCGACGAATGTCGGTTGGGCGAGCGCGGCCAGCTGGCCGGTATCGACCGTGCTGGCAAGCAGATCGGCTTGGAGCGCCAGTGTCCGGTCATTGGTAGCTGCCAGCTTCTCGTGCAGAGAAGGGAGGTTATCCAGGCGACGCCCAACACCAAAGTGTCGGGTGTCGTTCGAGCAGGTTTCGGCCCGCAAGATGCGGTCACTCTGGCGATCGCCGCGGGTGTACTGCTTGGTGAACGACGTCTGGTAGTACCAACGCAGGACCGGGTGACCGGTTTCGCGCTGGTCCAGCACCGTTTGGAGCTTGCCGTTGTAGTGACGGTCGATCCGACGGCCGAAGAGATGCGTGGTCCGCTGCGCTCCGCCGAGCAGCACGCCCAGTTCGCAGGCGCGTCGGAACATCGCCTGCAGCGGAGCCGAGCGTTTGAACAGGACGTCGGTGGCCAACTCCATCTGGGCCATGCTATAGCGGTAGCCGGGCGCCAGTGCGGCTTGTTCAGCGGGGCTGAAGACCGGCACGAGCCGATGGACCCAGTAGCTGCAGCGTCGTTCGAGGATGGTCGCACTCAAGCGATTGGCGGCGGCCTGGAGGGCATCCACGTCGGCCACGCCGACGAAGGCGTTGTCGGCTTTGCGGAAGCCGGTGCCAACACGGGTCAGGTCCTGAGCGACGAAGGAGTGCCCGTTCAGATAGCAGGTCACGTTGAACGGAAAGTAGGTGGCGACGCGTATGCTCATCGGACCCATGACCGGGTCCAGGACATACCAGTAGTAGTGCAGGAACCGCTTCCGACACGCCTTGATCAGGCGGTAGTTGCCGTCACCACTGGGTGGCTTGCGATGCAGCGGGTAGGAGACGAAGGTGCGGCCCTGCTCCAGGCTGGTCAGCACGCAGGCCACGCCCTGCCGCTGCCGCAAGCGTCGATAGTAGGGCTCGACGACTTCCTCCTTCCGCACGCCGCTCGGCGCGGGCAGGACCGGTATGGCGTACTCGTCGGCCATCCGCCGCACCCAAGTCTTGTACGCGTTGGTGCGTTGCTCAAGAACGGACGGTTCGATGCAGGCGACACCGACGATCTCGTGGAAGAAGTAGATCAGGTTCTCTGGCCGCTGCAGCCGGTCGATGTAGCCGTTCAGTACGATCCGATCCCAGCAGGTGTAGACGAACTGGACAGCTTGGCCCAACAGTTCCGACAATCGGTCCACGGATCGGACCCTCCTGTCGAGTAGGGTGTGCTCACACCGCCCATTCGCGCTAGAGGGCCGTTCCTTTAGCTCAGACTTGTCACTCGAACAGCCGTCGCTTTCAGGTTTACCTGGCTAGATTTAGCGCGGGCTGTTCACGCGGCACGCTGACCGAGGGCCGGCCCGATCGCCGCAAGGCTCAAGCCAGGCTCGTACCCCACCCCGGAGCTTCTCGCTGCGCTCCCAGCCCCGAGGACCCTGAGGCACTGGCCTTGCGGCTGGGCCGGTGCCCGGTCAGACTCGTGCCGACCTCGGTTGGCTGAATGCGGGCAGGGAGTCCGATCCTGTCCTTGGTGGGCAGTTGTGCCCAGACCACTCCGATCGTGCCCACCAAGCCTGCTACCCTTGCATCGATGGGACAGCCAGAAACGGCCGACCCTGGCGCAACCGTGCGGGCCCGTGCCCGTGCAGCGATCGCCGCCGGTGATCAGCCAGGCGCTCTCATCCTGCTACGCGTGCTGATCGACGAGGGGCCCGAGGCGGCGGCCGCGCTCTCCCCGGTTGTGGCCGACGCACTCGTCGCGACTGCTCGATCCGATTCCGACGCACGAGACCGGGCTGCGCGGCTCGCATATCAACAGGCGCAGGCAGCCCGGGTCGAGATCTGCCGGCTGCTCGAGTGCGCGCCGCTCGACCTGGACGACCTGGCACGGATTCGTATGGACCTGAATGACCGCGAGCAGCAGCTGCGGGCGCAATCGGACGAGCGGCTGCGAGACCGGGCCATCATGGGCGGCGCGGTCGGCAGTCGGCGACTGGGTAACGGCTGGATCGAGAGGTACTGGGTTGGGCGCCGGTGGGGGCCGTACCTGCGGGCGCGCTGGCGTGAGGCTGGACGCAAGCGGATGAAGTACGTCGGAAAGCTCCCGGAGCAGAAGTGAGCGACCCTCTTTCCCTGGCCAGCGTCCGGCGGCCGAGATGCGCGGCTCAGGGAGTGTGCGACGGCGGACCGCACTGGACGTGCCCGCGAGCCTCAAGCCTCTTGGTGGGCACTTCCGAGCGAGCTAGACATCTTGTGCCCACCAAGTCAGCTAACCTGGGCCTTCTGGCCGGCTACACCGCTACCCCATCCGGAACGTACTCATCGGCTGGGTCCGGCCGCTCCGCCAGCAAGCCGCGAATGATCTCGATCATCTCGCCCAGCGTGTCCCGCTCTACCTGAGTGCGCGGATCACCCAGCCGCTTGAGCTCGTCACGCAACTCAGCAAACCGGTTCATCCCACGCACGGATGCAACGTCGTCCACTCCGCTTGCCTGGTCAGCGATCAGCTGCTGGCTGCGTCGGAATTCCTGACGAGTCGCCTGGACCCAGGATCGGAGAACGTCAAACGGTGGACGTTCACGCTGCAGCCGGCGCGCCGAGCAGCTCGTTTGCCTGGGTGAAGGTCAGCCGGCCATCTCCCAATGCCGGAAAGATCACCGGATCACGCCGCATGGAGAGCTGCTTGGACAGCCAACCGGGGTCCATTGAGAGTTCCGTCGCGGTGCGCCTCAATCCGGCGGTATGCGCCATGTCCGCGAGCTCATCGAGCGCATCCACCATCTCCTCATGCGACAGGCCGACGCGATGGAGATTCTCAACGAACGCCAGGCGGAATGCCTGCTGATCCGACGCTTCCCAAACGACCGCCGCGACGCTCGGAATACCCGCGCCGCCAGCCGCCCGCCAGCGGCGTTCGCCGGCGATCAGCTGCCAGGTCCGACCCACGCAACGGACGGTCGTCAGGTTTTGGACGCCGATCCGCTGGCGCTGAACTGCCAGCGGGTCTCGCGGCGGTGCTCGTGGTGACGCGTGTCCTGGTCCGCGTTGATGGCGCCTTCCCGCGTCTCGTGCGGCTGACGATCCCGAGCTGGCGGCCAGACGTGCCCGTCTACGCGCCGCGGCGCTCGTTGCCGGCCCGACGTGGATGCCAGGCTGCTCGGCGGCGGCTACCTGTTCGTCCGACGCCGACCTGGGCGCGCAGACGGCCGACGAGCGGTGTCCGGCACCACCAGTGTGTGTTAGATCAAACCTAGCCCTTGGCCCGCTCGTTGCACAGACTGACCGGAGGCAGACATGAGCGCTGAACATGCGCCGGTCCGCGGTGTCGCGGCCGAAGT
>JAFASQ010000430.1 GCA_019244395.1 Solirubrobacterales bacterium | reverse complement strand
CGGCAGAGCCTCCGCGCGAGCTGAGATCACCGGGGCAGCGTCTTCCGGTCGCTGGCTGCGCATCGTTGCGCTTGGCTCGACGGCAAGGACCCAGCGATCCTTCGGCTCATAGGAACCTGCGCCTGCGCCCACGTTGAGCACGGTGCGCGCGTCGCCGAGCGCCCGCTCGATCCGCCGTGCGATGCGCGGGTCGGGTTGCCGATATCGCGCATAGGTCCGTCCGTGCTGCTCATAGTCCACTCGCGGGGCCACAAGCAAAGGCTAAGTAGTCAGCGCGACGATGGTCACGATCACCGAAAGCTGAGCCACTGGAAGGGACGATTCGCGCCTCTCCGTACTTGTCGGATGGATCTATCAGCCGACCGGAGCGACAGCCCGCGGTTGTCGACGCGTACGAGGGTGGAGCAACTCCGCTGACAAGAACCAGTCTGTCTGGCAGGCTCATGCCATTATGGCCCGGCTTGGACACGAACGGCTGGCGAGCCAATCGGATGAAACGCGAGACGAGCTGCCGCGCAGCCTCCGCGACCAGCATCACGAGCTGACGCGCGAGCTGATCATGCGCGCGGTAATCAAGCGGCTCGAGGAGAACGGGTTCGCGGAGCTGACGGTGCCCGAGGTGGCGCGCGCCTCCGGGGTGTCGCTGCGGACGGTGTACCGGCACTTTCCGACGCGGGACGACCTGTTGGTGGGGGCGACCGAGTGGATCGCAGCGAATTACTTTGCGATCGGGGAGTTGCCAGACAACTTGGACGGGGTGATGGAGCAGCTAGTGGCTAACGCCAAGACTTGGGATGAGCATCCAGAACTCGTGCGGACGATGGCGCTGACGCGGGTCGGCAACGCGGTGCGCTCGGTTCGCCGCGTCCGCCGGCTTGAGAGGCTGCGCGAGGCGCTGCGCGAGGTGACCGCGAACCTGTCCGATGCCGAGCGCCGCCGGGCCGAGGGCGTGTTCGGCCATCTGAACAACATGCTCGCGTGGGTGACGATGCGCGATGAGAACGGGATGAGCGGCGAGGAGGTCGGCGAGGCGCTCAGGTGGGCGATGGAGACGCTGATCGAGGACTTGCGGCGGCGCAATGAGGCCGCGGCGAAGGCGAGAACCAATAAGCGAGGACCGGGGGGTTCCAGTGCGACGTGAAGAGATGGATCGGTGATCGAGCAGCACCGGCGGCCGAGAAGGCGGGCAATCCGGACGGAAGCGTGGCGATGTACACCGACCACGTGATCCACGACGTGTCGGCTCCCCGCTCGGCGTCCTTCAAGGACCCCAAGCCGCCTCTGACTTCTATCGCTGGCTGACACGTTATCTCGTGTTTGCGTCGTTTGCCCTGGAAGCGCTCGGGTGGACCGACCCAGTGGTTCGGGGACAGGCAACGGGAGGGTGGCGGAGCTGGGATCCGCGGTCGGCGCGGAGCCGGCGGCCGGAGGCGCCGGCGTAGCGGCGATCGCGGGCGCGCGCCGGCGAGGCTGAGACCCAAGAGCCGATGCTCAGCAGTCCTCCTATTGGCGAGGAGGAGGTGCGCGGCGACGGACAAGTCAAGACTCGCTTTCGTTCCTGCATGGGCGTCGGCCCCGCAGCCGCTCTTCGTTATGTCCGCAAGTGTCGGCGCGGGGGGCAGCGGTGAGGGGCGCTTGAGGAACCGCTTCGTTGACTGACGTGATGCCCTCGGATGTATCGTGGGCAGCGATGGCCACGGGGACGTCAAGCGCGCTCGTGGCGCGACCACGGCTGTGGGAGTCACTAGACGGTGGCGTGGCGTTCCCGGTCACCGTGGTCACCGGTTCAGCTGGAGCGGGCAAGACGGTGATGGTCCTTTCCTGGCTCGAGCGGCGGCGCAACGATTTCCCGGCCGCGTTCGTCGCGGTGCAGCGTGGTGAGCGGGACGCCCAGCGTTTCTGGGGCGCTGTGATCGACGCGGTTGGGGCTGCGGTGGCTGGGCGGCTCGTCATCGAGCCGCTCGAGCCGACGCCGACGTTCGATGCTGACACCATGGTGAACCGCCTGCTCGTGGCGCTTGAGGGGCTTGAGTCGCGGCTGGTGCTGGTGATCGACGATCTACATGAGCTGGCTGCCCCTGCCGTCCGCGATCAGTTCGGGTTCTTTCTTGAGCGCCTCCCCTCCAGCGTCCATGTCGTCCTCATCTCGCGCCGGCATCCGCAGCTCGGGCTGCATCGGCGTCGTGTCGCTGGCCAGCTGTCGGAGATTCGTGGGGCGGAGTTGCGCTTAAGCGTCGAGGAGGCGCGGGAGTTGCTCGCGGCGTCCGCGGTGTCGCTCTCTGAAGAGAGTCTGTTGCGGCTGCACGGACGGACCGAGGGCTGGGCCGCGGGGCTCAGGCTCGCCGCGATGTCGCTGGCCAGCGGCCCGGATCCTGATGCCTTCGTGGCGGAGTTCTCGGGCAGCGAGCGGACGGTGGCCGAGTACCTGCTCGCTGAGGTACTCGACGCCCAGTCTGAGCGCGTGCGGCGCCTTCTCGTGCGCGCGTCGCTGCTCGAGCGGGTCAACGGTGCTCTGGGCGATCTGCTCACGGGCGACAGCGGATCCGAGCGGGAGTTCCAGATCCTGGCTGACGAGGGGGACTTCGTGCTCGCCCTGGATGCGTCGAGGAGGTGGTTTCGCTTCCACCACCTGTTCGCGGATCTGCTCTCTGCGGAGTTGCGGAACTCTGAGCCGGACGAGATCCCGCGCTTGCACGCGCTCGCGGCTGGCTGGTTTGCCGAGCACGGCTTTGTCCTTGAGGCGATTTCGCATGCGCAGGCGACGGGGGAGCATGGCGCGGCCGCCGGCATGCTCATCGAGCACTACTTCAGCCTCGTGCTGGACGGGCACCGAGACTCGGCTCGAGCGCTGCTTGAGCGCCTGGATACCGCCGCCACCGCCGCATCACCTGAGGCCGCGGTCGTACTCGCGGCTGAGGAGCTGCTCGAGGGGTCGCTGGATCGAGCAGCAGCACACCTGGCGCTCGCGGAGCGAGGTGCGGTCGAGGTGCCGCCGCATCGGCGAGACCGGTTCCAGATGGCCCTGCTGGTGACGCGACTGTCGTTGGCGCGCCGTCGTGGTGACGTCAGCTCCGTGCTCGAGGATGTCTCGCCGCTCGTTGGGATCAGCCCGGTGCTGAGCGATGCGGCGGTGTCGGTTAGCAGTGATTTGCGGACTTTGGCGTGGACGAATTTGGGCATCGCTGAAGTGTGGGCGGGCAAGTTTGAAGAGGGGGTGCAGCATCTGGAGGAGGCGTGTGAGCTCGCCCGGCAGAACGGGCGAGTGTATGTGGAGGTGGAGTGTCAGACGCATTTGGCGCAGGCGACGTTTTGGCGCTCGTTTAGCCGCGGGCGCGACGCCTGCCGTGAGGTGATCAGCCTGGCCGAGGCGCATGGCTGGGGCGCCGATCCCGTGATCGGTCCGGCTCTGGTCACGCTGGCGACGTCACTGATGCAGGCGGGGCGGTTCGCCGAGGCGGAGGTGTGGCTTACGCGCGCCGAGGAGACGCTGCGCCGGAGCGCGGCGCCGGCGGTCGGGGTCCAGCTCCATTTGGTGAGGGGCGGGCTCTGCTTAGCGCGGGGCGAATACCAGGCGGCCATGGAGCACCACCGTAGGGCCGAGCGGCTGGGAGCGGTGCTCGTGGAGGACTCTCCGCTCGCGCGCCAGCTTCGCTCCTCCTTCCTGCGGGCAATGCTCGGTGCGGGTCAGGCGACCGAGGTCCGGAGTGCCTTGGCGCGCATGAGTGACAGCGAACAGGAGAGCGGAGAGATACGGGAGGTGATCGCGCAGTTGGCGCTGAGCGTGGGTGATGCACAGGCTGCGCTGGCGACGCTGGCTCCTACGCTGAGCGGCGTTGCCGAGGCCCACCATGAGGTTGTCCTGGTTCGCTCGTTCATCCTCGAAGCGCTGGCGCGTGACCTGCTGAGCGAGAGGGCGGCCGTTCAGGCCGCCGTCGAGCGGGCGCTCGATCTTGCCGAACCTGAGATGCTAATCCTGCCGTTCCTGCACCTCCCGTGTCGTGAGCTGCTTGAACGCCATCCACGCCACCGGACCGCGCACGCAGCGCTGATCGCCCTGATCCTCGATGTGCTCGCCGGACAGGCGCCGCCGGCTGAGGCTGTGTCACCGTCAATCGACGTCGAGCCACTGAGCGAGGCGGAACTTCGGGTGCTCAGGTACCTCCCGACGAATCTCTCGGCAGCGGCGATAGCGGGCGAGCTGTACGCGTCAGTACACACCGTCAGGACACATATGCGTCATATCTACGCGAAGCTCGCGGTTCACACCCGCGCCGAGGCTGTCTCACGCGCGCGAGAGCTCGGACTGCTCGCACGCTGAGCAGCTCAGAACTGCTGGCTGGCGCGACTGGTCTGAGCCGGGGTGGCGGGACGGCGGCACAGACCCGATGACCCGCAGTGCCGCGGTCCCTGGGGCACCCGAAGGGGACAGTTGAGCCACTTGGCCGGTGGCTGAAGCGCGAACGCGACGGTCAGCAACAACATTGAGAGCTGCTCCGGCGCCTGCCCATCCTGCGAGGATGAGGACGGGCAGCAGGATCTTCGCACCGCCGAAATACAGAGTGCCGCGCAGTGCGTCTCCTGCGGCGCCGGGCGGCAGTAGGGGCCCGAGCTCCTTCCAGGGTGCCGGCAGCAGGTCGGGCGCGGAGGCAAGACCGGCGGCCGGGTTCGCCATCACGAGAAAGAACATGAACGCGAGCGTCGTTCCTCCCGCTCCTCGCAGACGGATGAGGAACCGCGCGATCAGCGCGACGGCGAAAACGAGCAGAGCGAGCAGCGCGCTTACTGCGGGGAACTGTCCCGGAAGGGCGTTGAGCTCTGTGAGGATCGCGGTCACACCCATTCCGACAAGCGCGGCGACGCCGGCGACGTAGATCTCACGACGTCCGACGGTGAGATTGGGCAGGTGAACCATGGCGAGAGCCGCGCCGGTGATCGACGTTATGAGCAACGCGAGCACGACCAGGCTCAGGACCGCCCCGCGCGGATCCCCCGGTGGCAGCGGCGCGAGTTCGTGTATGTTCGCAGGCGCGATGCCCGCGCGCATCGCAGCCTGCTTGAGCATCGTCGCGAAGACGAAGCTCGCGCCCGAGGCGACGTCGACGGCCGGACGCGGCGAACCGACGACGGCGCCGTACGCGTCACGGTCGCGCACGGCGTCGGCGGCCGCCGCCGCGCTGCGCACTCTGAGCATCTTCACCCCGGTAAGCGGGCCCAGAACCGGGCTGGCCGCCGACATCGGACCTGCGACCGCGGCGGGGAGCCAGTTCGGCTTCGGGTCATGGGCGGGCACGACGAACGCCGCCACGAACATCAACGGCGCGAGAACGCCCGGTATGAACGCCTTCAGTAGATGCTTGTCGACCGTCGCGGGCATTGCGCCTCCCCGGGGCTTCCGCCCTGTCCTGACGTTGGGATGCCGCGCATCTTCCGTCGGCCGTGGATGAGTCCGCATCGCACAAACGTGACGAATGCGGCGGCTCCGTACGGCCGCGGGGCGTGGGTGCGCTCGAGAGCACGCGCGCGCGGAACTCGGCTATCGCTCGGGCGTCCCAGTGGTCCTCATGGAACGGCGAGCCCGATCACCACCATCAGCGACCCGTCGCCAACTCAGCCGCGCCCGCTTAGGCCGCAATTTTCGGCCCTCAGTCGGCTACCAATCAGCCAATTCTTGCGATGCCGACTCACATACCTCCGGGGGACGATGCGCGCTGTTCGACGCAGGTCAACCAACGTCAACCACCAGGAGGATCACATGAGCACCACGCAGAGCGGCAGACGTTCGGACCCGACGTGGCCCGGCGCATCAGGATCGGTCACCGACACCCAGGGGTTCGATCGCGGCACCGGTAGCGGCGAGCCGAGCGCGGACGTGGCGCACAACCTGCGCCTCATGAAGAGCACTGATGACGCGTACAACGCCCGTGACTACGACTTCTTTATGGGCAAGCGCCATCACCCGGACGTCCTCGTGCACCAAATTGGCGCGCCCGACACCCGCGGACACGGCCCCCACCGGCGCGATATGGACATGATGATTGCCGGGTTTCCGGACATGCGTGTCCACAACAACCCGTATGACATTCAGTTCGGCCAGGGGGAGTGGACTGCTGTGCTGGGGAAGCTGAGCGGCACCTTCACGCAGCCGCTGACGTTCCCTGACGGCACCGTCATCGAGCCGACTGGTAAGGCATTCACGACATTCTTCTGCACGATCGCTCGCTGGCAGAACGACCTGATGGTCGAGGAGTTCGTCCTCTTCGATCCCCGCGACTTGATGAGCCAGGTCGGAGTCAACATGTGAAGAACCGGGGCACGGGTCCGAGCCTCGACACCGCGTCCTGCTCGGTCATCTGGACCCTCGCGGCGATCACACGTTTCCGCGTGATGCCCGGTCATCCCCGAGCGAACGGGAGCGTCGAGCCCGCACCGACCCGGAAAGGAACTTGCCGTGTTTCGTCACAGGCGCCAGGAGTCAACGATTCTCGCGCTCAGTAACACCGCGTACCACTGGGGATCGATCGTGCTGCCGTTGGGCTACACGGTGGCTGAGGCGTTCAACGGCGGCGGCAATCCGTACCGCACTTCGTACACAAGCGGGACCCGAGTGGGCAAGCCCGACGCTGACACGCTGGCCGTAGCCATGGCCCAGGGCCACCGGCTCGCGCGAGTCGCCCAGCTGATCGGGGTGGCGCAAGAGCGGGGGCTGCTGGACACCCGTCACGCCGTTCTAGGTCCCCCACCGGCGAAGGGGTAGTCGCCCCGTGGAGGCAGCACCGCACACGTACCCCCGCGCCGCGGATCGACCTCCGGTGCCCGACGACGCCGGAGACGAACCACCGACCCTCCCCGAAATCACCGCCGGTCCGACCGTCACTGATCCGGAGCCACTCCCCAGCGACATCGCGCCACGCCGCCTGCGGCGCGGGTTGGTCAGACTCGGGGCGGTGGCTGCGGCTGCGGTGGTGGTCGTGACTCTCGCCCCCGGCCTCGGCGAGCTGCGCACCAGGTTTGCGCATGGTCGGCCGGTCTGGATCGGCATCGCCTGCACATTCGAGCTGCTCTCAGTGCTGGCCTATGTCCCCGCGTTCCGGGCCGTGTTCTGCGCCCGCATGAGCTGGAGGACGAGCTACAAGATCGCTGTCGCCGAGGAGGGGGCCGGCTCGCTGTTCCCGCTGGGAGGCGCCGGCAGCCTGGCCCTCGGGGTCTGGGCACTGCGACGCGGAGGAATGGCGGCGGACGAGATCGCGCGGAAAACGGTCGCGTTCTTCCTGCTTACGAGTGCCGTGCCCGTCGGCCTGCTCCTGCTTCTGGGTGTCGGCCTCGCGTCGGGCATTCTCCCCGGCGGCGGGGCGCTTCTTCTGGGCGTGCTCCCAGCCGTTGTCGCTGCGGGTGCGATCGCGGCGACGCTCGGCATAGGCCGGCTGGCCCGCAGGGCCCACGCGCGCGCAAAGCGGCGCGGCGAGGGTTCGAAACTGGCACGGCTCGCGCCGGCCCTGTCAGCCACGTCCGACGGCATCGATGAGACGCTTCACCAACTGAGGCAAGCCAACCCTCTCCTGATCGCAGGACTCGTGGGGTTCCTGGCCTTCGACATGCTCACCTTTTGGGCGAGCTTCCGGGCGCTGGGCGCCTCGCCGGAGCTCACGCTCATCGGGATGGCCTACCTGATCGGCCAACTCGGCAACTGGATCCCCGTGCCAGGCGGCATCGGCGGGACCGAACTCGGACTCGTGGGCGCGCTCGTCCTCTACGGGCTACCCGCCCTCACCGCGACCGCCGCCGTCCTGCTCTACCGCGTCATCGAACTGTGGATTCCCGCGCTGCTCGGCCTCGGGGCGTTCGTGCAACTACGCCTCCTGCTCAGGCGAGAGAACGACGCAATCAAGCTCTGCGAGACGGTGGACCCACTCGAGATCTCAGTCCGGGCCGAGGTCACCGGCCTCTCCGGCGAAGCGCCAGCGTAAGCCGAGGAGCAGCGGTGAACCCCCGCTCCGTAATCAACGGCAGTCGCACCGGCTCGTCCTGGTACACCCCTCCGAGAGCGAGCGAGCCGAATACAGCAGTCAGCGCGGGCGACCCTGCGGCCATGCCTGGCTCGCTTTCCGCCCAACACCGAATCAGTCAGAGAGGTCGCACCCCCACCTCGGTCAGAGTGCGGTGCGCACCCGCTCTTGTGTTCGGGCGCGCATCTCGTCCCCGATGCATCGGATCCTCGTTTGCGCGGTTAGCACGGCCCGTGGACTCCTGAATTGCCGGGCGGATCCAGCGGTCTCACGCGCGCGTCGACGCCGATGCTGCTAGCCCGAAGCAGAAGCGACCCGCACGGAATTCTCGGGTACCTCTGTGCCGGTCGACCGCCTCATGAGAAGACGAAGGCGGGCACCGCCGTGCTGCGGATCGGGAAGTTTTCGGCAAGAGCATGTAAGGCTTGGATAGTGTGCGCCGAGAAGAACCGACGTGGCAGTAGCCAGAAAGGGGCGCGTTATGCACGTGGTATTTCGGACCTACTCCGGGCAGGGGGCATCTGAGCTGTTCGACCTCCTCGGACAGCGGGAGGAGGACGTCAAGACGCTCCTGACTGGGGTGCCTGGCTTTGTTAGCTATGCCGCCTTTCGCACCGACGGCGGCGGGGCGACTGTGACGATATGTCAAGACAAGGCAGGGACGGACGAGTCCTCGCGGCGTGCGGCCGGGTGGGTGAAAGAGAACGTCAGCACGTCGGTTGACCCGCCCGCGATCACGGAGGGCGCCGCCGTCCTCCACTTCTGAGGACGCTGTTCATCTCGCCTCATCGAATAGCGTGCCGGAACGGGCCGGATTAGCCCGTAGCCCAGCGGTATCACCTATCCAAAGGGACGAAGGAGTTGAGCTTGTCGTGCGCAGGCCCTCAGGCTGCCGCCATTAGCCCGATCGAGCAGGCGGCCAGGGGCATCGTGCGATGCCGCTAATCGCGCACCAGAACTTGCGGAGGCACGCAGACTTGATTAGCGTGCACGCCAAGCGAGCGCCAGGAAGCTCGATCAGCTAGGAGGTCGCTCCATGGCATTTCTTACCGGCATGTTTGAGGGGGACTACGACGCCTTCAAACAGCAGTTCGACTCGGATCCGCTGGGTCGCAAGCAAGTCGCGAAGGGGCACGTGATGCTCCGCGGCGTCGATAATCCGAACGAGATATTCCTCCGGGTTGAGTTCAATTCGGTCGAGGACGCCAGATCATTCCAAGAGAAAGTTCGTGGCTCAGACGTGCTGCGCAACATGACGGTCAAGATCCCTCCGACGGTGACCGAAATGGTCGACCAAGCCACGTACTGATTCGGGGCGGTCAGCCGCCGGGGTCCTTATCGGCCTCGGCCTAGCTTCCTCTGACGCGTGAGCCGAGCAGCCCGCGACGGTGCTGAACCATTGTCGTCGTGATCGAGAACCAACACTGTGCGGCAGGCGAGGTGCGCCCGCCCGTGTCCCGCTGTCGCGGTTAGCCGGACGCAGAAACGATCTCTGTCTGCTGGCACGTAGAGACCTCCCGGCCTCTGCCGCTCGGCCACTGGACGCTCGCGCAACGCCGGGATCCCTGCCCCGTCCTGGTCTATGAGATGTCGGCTCGTGTCGAAAAGGGGCTACGCCCAGAACTCGTCCAGGCGTAGAGGTCACGAAAGTGCTCCGAACCCTCAGTAACCCGACCGTCCTTGAGTGGAGGACGAGAATGCAGTCACCAGCGAGGTGCTTGCCGCCTCGCTCCCGCGGTGTTGCGATGAATGCCAACCACACAGTCGTCATCATCTGCGAGGAGCTGCTGCAATTCGGCCCGGAAGCTCCCTCCGGTCCCCTGTCCCAGCTGGCCGAAGTAGGCGAAAGTCGCTTCGCGGCCCTGGTGGTCGCCGGCCAGCGAGCTCCGACCCGGCGTGTGCCAGACGGTGTTCTCGTCGAACAGTTCGTTGAGCGTGTTCATGTCGCCCGAGTTGAACGCCGCGTAACCGCGCCTAATGATCGCTGCGTTTTCGTCTGCGGTCATCGTTAGCGTCTCCTTTCCTGAGGTTGTCCCGGCGCGTGTAGAAGTTTGAGGTGACGGCGGTCCCTCCGGCCCGTCCGCTCCTGGTGGGAGCGTGGTGGGCGATCCGCCAAGATCCAAAGGAGGAACCGCCGTGAGTAGCAACGTACCGGTCGCGCAGGCGACCCGCGATGAGGCCGTGTTGCCGGAGCGCGTGCAGGAAGCGCTCGGCGAGTTGGTCGGGGCAGCGAAGGAGGGACTGCTCGCGTTGAGCGTGGGCGTCGGGCTTGGTGTGCTGAGCGAGATGCTCGAGGAGGAGGTCGACGAGGTCGTGGGTCTGAAGGGCAAGTGGAATCCGGAGCGGACCGCTGTCCGTCATGGTCACGACGATGGCGAGGTCACGCTCGGTGGTCGCCGGGTCGAGGTCCGCCGCCCGCGGGTGCGGACAGCCGACGGGTCGGCCGAGGTGCCGCTTGCGACCTACGAGCATTTCGCGGACCGCGACCCGCTCGCCCGGGTCGTGTTGGAGCGGATGCTCGCCGGCGTTTCGACGCGCCGGTATCGGCGCACGCAGGAGCCGGTCGGCGAGGAGGTCGAGGTTCGGGCGCGGTCGACGTCGAAGAGCGCAGTGTCGCGGACGTTCGTGGAGCGGACCCGTCAGGCGCTGGTCGAGCTGATGTCGCGCCAGCTCGCCGATCTGCGCTTGGCGGTGATGATGATCGACGGGATCGAACTCAAGGACCGGATGATGATCGTCGCGCTCGGCATTACCACGGAGGGCGTGAAGATCCCCTTGGGACTCTGGGAAGGCTCGACCGAGAACGCGACTGTTGCGACCGCGCTGCTCTCGAACCTGGTCGAGCGGGGCCTAGATCCCGAGCAGGGGATGCTGCTCGTGATCGACGGATCGAAAGCTCTTAGAAAGGCCGTGCGAACGGTATTCGGCGCCGGCCCGGTGCAGAGGTGTGTTCGCCATAAAGAGCGGAATGTCATCCGGCATCTCGCCGAGCGGGACCGCCCGCCGATCCTCGCCCGCATGCGTCGCGCCTGGGCGGAGACCGATTACGAGCACGCCCTCGAGCAGCTGACCCGGCTCGCGGACGAGCTCGAGCACACCCACCCGGGCGCAGCCGCCTCACTGCCCGAAGGCATGGAGGAGACGCTGACCGTGATCCGGCTGCGGATCAAGGGCAAGCTCAAGCGCACCCTCGAGAGCACGAACCCGTGCGAGTCGATGATCGACTGCGTCCGCACCACCCAGCGCAACGTCAAGCACTGGACATCGGGCGAGATGGGCCTGCGCTGGACCGCCGCCGGGATGCTCGAAGCAGAGAAGCAGTTCCGCAAGGTGATCGGCTACACCGCGCTCCCGCAACTCGCGGTCGCGATCGAACGCCGACTCCACCTTCAACAGCCCACCACCACTCAGGAGGCCGCGATCGCAGTCACTATGTAACGATCACGCCCGGACCGTCGTCACCCAAGTTCCACGGCGGACGGGGCAACCTCCCTTTCCTGCCGAGGCCCCCGTCGAACCCGTTCGGCGGTTGAATTTGGTGGGGCTACCGCGGCCGCAAGACCACACTACAGCTGATCCGCCTCGATCGGGTTTAGTCGAGACGAGCCTAATGCTTCTTCGTCCCCACTCCGGTCGGTCAGCGGCCCGGAGGACGCAACGGAACGGCAGC
>JAFASQ010000184.1 GCA_019244395.1 Solirubrobacterales bacterium | reverse complement strand
CCCCCTGCCCGCTGGGCTGGAATTCGTCAGCGCGAGCGCGTCGGGCCGCACACGGACCGGCCGCGAGGTGTGTTGGCACATCGCGTCGCTGCCGAGCGGGAGGCACAAAACGTTCCACATCACGGCACGGGTGCGCGCCGGCACCCTCACGGGGGCGGGCACCACCAACTGCGTGGACGCACGCGGGACGGGCCAACCGGAAGGGCCGGACACACCCGGGAAGCCCGTGGGGCCGGTGCGGGATTGCGCGGCCGTAGCCGCGGCGGCCAGGCCTCCGCCAGCTCCACCGCCAGCCGTAACCGGATGATGTCGCGCGGCCGCTTCAGAGCGGCCGCGCTCGTCTTGGGGGCGCTCGCGTGTGCGGGGTGCGGAGGCGGGCACGGACAGGGCGGGCGCAGCCAGGTGCTCCGGGTCCCGCAGAGCTACCGGACGATCCAGGCCGCCGTCGACGCCACGCGCCGCGGCGACCTGGTGCTGATCGCACCCGGCGTCTACCACGAGAGTGTCACGGTGGCCGCCGGTCACCCGGACATCGTGCTCCGCGGCCTCGATCGCAACCGCGTCCTGCTCGACGGCCAAGATCGGCTCGGGAGCGGGATCACGGTCAACGCGGACGGCGTCGCGGTCGAGAACCTGACCGTCCGCCACTACCTCGTCAACGGCGTCGTCTGGCAGCCATCGGACCAGTACGGCTCCGGCCAGTCACTGCGAGGCTGGCGCGGCTCGTACATCACGGCCTACGACAACGGCCTGTACGGGGTGTACGCGTTCGGGGCCGTGCACGGCCGTTTCGACCACGTCTACGGCTCCGGCCAGCCCGACAGCGGCGTCTACATCGGCAACTGCAACGCCTGCCACGCGCTCGTGGTCGACTCCATGGCCGAGCACAACCAGGTCGGCTACGAGGCCACCAACGCCAGCGGCGACGTGTCGGTGCTCCACAACGTCTGGACGCACAACAGAGTAGGCGTGGAGATCGACTCGCTGCGCAAGGAACCGGGCTTCCCGCAGCGAGGATCCATGCTGACGAGCAACCGGATCGTCGACAACAACGACCGCGGCGCGCCGCGCGCAGAGGACGGCGGGTTCGGGGCCGGCGTCGCCATCAATGGCGGAAGCGGCAATCAGGTGGCCGATAACCTGGTCAGCAGCCACTCCGAGATCGGCATCGTCGTGCTCGATAGCCCCGACAGCGCCGCGACCAACAACACCGTGCAAGGCAATCGGCTCGAGGCAAACGCCCTGGACCTGGCGCTGGAGACGGCGAACGGGCTGTCCCAGGGCAACTGCTTCGCCGGCAATCAGGCCCCTCGCGGCGGTCCCCGATCGGTGCCGGGCCGGCTGCAGGCGCTGACCGGCCGCTCGTGTGGGCACTCGGTCGCCACCGGCCACAACCGACTGCGACTCGTGCCCGCACCGCCCCAACTCGACTACCGGACCGTGCCCGCGCCGCCACCGCAGCCGAACATGCCGGCGGCCGCCACCGCCCCCGCGGCGCCCGCGGTCGGCAATCCCGAGCGCGAGGCGGTGGGATGAGGAAGCGCGCCGGCGCAATGTGCGCCCTGCTCATCTGCCTTTTGCTGGCAGGCTGTGGCGCTCAGCAGCGCCAGACCCGCACTAGCACCACGGGCGCGCGCGCGACCGATGCGCAGGTGCTGATGCTCGCCCAGGTGCTCGAGTCCGACTTCAGGCGCGGGGGAGCCCAATTCACGGCCAACCTCCAGGTCGACGGCCAGCCCGCCCGGGCCACCGGCCGCGTCGACTTTCGCAGCGGCCGGGGGACGGCGCTGGTGGGCCCCGTCGACCCAAGCCTCGGACCGCCAAGGCGGTTCTTCTGGACACGCACAACGGTCCTCGCCCAGGCCTCGCCGGGCAGCCGCCATTACCTGCGCGAGGTGCCCGACGAACATGGCAATCCGGTGCACGCGATGATCGGGTTCATCAACCTGCTCTCCGCCGAGACGATCGACAATACGGCCAACATCAGCGCCGCGACGCCGCGCCTGATCGGGCAGACGAGGATCGCCGGGGCCCCAGTGGACGAATTTCGCTACGGACGCAACGGCGATATCACACTATGGATCCTCACCGGCAGCGGACTGCTCAGACGGATTGCCACGACGCGCGCGTCCGGCGGGCTCACGGTCGACCTCATCAACCACGACCCGATCAAGATCGACCTGCCCCGCACGGCGCGGGGCTGAGCGCCGGCGCGCTTCGACGGGACGGAATAAACCGGGCGCGAGCGGCGCAGCGCCGGCTCAGCCCGTCACGCGCGGCGGCGGGGGGGGCGGTGGCGCGGCGACGTCCACCCGGGCGCTGGCGACGTTGTTCGCGAGGTTCGCGTCCAGGGTGCCCGACCCCGCGACCGCGCGATTCGTGAACGTCGATTGCCCAGTGGTCACGCGCATCCGGACGGTGATAGTCACCCTGGAGCCGGCCGCGATCGTTCCCAACCGGCAGTGGATCACGGGCCCGCTCCGGCAGCTTCCCTTGGAGGTGTGGACCGCAACGACCTCCGCGGCGCCGGATTGTTGGTCGGTGAGCACCACGTGCTGGGCCGCGTCCGGGCCGCGGTTCTCGACCGTGATCCGGAAGTCGACCAGGCTTCCACGAGTGACACCGGGGGCCGACGCTTCCTTCGTGACCACCAGGTCGGCGATCTGGTAGTCAGGGGCCGGCGGCAGTGGGGGCGGCGGGGGTGGCGGCGGGGGCGGGGGCGGCGGCCCCGGCGGGGGTGGTGGTGGAACCGGCGCTGGGGTGAAGCTGTTGGTGAAGACGCAGCGGGCCTGCGGGCTGGTCCGCGTAAGGGTGACCAATGCGATGCCCTGGCCGAACGGCACACTCACGCCGTTGCAGACCACGCTGGTCAGCGTCCATTCCCCCTCCGAGAGGCTGGCCAAAGGCGACTGCTCGACGATGCCATAGGTGCCGAGGCGGAGGCGATCGGTGGCGTCGGCTGGCGTCTTGGGCTTGGCGTCTGCCGCCACGCCGGGGGTGGTCGTGGTCGCTGCCTGGAGGTACCGAATCGCTGGGTCGCGAACCGGGATGACCTGGAAGGCCGCCGTGCCGGTCGCGCCCTCGGTGATCTTGGCGATCGAGATCGAGCCCCGGGGGATGAACCGGTTGACGAACGTGCAGACGGTCGCCTGGCCGCTGACGATCTGCACCATCAACGACCCGGTGGTCGATCGACTGGTCCCGTTGCAGCGCACGCTGACCGAACGCCAGCGCCCGTCTGGCGAAGCCGGGGCGCGCTCACGAATCGTGTAGGAACCCGGCCGCAGGCTCAACAGCGAGGGCGTGGCGTCTACCGCCACGCCGGCCTCGGTGGTGGTGGCGCTTACTGCCCGCCGTCGCCCACCGCGGCTGATGCTGTAACGGAATGTCCCGACGCCACCGAGCGTCACCTTGCGGATTGTCAAGCCGCCCGGCGGCGGCACGTATTGGTTGGTGAACACGCAGGTGACGTTCTCCCTCGCCACGAGGTCGATGGTGACCGTCGAGCCGCTGACGGTGTATGTGCTTGCGCCCGCCGCACCGCCCGAGGCCTGCGCGCTGCAGCTGATGTTGCGCAGCCGGTAATTCGCCACCGCGCCCTCGGTGGCGGTCCAGCTTTTGCCGCCGGCACGGGCGAACCGCATCGACTCGCCGCTGGCTAGCTGAAAACCGCCCGTGCCGTAGGAGACGGTGCCGCTGAACGGGAAAACGGGGTTGTCCCCGGCCGGCGCGCCGACGACCTGCTTCTGGATCGTGATGGTCCCGGCTGTGGGTGGCGGCGTCACGAGGTACGCGTAGCAGTAGACGTGGCGCACCCCGTCGGGGAAGTAGATCGCCTCGATGTTGTCGCCGAACTGATTGTCGATTCCGCAGCGCAGCGCGCCGAATGCGTACAACGGCTCGTTCGGGTTGCCGTCGATGTTGAACGTCCGCGCCATGACCGGGTCATCCGGCAGACCGCTGATCAGCCGCAGGTTGAACACGCCCGACTGCGCCACGGCAAGTTCCGTTGAAGTGAGCTCGATCGTGGTGGCGCCTTCGATCAGCGGCCCGGTCGCGACGCCGTTCTGATCGAGCTCAGGGGCCGAGGCCGTGGTATAGACGGAGCGGAGGGGATTGTGCACAACGGTCAAGTCGCCCCAGGGTCCCGAGAAAATGCCCTCGTTGCCGGGATACCCCATCGTGAACGCCCAGCCGACCAGCGGCTTGCAATTGGGGGGTAGTTGCGGAGCCTGGTCCTCATACTGCGGGTTGACCAGTGGCACCAGGAAGCCTGTGTTCGGGTCGCGGCTATACGGCGAATCCGGCCCCACGTCCTCCAAGGTCTGCATGAGGTTGTCGCGCGAAGTGTTCGCGAAGATGTAGGAATAGCTGCTGCACTCGCGCGCGACGAAGGTCACCGAATATCCGGTTCCCCCTTGTGCGGCCGCGGGGCTGGCGGCGATGCCTAACCAGGCAGCGCCGACCAGCAATGCGGACGTCACCCGCCGCGAGCCTCGCCGGAAGGCTCGAGCCCTAGGGCGCCGCGCCCACAGCCGGGCTCGTGCACGCACCCGGGGCAATCTAGAACAGTCGGCGTCGGTCCACAAGCGCCGCAATCCGGCCTCCACGGCGTCGAGCACCGCTCGCACGGCCGGCCGCGGCCTCCCCGGCGGGACGGTTAGTAGCGGTCCTAATCTCGGTCGTCGTCGAGCAGAAGCGCCAGCGTCGGGCAGGCGTCCACGGCCCGCCGCGCCAAGCCGATCAGATCGGACGGCACCTCGGACTCGTCCAGGATCGGATAACCCCAGTCATCCAACCGGATCAGCTCGGGCAGGAGTTCCACGCACAGGCCGTGCGCCTCGCACGCGATCGGGTTGATGCGCAGGGTGGCGCTCATCGGGCGAGCGCGCGAGTGCGCCGGTTGGCCGAGCCAGGCGGCTGGACGGCCGAGTCACCAAGGGGCAGACCTGCCGGCAGCGCATCACAGCGTCCCCGTGGGTGCCCCTCCAGATCGCGGGCGAACACCCGCAGCGCGCTCTCCACAAAGCGCACCGCGCCATCCGGGTGATGACAGGCGCCGCGACCACGAACGTCGGCGCACCAGCGCAGCAGCCGGTCACGCTCGCGCGGCTCGGCAACGCCGTCAGCCAAAGCACCAAACGAATCGGCAATCGCCCGCAGCCCGTACAGGCACGGCCCGCACTGGCCGGCGGACTGCGAAGCCAGGTACGAGATCACGCGTGCGCTCTCGTGTACCCCGCACGCGCTCTCGCCCAAGGCGATCAGCACGCCCGAGCCGAGCGAGCAGCCAACCGAGCGCAGGTCCTCGCGGGCCAGCCGCAGTCCTACGGCATTCGAGGCGTCGACCCAGGTGCCGAAGTACCCGCCGACCAGCAACGCCTGGAGCGGCTCGACCGGACCACCCGCCGCGTCCAGCAGGTCGCTCATCGGCGTGCCGAAGGCGAGCTCGTACACGCCCGGATGTCTCACTGAACCGGTGATCGTGACCAGGGCCGAGCCGGGATCGGCCAGCGTGCCGAGCTCGCGATACCAGCTCGAGCCGAAGCGCGCGACCAGCGCGAGCTGGGCCAGCGTCTCGGGGTTCTGGATCAGCGTGGGCCGGCCGCGGATTCCGCGCTCGAACGGCCTCGGAGGCACAAATGTCGGTTTCGCCGGACCGCCGTTCAAAAAATGGACGACGGCGCTCTCCTCGCCGGTGACGTAGCCCTCGGGACCGGCCAGGACCGAGATCCGGACCCGATCGCCATCGCGCACCGACACCGCGCCGCGAAGCGCGTCAAGCGCGTCGGCCGCCCCCTCACCCACCTTGACGATCACCTCGGAGGCGCCGACCGCGCCGGCGGCGAGAACCGCGCCGTCGAGGACCAGGTGCGGCAGGCGCGCGAGCAGCAGGCGGTCCTTCGCGCTGGCCGGCTCGGTCTCCGAGCCATTGACGAGCACCGGGCCGACGCGCCGGCGCACGGCCACCGCCCGGAGCTTGCGGGCAGTCGGGAAGTCCGCTCCGCCGCGACCGCGCAAGCCGCTGCGCCCCACCTCCTCGATCAGCTGGTCAGGCGCGATGTACGGCAGCGGGCCGTGGATGTGGGTGTGCCCGGCGAGCGACATCGGCGCGCCGCCCGGCTCGAGGCCGGCCAGCAGTCGGGGCAGACCGTGGTGAGGCGCGCTCATCAACTCACCCGCGACCCAGACAGGATTCCGGTCACCGTGTTGGTCTGGCTGTCGATCTGAAGCTGGGCGCGGACGTCGACCGTGGTCCCGGCCGCATCGCTCAGCCGCGCGTCGAAGTCCTCGCCCTGCAGCGCGGCGATCTGGCCCTGGAGAACCGAGGGGCGGCCCGCCAAGGCCAGGTCGACCTGGCTGCCCGTCATCGACAGCCCGCCACCGGCGCCGATCGGCACCCCTCCGATCCTGACCCGCAGGCGGCCACGGACCTGGCCGCTCACCCGCATGGCGAGGTTGACGACCGCACCGCCGGACGCCTGCGACTCGCTGACCGCACCGCCGAGCGTGGCGGTGAAAGACGCAGGCAGAGCACTGGATCCTGCCGGGGGCGAGACGGCCCCGCCAGGCGACGCCGCCGGCCCCGGCCGTCCCAACAATGACTTCGGCGTGCCGGCGCGGCGCGCCCAGCCTTGCTGGAGCGGTCCGGCGAGCGTGAAGATGGCCAGTCCGATCGGCGTGATCACCGCGAGCGCCGTGGCCGGCGCGCGCAGTCCGGCGTGTTCGCCGGACACGTGAGCGAGGCGCGCCCACACCGCCACCAGCACGGCGACGATGCAGGCCACGGTCAACCCCAGCATCCACCACTGCTTGATGTCGCTGCCGGTGCCAAGTCCATGCAGCACGGCGACCGGCCAGCTTGCGTAAGCCAGCCAGTGGATGGCGCGCCAGGCGCGGTAACCGAGCCGGCGGCGCACCAGGCTCGTGATGGCGATGGCCAGCAGCAGATCGAAGGCGAGGGTGCCGAGGCCCATCCACAACGGCCGATACGGCGTCGCGAAGGGAACCACCCCGTCCAGGAGCGTTATCGGGGCGAATCCATCAAGGATGCTGGTGATGACGTGGATCGCCAGTACGACCAGCACCAGCAGCGAAAGGTCGCGATGGACGGTGTCGATCGCGAAGCGGGGCCAGCGCGGCGCCGCAAACCGGACAGAGCCCACGATGCCGAGGACCACGCTACCGGTCAGCAGCACCAGCGCGACCGCGCCCGTACCGCGCGCGAGATACCAATACGCGGTGGGGGCGAGGGTGGCGGCAAGATTCACGCCCGAGCCTCCTGAGCGCCGCCGGCCGACCCCGAACCAGCCTCCCGCGCGCCAACGCCCGACCCAGAATCGGCCCCCTGAGCGCCGCCGGCCGGCGCCGAACCGGCCTCCTGCGCGCCGGCGCCCAACCCCGAACCGGCCTCCCGCGCGCCGGCGCCCGACACCGCAACCACCGGAAGATCATCGCCTTCGGCCGGCCACCCCGCAAGGTGCCGAACCATCCCGTCGACCGAGACCAGCCGGCTCGGCAGTCCGAGCTCAGAGAGCCACCCCACCGCGAGCGCGCCCCGAATGATCGCCGCGGTGCTGGCGATATTCGCGTCGAGACACGACGCGGCGGCCACGCTGGCTGTCCGCCACATCCCCCCCGCCGGGAGCCCGGTCGATGGGTCGACTAGGTGATGCGCAACTCCAGACCGCGTGCGCCACCGGCGAACCGAAACGCTCGAGGTGGCGAGGCCACCCGAGCGCAACGCGATCCATTGACCCGGCGCATCCAGGCCGGCGCGATGGTCGTCGGTGACCCGCACCCGCCAGCCGTCGGAAGGCGCAGCCCCGGCCATCGCGAGGTCGCCGCCAAACGACACCAGCACGCCGCAACCGACGGCAGCGAAGGCGCGCGCGGCGGCGCGATCGGCAGCCAGCGCCTTGGCCGTGGCGCCCAGGTCGAGGATCACGCCCGGTGCGGTCCGGACCATGCTCCCGCCGGGGTCCAGCTGAACGGTCCGCCAGCCCGGGATGGACGCGACGGCCCGCGAGTACTGCGGCGCGGATCGCTCCAGCACAGCGAAGTCGCGGTCATAGCCGAGCGCGATCAGCGCCTCCCCCACCGTCGGGTCAACGTCTCCGCCCGTCAGCCGCGCGGCTCGCAAGGCCGCACTCACCGCCTCGAGCAACACCGGCCCGACCCGCACGGCCGTGCCCGCGGAGGCATTCAGCGCAGTCAGTTCGGAGTCGTCGCGAAACCGCGAGCATGCGCGGTCGAACTCGGCCACCGTGCGGTCGACCGCGGCGACCGCGCGCGTAAGCCGGCCGCCCGAAGGATCGGCCACGGCAACGACCGCGACGGTGCCGAACGCCTCAAGGCGCCTTGAGTCCTGAACCTCCGGTGCCATCGCCGGCCCGCCGCGTTCGCCTATGAGCCCCCGGAGACCACGCCCCCACCGCCACCGGACGAGGATGACGGCGGAGCCGGGGGCGGCTGCGAGGGGATGCTCTGGGGCTGCGACTGGTCGGGCACCGACGAGGGCGCCTGGCCCGGGGCCTGCAGACCAAGGTCGCCCGCCTTCGCGGGCGGCGGCATCGCGGGGATCGCGGACGAACGGGTGCTGCCCGGGGTCGAGCGCGTCGCCGTGGCCGCCGAGGCGAGACCGGGGGACTTGGACGTGAGCGTCTTTCCGGGCGCCACGGCGGACACGAGCGCGGCGAAGCCGGCCGTGAGCGCCGCCGCTGCGGCGATGACCCACCGTCGCGTGCGGCTGACACGCGCGAGCGCGGCGTCCCGCGCCAGCACGGCTCGAGATTGATATGGAGGGTCAGTCATTCGCTGCTGGCCTGCCATCGTGAGGACAGACAATCAGCGCTCAGTAAGAGCAGTATGAGAATCTCTGGCAGCCTCCGGATTTCACTCATCATTCCACTCGTAATGCCGGCAGATCGAGGGTAAACCTCGAGCCGTCGACGCGCACCACGCCCCCGTGCCGCTGCGCGATCGCCGCCACGATCGACAGCCCGAGCCCCGAGCCGGGGCGAGCCGAGGCGCCGGGGCCCCGCCAGAAGCGCTCGAACAGCCGCTCGCGGTGCTCCGAGGATGGTCCGGCTCCCTCGTCGGCAACCGTCACCAGGACTCGGTCGTCCGAGCGCGCCACCGAGACCGTCACCCGACCGCGCGCCGGACCATGCACGAGGGCATTCTCGACCAGGTTTTCGAGCGCGCGAGAGATCTCGCCGGCGTCACCGCGGACAACCGCCGCGTCGAGGAGTCCGCACACGACTCGGCTGTGGTCGCCCTCGTGCGCTCGGACGACCTCGTCCGCAACCGCAGCGACATCCACGGGAACGTCGAGGACTGCGGACTCGCCCGCCCGCTCCAAAACCAGCAGATCGTCCACGAGCCTAGCCAGGCGGCGGGCGTCGCGCTGGAGCTCTTCGAGCACCTCGGAATCAGCGCCGTGGCGGACGGCGAACTCGACGTTGCCGAGCAGCGTGGTCACTGGGGTGCGCAGCTCGTGGGAGGCATCGGCGAGGAAGCGCCGTTCGCCGGCCCGCGCCGCCTCGAGGGAGGCGAGCATGCGGTTCAGCACACCGGTCAACTGCCCGATCTCGTCCGGAGCCGCCCTCTCCGGAAGGCGCCGCGAGACATCGGCCGTCCGCTCGATCTCGCCGGCCGCATCCGCCAAGCGCCGCAGCGGAAGCAGCCCGCGGCGCGTCAGCACCGCCGCCAGCAGCGCCGCGACCAGCGCCACGCCCGCCCCGATCAGCACCACCACAAAGCCGAGATGATCGGTGGTGCGTGCGATGTCGGTGGTGTCCGAGGCCACGAGCACCGCGCCGCCGCCGGCGGGCCCGGACAGGGCGATCGGCGCGGCGTAGAGCCGGAACAGCCGGTCGTCGAGATCGACGTTCTCGAACCCGGTCGCGCCGGAGGCGATGGCGGTGCGGGCCAGTCGATCCTGGGGCAGGAGTCGCGCGCCCAGCGTGAGCGAGCGGGCCACGATCCGGCCGTGGGCGTCGATCACCTCGACGACGATTTGGCGGCCCGACACCGGGCTCTCAAGGGCCCCTGGGTTATTCAGCACGCCCGGGGCCGACACGGCGAGCTGCGCCACCTGCTCGGCGCGCTGGCGCAGGGCGCCGTCGAGCGAGCCGCGGAGCTCGTGCCGGACGAGCACGACGGTGGCAATGCCGAACAGCGCGAGTGCGGCCAGCGTGGCGCCGGCGGCGGCGAGGATCAGCCTGACCCGAAGGCTCTGCGGGCGTACGGTCAGTCTCATTGTCTTCCGCTTCGGGCCCCGAAGCACGCCGGCGCTCGCCGCGCGACCCGGGAAGTTTTCCGCTCGGCCGCAAGTTTCTTGGTGCCGGACCCATATTTGTGGTGAGCAGGTTTCAACACGGATGTCGAGCTTCTTGCTCGTGGTCAGGGGGTTCTTTGCCCGTCGATTCGGTCCACGCGGGACCGGTGAGGGTGCTGCTGCTGTCGGCCGATCACCGCACGGCGTGCCGGATCGAAGAGCACCTCCACGCTTCGTGGAGTGACGTTCACCTGGTCACGCACGCCACCTGGGATGCCGCCAGCACCGAGGCGCTGTTCGACGATCCCGGCTGCTGCGTGCTGCTCGACCTCGATGGCGGCGCCCCGCCAGATGACCGCGAGGACGGCCTCGCAGTGCTCGAGTACGTCCGGATGTCGGCTCCCAAGGCCGCGATCGTCGTGCTCTGCGCCCGCCACGACGAACGGCTGGCGCTCAGCGCGCTGGAGCAGGGGGCGCAGGATTGTCTGCTCAGCACCGAGCTCGAGCCGAGGCTGCTTCGGCGCGCCCTCTTGCACGCCGTGGAACGTAAGCGCGTCGAGGCGCGGCTCGTCCGTCAGGCGCTGCACGATCAGCTCACGGGGTTGCCCAACCGCGCCCTGTTCCTGGACCGGCTCGGGGTCGCGCTCGAGCGCTCGCGCCGCTCGGGCGCTCCGCCGGCGGTGCTGTTCCTGGACTTCGACAACTTCAAGCAGATCAACGACTCGTTTGGTCACGCGGCGGGAGACCGGCTGCTCGCGACGCTGGCCGAGCGCTTGAGCACGCTGCTGCGCCCGACCGACACCGTCGCGCGGTTCGGCGGAGACGAATTCGCCTTCCTGTTCGAGGGGCTGAGCACAGAGCGCGAGGTGGTGCTGATCGCCGATCGAATTTGCGACGCGGTTCGCCTCCCGGTCGACCTCGAAGGGGTCAGAGCATGCGTCACGGCGAGCATCGGGATCGCCATCGTCACCGACCCCACCGTTGCCCCCGAGGCCATCATTCGCGAGGCCGACGCGGCCATGTACTGGGCCAAGGAGCGGGGTCGGTCCCGTTACGAGCTGTTCGACGAGGACTCGCGCCGGCGTGCGCGTGATCGGATCGACTCCGAGGCGGCGATCAGGCAGGCCGTGGAGCGGTGCGAACTGCGCGTCCACTACCAGCCGAGCCTGCTCCTGCACGATTTGAGCGAGGTGGCGAGCGTCGAGGCGCTGGTGCGATGGCAGCACCCGAGACGCGGTCTGATCGCGGCGCGGGAGTTCATGCCCCTGGCCAACGACCTCGGGCTGGTGATCCCGATCGGGCGCTTCGTGCTCGAGCAGGGGCTGGCCCAGCTGGTGCGCTGGCGCGCACGAAAGCCCGACATGACTCTCTCGCTGAACATCTCATCGGCTCAACTCCGCGATCCGGCGCTGCCCTCGGGGGTCGGCCAGGCGCTCCAAGACCGCGGGCTCGATCCGACTGCCGTGTGTCTCGAGGTGGCCCAGCGCGACCTGGCCGAGGATCCAGGATCGGCCATTACCGCGTTGGAGAGCCTGAAGGCCGTTGGGGTGAGGATCGCGATCGATGACTTCGGCGCGGGTGTGTGGCCGCTCGCGAAGCTGCGGGAATTGCCGATCGACACGCTCAAGCTCCACAGCAGCTTCGTCGCGGACCTGGACCGTTCGCCGCGGGCCGCCTCGCTGCTGGCCGCGCTGCTGGAACTCGGGCATGCGCTCGGACTGGAGGTCGTGGCCAAAGGGGTGGAGACTGAGGCGCAACTCGCGCAGCTTCGGGAGCTGAGTTGCGATGCGGTCCAAGGCTACGCCCTGATGCATCCCGTAACCGAGGATCAGGTGCACGACATGCTTTTGGCCGAAGTGGCCTGACCGCCGGCGCGCGTTCCCCCACTCACGCTCGCAGCGTGAAGCCGCTCCCTCTGACCGTCTTGATCAGCGGCGGCGAGCCCAGCTTGCGCCGCAGCCGCGTGACGTAGCGATCGACCACGTTCGGCTCGGCGGCGCCATCCCATATCTCCTCAAGCGCGCGCTCGCGCGTGACCACGCGGGCGCTCTCGCGCAGGAGCAGCTCGAGGAGCGCCGCCTCGCGCCCGGTCAGCTCGATCGCCCGTCCACGCCGCATCGCCCGTCGACCCGCCGCGTTCAGCGTCAGGTCGCCGTAGGAGCGGAGTCCGGCGCCGCCGGCGCCATCACCCCCGCGCCGCGTCAACGCCCGCAGTCTCGCGATCAGCTCCTGCACCGCGAAAGGCTTGACCAGGTAGTCATCGGCGCCCGCCTCGAGCCCGGCGACCCGATCGGGCACGGCGTCGCGTGCGGTGAGCATCAGGATCGGCGTCGGCAGCCCCTTGCCCCGTAGCCGGCGCGCGACGGTCATCCCATCGAGTCCCGGCATGGCCACGTCGAGGACGATCACGTCGGGCGCGCTGCGCTCGGCTTCGGCCAGCGCCGCCCCGCCGTCCGCGGCCACGGATACCTCGTATCCCTCGGCGGTCAGAGTTCGGGCCAGCATCCGACGCAGCGGCGGGTCGTCGTCGACGACGAGGACCCGGTCAACCACCGGCGACGTCGCGGCGCAGGAAGACCAGGAAGGCCGCCACCAGCGCCGGGATCCCGTACATCGCGCACACCCACGCCGCCCGAACTACCGGCGCCCAGTCGATCGGCTGGCGCAACAGGCCCTGCCAGGCGTTGAACTGGGTGCTCAGCAGGTAGGGCACGGTGGCGCCCAGCCCGGGCAGGATGCCGATCAGCTGGAAGAGCAGCGAGATCATCAGCGTCCCGACCACCGCGGCCGCGCTGTTGCGGGTGATCGTCGAGAGCAGCACGCCGATGCACACCACGGTGGCGATCGGGATCAGGTAGATGAGCAGGCTCATGTACACCAACTCGAGCCCCTTGGGCGCGGAGACGATGGTCCCGCTCAGCGTCTGGACCGAGTTGAAGCCCGACTGGATGCAGCCGGCGATCACGGCCACCGTGCCGCTGATGAAGATCGCCACGATCGCATAGGTCAGGGCGGCGAGCGCCTTGCCGGCGAAGATCTGCCAGCGCTCGAGCGAGCGTGTGAGAACGGTCTTGAGGGTTCCGTTGTGATCCTCGGAGGCGAAGATGTCGCCGGCCACCAGCGCGGTGATCAGCGGAAACATCCACACCGCCCCGAACAGCAGGAGAACCAGCGGGACGACCAGCCCGCTCTTGGTCAGGTAAGAGGCGAAGGCGAAGTCGCTGCCGCCCTCGCCCCGATGGTGGCGGAAGTGGACCGCCACGACGAACAGGATCGGGACGACCGCCGCCGCGCCGAGACCGAGGTAGGTGCGCTTCTGGAAGCGCAGCTTGAACAGCTCCCAGCGGTACACGGTGGCGACGCCGGGTCGGGAGCGTGATCGGGGCGCGGCCCCCGCCGGCGCGCGCAAAGTGCCGACGCCCGAGCTCATCGCGACGCCTCCAACGTCGCGGGCTCGCCTGCCGGCCGGCCCCCGTTGACAATCCCGTCGCCTTCGGTGAGCGAGAAGAACAAGTCCTCGAGCGTGACCGTCTGCGGCGTCAGCATCTGGATCAGGGCGCGCGCCTCGATCAACGCCTGCGACAACTCGGCGACGGCGGCGTCGTCCGCCGTGAAGGCGATCCGGCCGTGCGCGGTCCGCACGCCCTCGATCCCCGGCTGCGCCCGGCACACGGCGAGCGCCCGTTCATCGTTGGTGGTCGTCAGCCAGTAGGTTGCGCCCGCGCTTCGCTTCAAGTCCGCGATCGCGCCCTCGTAGACGATCTTGCCCGAGCGTACGATGGCCACGCGGTTGCACAGTTCCTCGACCTCGGCCAGCAGGTGGCTCGAGAGCATGACGGTCATCCCCTGCTCGGCCAGGCGGCGGATCAGCAGCCGCATGTCTCGCATGCCGGCCGGGTCAAGGCCGGTCGCCGGCTCGTCGAGCAGCAGCAGCTTGGGGTTGCGCAGCAGCGCCCCGGCGATGCCGAGCCGCTGGCGCATCCCGTGCGAGTAGCCACCCACCTTGTCCTTGGCCCGGTCTGAGAGCTCGACCGTCTCGAGCGCCTGCTCGATCCGCTCGCGCGCGTCCCCGCCGTCGAATGACCCCAGCAGCTCGAGGTTTCGCCGGCCGTTCAGGTAGGGGTAGAAGGTGGGCGCCTCGACAAAGCCCGCCACGTCATCCAGCGCCTGGACGCTCTCGAGCGGATCGCGGCCGAACAGCCTGACCGTGCCCTCGGTGGGACGGATCAGGCCAAGCATCATCCGCAGCGACGTGGTCTTGCCGGCGCCGTTCGGTCCGAGGTACCCGTAGACGTCGCCGGCGTGGACCGTCAGATCGACGCCGGCAACCGCTTCCAGCTCGCCGTAACGCTTGACCAGGCCCCGGACCTCGACCGGTGCGGGGCCGAGGCTCGCGGGGGCAGCGTCCGGCGGAGCGTCCGTCATGCGGAGGCCACTTTAGGGTGTCAGCGCCTTAGCGGCGGCCTCGGCGGCGGTGGCCGGGACCGAGCCGAGCACCGTGTACTGGACCGGCCCGCTCGTGTACCGGATCACCGTTCCGAGCGCGGTGGCCAGCTCCTGGCCTGAGTGGCCGTTGATCGAGACCGTCGGAAGGGTCAGGCCGGGATGGCCGCTGCCGCCGCTCTGCGACGGCGATTGCGAGGATGCCTGGCCCGAGGACGCACTCTGCTCGATCACGGCGATCCCGCCCAGGCCCTGCCCGTAGGTGACCAGCGCGGCGGGGCTGCCGCCCCAGTCGAGCAGCTGCACCGACTGGCGCGGAAGGTCCACCAGCGAGTCGGGCGCCGCCAGCGTGAACGGCAGATGGGACTGGACGGCGGCCGGGCCGGTGACTTCGGCATGGCCCTTGGCGCCACGCTTGCCGTGCGCCTTCGCGCCACCCTTGGCCGCAGCGCCGGTCGCGGTGGGCGCGACCTGGACGGTCTTGGCCCCGGCCGGCGCCTGGATCGATAGGGCGCTGTTCGGGACGTGGCCGAACGAGATGTTGGTGGCCTTGAGCTCGAGCACCGGGGCGCTGCTCTGGGTCGAGTAGATCGCGATGCCGAGCGGCACGCCGTGCGCGGCGTCCCAGGCGAGCTGCACGTCACCGAGCAGCCCGCCGTCGTGCTTGGGCGAGAGCACGATCTTGTACGCCGGCTGGCCGGCCACGTTGCGCGGCGTGGGGCCAACCAGGTTGACGTGCTGAAGCAGCTGGTTCAGCTGAGCCTGTATCTGCGCCACCGAGGGGATCGTGTCCTTGGCACCCGCCTTGTCCTTCGACGTCGAACCTTGCGCCGGCAGTGAGCCCTTGTAGACCGTGTTCGACATCGGGTCATAGATCGAGAAGCTTCCGTTGTCGAGCGCCGCCTGGGCATCGCCGTTCTGGCCCTGGAGCTCGAGGCGCATGCGGCCGTCGTTCGACACCCAGAGGCGGCCGGAGGCGCCGTTCAGGATCGGGTCTGAACCCTGGAGGTCGGAGGAGCTGATCAGGTTGTTGGTGAACTTGATCCGGGCCGAGATGCCGCTGACCTGAGGCGCGGTGGCCGCCTGATGAAGCGCCTGGGCGAGCGACTCGCGGCGCGGTACCGCCCCGCCCGAGGTCCCGGCGACCGCGATCGCGGTGCCGCCGGCCACGGCGATGATCACGCCGGCCAGGATGGCCAGCAGACGTTGGGTAGAGACTGTGCGCAAGAACCTCATGACGACATGCCTTTCTCGTGTGCTGCGACCACGATAGGACATGTTTTTGAAATTTGATTGACAGTGGCCGCCGGCCGGACGCGGGCGCCATCGAGCCACTGGCCAGGCTGCCCGCGCTAAGGTCGCGGGTCGTGTGCAGGCTGTTCGGCATGAGCGGAGGCCGTGAGGCCGTCCGTGCCACCTTCTGGCTGCTCGAGGCGCCCGACTCGCTGGCCGAGCAGAGCCGGCGCGAGCCCGACGGGACCGGCCTGGGGACGTACGACCCGGACGGACATCCGATCGTCTCCAAGCAGCCGCTGGCCGCCTACGAGGATCAGCAGTTCGCCCAGGAGGCCCGCGAGGTGAGCTCGCGCACGTTCGTCGCCCACGTCCGCTACGCCTCGACCGGCGCGGTCAGCCCGGAGAACACGCATCCTTTCGAGCAGCGAGGGCGGCTGTTCGCCCACAACGGCGTGATCGAGAACATCGCCCGTCTCGAGCAGGAGCTCGGCGATGCGGCAACGCTCGTGCAGGGCGAGACCGATTCGGAGCGCTACTTCGCGCTGATCACCCGCGAGATCGAGCGCGACGGCGACGTGAGCGCCGCGATCGCCCGGGCCGCCGGGTGGATCGCCGACAACCTGCCGGTGTTCGCGCTGAACCTGATCCTCATCACCGACTCTGATCTCTGGGCGCTTCGTTATCCGGATGTGCACGAGCTGTATGTGCTCGAGCGCGACGCGGGCGGTCCGGCGGGCGGCCGCCATCTAGAGCACGCCAGCGCCCGGGGATCGGTCCGCGTCCGCTCCGGGGATCTGGCCAACAAGCCCGCCGTGGTCGTGGCCAGCGAGCGCATGGACGAGGATCCCGGCTGGCGTCCGCTGCAGTCCGGTGAGCTCGTGCACGTGGATCCCGACCTGCGGGTGACGATCACGCGGCCGCTCGAGCGCCCGCCCGCGCACCAGCTGACGCTCGCCGACTTGGGCGGCAAGGCCGCCGCCTCGCAAGCTCCCGCCCAGCCGACTTGAGCACGAGCCTCGTCTACCGCAGCACGCTCGGCTACGAGCTGCTGATGCGCGTGCTCTACGGCCGCCACTACACCGCGCGCATGGAGGCGGTGGCGGCGGAGGTGCCCGATGGGGCGTCAGTGCTCGAGCTGTGCTGCGGTCCAGGGACGCTTTATCTGCACCATCTCCGCGGGCGAACCACCTCCTATGTGGGGATCGATGTCAACCCCGGATTCGTCGAGCGGCTGCGCCGGCAGGGCGTCGACGCCCGCCGGCTCGACCTGGCGCACGACGAGGAGCCGCTCCCGGGCGCCGACGTGGTCGTCCTCCAGGCCAGCCTCTACCACTTCCTGCCCCGGGCCGAGCGCATCATCGACCGGATGTTCGACGCCGCCCGCGAAAGGGTGATCGTGTCCGAGCCCGTCCGCAACCTGGCCTCGAGCGAGCTGGCGCTGATCGCGCGACTCGGCCGGCGCGCCGCCGACCCCGGGGTCGGCGGCCACGCCCAGCGGTTCACGGAGCAGACGCTCGCGGAGGAGATGGCGCGCTACCGCGAGCGGATCCTGCGGTCGTTTCCGATTCCGGGAGGGCGCGAGATGGTGTACGTGCTGGCGGCGTCTCGGTAGCCGAGTCGCCTCTCGCTTCCTGTTCGATCAGGAACAGCGGACGGTTCTTCACCTGCTCGAAGATCCTCCCTACGTACAGGCCGACGACGCCGACGCTGACGATGATGAACCCGGCCAGTACAACGAGCAGCACGGCGAGCGAGGTGTAGCCGGGCACGCTCTTCTCGGGCTCCACGAAGTAGTCGACGACCTCGAACAGCGCGATGACCACGCCGATCAGCGCGACCACGAAGCCGAGCAGCACGACCAGCCGGAGCAGCACCGTGCTTCTGAAGAACATCCCGTCGAGCGCGACCTGGACCAGCCGGCGCAGCGTGTAGCCGCTCTCGCCGGCGTGGCGCTCGTGGTGGTCGATCTCGATCTGGGTGGAGTCGAACCCGAGCCAGTCGAGCGCGATCATGTACTCGCGGTCGCGGTCATGGAGCCGCAGGAACGCGTCGACCACGCGCCGCGAGAGCAGGCTGAGGTTGCTGTAGTCAGGGCGCACGTCGGTCTCCACCGTGAGGCGCCGGTAGAGGCGACTGGTCCAGCGCCGGAAGGCGGAATGGCGCCACCCCCGGCGGACCGTGCGCACGATTTCGTAGCCCTCGCCGGCCGCCGCCCACATCCGCGGGATGTCCTCGGGGGCCTCCTGCAGATCGCAGTCCATCACGACCACCCAGTCTCCGCGCGCGAGGCTGAGGCCGGCGGTGATGGCGGCGTCCTGGCCGAAGTTCCGGCTCAGCCGGTAGGCCCGGACGTGCTCGTCCTCGCGCGCCAGCCGCTCCAGCACGGACCAGCCGTCGTCGAGGCTGCGGTCGTCCACGAAAACGAACTCGTAGGTGTCGCTGATCTGGGCCACGCTGTTGGTCAGCCGGGCGTGCAGCGCGACCAGGCAATCCGCGCATCCGTACACCGGCACCACGACGCTCAGCATCTCAGCGCTCCGGCCTCTGGAAGAACACGAGGTTGTCGCGGGGCGGCCGTATGAAGTACTGGTGCTCTCGCGCGAGCAGCTGCTTGACGCTCAGGCGCGTGGGGTGGTCGAGCACGAACCGGGCCACCAGCCAGTTGGCGACCCGGAAGCGCGCCAGAAGCCTCATCCCCGGCGGCGCGACGATGCTCGGCACGGGATCGCCCTGGGGCGTGATCCACACCGGCATCTGCTTGGGCAGCACGATCCGCTGGGGCTGGAGCGCCTGCCGCTTCAGATCCCCGACCACGTCGATCTCGCCGATACGGACCCGCACGGACTGATTCTGCACCCAGCTCGCCCGCGGCAGGTAGATCTTGAGCGGGTCCGCGGTGAAACCGTTGGCAGCCACGATCGCGCGGGTGGTGGTGGCCGGTCCGAGCGCATGCGCGACCGCGCGCCAGTTCGGGCGCTGCAGGTAGGGGTGCGTTTGCACCTGAACCGCTGCCGCCGAGAACAACACGAGCAAGGCGAGCGCGAGCGCCGCCCCCAGCAGCCGCGCGCGGGGCACGACGCAGGCGGCCGCGATCAGCGCGGCGAGCGGCACGACGGCGGCGATCACGTTGCGCGACAGGAAGAAGTCGGCCCGGGGATCGAGGATGCCCAGCACCAGCGGCAGGAGCCAGACCGCGCCGCCGATCGCCGCCGCCACCGCGGCACCCCGTCGCGTCACCCGGTCGCCGCCAAATGCGAGCAGCGCGAGAACGAGTGCGAGCAGGCACACCCCGCCGAGCAGGCCCATGTCGAGCGTCGCCCGGCGGTACATGATGCTGACGCCCCATTCGGCGATAGCCTGCGAGACCCGAACGTTCCGGGGGATCTGGCCGATCCAGCCGACGCCGTGGCCGGTGTCGATCAGCGCGAACGGGAGCATCGCCACCTGTACGACGGCGACGCACGCCACCGCACCGCCGGCCACACGGGACCTGGCCACCCAAAGCAGCCACAGCGCCTCGGGCGCGACCAGGAAGCCGGCGAAGAAATGCGTCATGAGGGCCAGCGAGGACCAGATCGCCCACCAGGCCAGGTTTCGCCGGCTCGGCTGCGCCCGCGCGCGGACGAACCACAGAAACGACGCGCCCGAAAGGGCCGCAAGCAGCATGTAGGCCCGCGCCTCCTGCGAGTACCAGATCAGGAACGGATTGAAGGTGACCAGCGCGGCCGCGACCACGCCGGCTCGCGGACCCACCAGGTCGCGGGCGGAGAGAAAGGCGATCGGGACGAGCGCCACCCCGGCCAGCAGCGAGACCGAGCGTAACGCCACCTCGCCGGTGCCGAACAAGTGCGCCCAGACCCAGATCAGCACGAAGTACAGCGGCGGCGTCGTCTCGACGTGCACCATCGTGTTGATCATCGCTCCGAGCGGGAGCTGCGCCTCATACGCGGTGAGCGCCTCGTCCATCCAGTAGCTCTGGTTGGTGAGGACCACGATCCGGATCACCGCGGCGATCACGACGAGCGCTCCGGTGATCCACACCTCGATCGGGATCGGTCGGGCGCGCTCGGCGTCGCGCAGCCATGGGGGCACTCGACCGCCGACGCGCCGAGCCGAATAGTCGGAGGTGCTCATCGGGATGGCCTCACGTCAAGAGCTCCGCCAGAGCGCCCACCACGTCGTCCTGGTCTGCCTCGCTCACCTTCGGACTCAGCGGCAGGCTCAAGGTCAGCTCGGATATGGCGGTGGCGACCGGGAACTGGCTGGGCTCGAGGCCGTATTTGTCCCGGTAGAACGGATGGAGGTGTACGCCAAGGTAGTGCACGCCGGTGCCGATGTTGTGGGTGATCAGACCATGCAGCAGCTGATCGCGGGTCAGCGGCGCGTCAGGATCAATCGTCACCTGGTAAAGGTGGCGCGCATGGATGCTGTTGGGATCGGCAGGCGGGGGCGTATGCACCGGTAGGTCCGCCAGCAGGTCATCGTACCGGGCCCACAACTGCGCCCGACGAGCGATCCACTCATCAAGCCGCGGCAACTGATGCAGCCCGAGCGCGGCCTGGACGTCGGTCATGTTGTATTTGAAGCCCGGCTCGACCACCTCGTAATGCTTGAAGCCGGCGTCCGAGAAGCGCTGCCATGCGCCCAAGCTGAGGCCATGCAGGGCCAGGCGCTCGACCCGGGCCGCCACCTCCGGATCCTGCGTGACGAGCGCGCCGCCCTCGATCGTCGTCACGTTCTTGGTCACGTAGAACGAGAACGCGGTCAGGTTGCCGAATGCGCCGATCATCCGGCCTCGCCACTGGGCACCGAGCGCGTGCGCGGCGTCCTCGAGGATCTGCACGCCGTACTCGTCGCGCAGGCGGGTCAGGCGATCCATGTCGACCGGTCGCCCCGCCAGGTGAACCGGCATGATCGCCTTCGTGCGGGGGGTGATGGCCGCCTCGGCCTGGTCGAGATCGATCAACCCGCTGCCCGGCTCGGAGTCGACCAGGACCGGGGTCGCGCCGGCATGCTCGACCGCGTTGGCCGAGGCCACGAAGGTCAACGCCGGTACCAGGACCTCGTCGCCGGGACCAATTCCCAGGACCCGCATCGAGAGGGTCAGCGCCGCGGTGCACGAGGACACACACCGGCATTCGGCCACGCCCACGTAGTCGGCCAGCATCTGCTCGAAGCGGTGAACCTTGGGTCCGGTCCCGATCCAGCCTGAGCGCAGCGAGTCGACGACCTA
>JAFASQ010000160.1 GCA_019244395.1 Solirubrobacterales bacterium | reverse complement strand
CCGGGGCTCGGTGGAGGCGGCGGTCCGGGCTCCGCGGGGCCGGCGGCCGACGCGGGGGGCGGCGGCGGCGTGACATCGCCAGCGGGGGAGACGGGCGCCTCCGGTGGCGCTGAGTCGCTGGGCGGCACGGGCGGCGTAGGCGGCGTGGGCGGCGTGGGCGGCGTGGGCGGTTCGCCCTCCGGCGAGATCGGGGCCTCGGGCTCGCCGGCAGAAGCCGGGGTCCCTGGGGCCGCCGCGGTGGGCGTCTCCGGCGCACCCGGAGAAACCGGCGTTTCCGCCGCACCCGACGGCTCCTCACCTGTTGGCGGCGACGCGGCCGTCTCCTGGTCGGAGGCGAGCGAACCCTGGAGCCGCTTGGCGAACTCGCGAAGCAGGCGTTCAGAGATGTCCTCGATCATCCCGCCGCGCCCAAAGCGGGCCAACCGGCCGGTGATGTGGTAGTCGGTAACCACCTCGACGCGGGTGCCGGATCCGTCAGCCGGCGCCAGGCGGGAGAAGATCGTGGCCTTGGCGCCACCCTGGCCGCGCTTGTCGGTCCCCTGCGCCTGCATGGTGGCGGTGTGCGCGGCCTCGTCGACCGCCTCCATCTCGAGCCGACCGGTGTACGAGGCGGTGGTCGGCCCGATCTTCACGGTGAATGTGCCGTTGTAGCTGCCGTCGTCGTTGCGACCGGTGACCGCGGCGCCCGGCAGGCAGGGGGCGACGTGCTCGACGTCGATCAGCGTCTGCCACACACGCTCCAGTGGCGCGGCTACCTCAAACGACTGCTCTAGCTTCATGACGTATCGCCTCCAGGTCTTCGGGGGTGTCCACATCGCGCACCGCGCTCGAACTTCCGCATTCGATCGTCGGACCGCCCTGCAGGATCTCGCGCGCGCCCCGGTCGCCGCGCAGGCCCGAGATGGCCCGCATCTGCGCCGGCCCCAGGACGACGGGATGGCCAGGACGGCCGTCGTACACCGCACGCGTGCCCGGCGGCTCGTCCACGAACCGCGCGATGAGCTCGGAGCCGATTCGTGGCTGGTCGCCGAGGGTGACGATCACGCGGCTCACGTCGCCGTTGGCGGTGAGCGCTGCGATCCCGCAGCGCAGCGAGTACGCCTGCCCCTCGCCCCAACGCGGGCACACCACCGGCTCGGCTCGCATGAAGTCGACCGACTGCAAGATCTCATCGGCCGAGGCGCCCAGGACGACCACGACCCGCTCGAGCTCGCAGACGCCGCACTGGGCCGCCACCGCGTGCTCGAGCAGCGGCCGGCCCTCGAGGTCGGCGAGCAGCTTCGACCGCTCGCCGAACCGCGTGCCGGCTCCGGCGGCCAGGATCAAGCCGCAGATCAAGCGGGTACCTCGTGAATCCGACCCTTGCCCTCGGCCAGCCGGCCACCCTCGCGGCCGTGCCGCGCGGCGACGATCTCAGCCATGATCGACAGCGCGGTCTCCTCACGCGCGATCGCACCCAGATCCAACCCGACCGGCGCCGAGAGCCGTTCGAGCTCTTCATCTGAGATGCCCACGGCGAGGAGCCGTTCGCGGCGCTTGGCCTGGGCGCGCCGCGACCCCATCGCCCCCACGAACCGCGCCGGCGAGCGGAGCGCGAGCAGCAGCGCGGCGTCGTCGAGCTTGGGGTCATGGGTGAGCACCACAATCGACGTGGCCGGGTCGATCCCGCCCAGACGGGCCACGGCCTCTTCGGGCCAGGCGGCAACGACCTCCTCGGCGTCCGGGAACCTAGACGGAGTGGCGAACCGTGCACGCGGATCGATCACGTAAGGACGCCATTCGCAGGCGCGCGCCACCGTGCACAGCGACGCGGCGATGTCGACGGCGCCGAACACGATCAGGCGCGGCGCCGGACCGACCACATCGATGAACAGCCCGTCCCGGCGCTCGGACGCCTCGACCCACAGCAGCTCACCGGCGACGCGGGCGGCCTCGTCGTCGAGCTCGGGCGAGCCGAGCGATCCCGACCGCCCGCCGTCGGCCTCCACGAGCAACTTGGCGCCCGGAGAAGCTCCCTCCAGCATGGTCACCTCGGCGGCCCGGCCGCCGGCGCGGGCGACGTCTTCGAAGCGTCCCGGGTCATACGCCTGCACCCACACGTCGATCTCGCCGCCGCACGGCAAGCCCACATCCCAGGCGTCCGAGTCCGCGATCCCGAAGTGCAGGAGCTGGGGCGGATCGCCCTTCAGGACACCGTCGGCGATCTCGGCCACGGCGCCTTCGACGCAACCGCCGGACACCGAGCCGGCGATCTCGCCGTGCTCGTTGACGGCCATCTTCGCGCCGGGTGGCCGCGGGGCCGAGCGCTGTACGTCGATCACCGTGGCGAGCGCGATCCGATCTCCGCGCTCCCTCCACGCCGCCAGTTCGGACAGGACCTCTTGCATACGAATCAGATCTCCTCAAGGATGACAGCTAGCTGCTCGAGCGACGCCAGCGAATTGCCCGCCAGCAGATCGTCGGTGTGTGGGATCGCCGCCCGCATTCCGCGGGTCAGCGGGGCAAACTCGGGATGGGCGGCCAGCGGGTTCAGCCAGACCAGGCGATGGGCGCTGCGCCGGAGCCGCGCCATCTCGAGGGCGAGTTCCTCGGGATCGCCGCGATCCCAACCATCGGACAGGATCACCACCACCGCGCCCCGGCCTACCCGCCGGCCGTGAACGCGGTTGAGCGACGCGAGCGCCGCTCCGATCCGGGTGCCGCCGGAGAAGTCGATCACCGCCTCCGCCGCGCGCTCCAGGGCGCGGTCGTGGTCGCGGCCGCCCAACTCGTTGGTGATCCGGGTCAGGCGGGTGCCGAACGCGAACGCCTCGACGCGCCGGCGCGCCGCAACCGATGCGTGCAGGTACTGAAGCAGCATCCGCGCGTACGGTGTCATCGAGCCCGAAACGTCGAGAACAAGCACCATCGGCCGCGGCCGCCGAGAAGGCGCCCTCCAAACGCGCTCGACCGGCTCGCCGGCCGTGCGCAGCGAGCCGCGCACCATCCGCCGCAGGTCAGGGGTGTGGCCCCGGCGCCGTGACGGCCGGGTTCGACGCGACAGCCGCGTGGGCCCCCGCCGGGCCAGACGTGCGATCAGCTCGCGCGCGAGCGCCATCTCCAAATCCGAATACGCGGCGAAATCCTTGTGGCGGAGCAGCTCGACGTCACTCCAGGCGGCCGGAACCGCCGTCGGATCGGCGTCGGCCTGAGGCGGCGCCGGCGCCGTGGCCGGGATCCCCGCGTGAGGGAGGACCTCTCGAGGCATGCCCTCGAGCTCGTCGAACGGCGACGCACCCAGAGGGACGCGGGCGTCGCCGAAGACGTCGTAGAAGGCTCGCTCGAACTTGATCAGATCGCCCCGCTCTGAACAGAGCACGGCTCGCAGCGCTAGGCGCGCGTCCTCGCGCGAGGTGCAGTCGACCGCCTCGAGCGCCCGATGCGCGTTGAGCAGCTCGCCCATGCCGACCCGCGATCCCTGCGCGCGCAGCGAGGCGGTAAGCGCCGAGAGCTGATCGGTGACCGCGTCCTCGAGCAGCTCAGACGCCATCCAGCACACTCCGCGAACGCACGCGTTGCACGTCCTCGTGGACCTTCAAAGCCACTCCCAGCGTCTCATCCAGGTCGGCGTCCTCGCCTAGCGCCAGCAGCGCCCGCGCCCACACCAGCGTCTCCCCCACGCCAGGGAGCTTGTACAGGTCGCCGTGTTCGCGCAGCCGACCGACGGCGGTGACCACCCGGTTGGCGATCGTCTCCGAGACGCCGGGGATCCGGGCGTGGACGATCGCCCGCTCGAGCTGCGCGTTCGGGTAGTCGATCCAGTGGTAGAGACAGCGGCGCTTCAAGGCGTCGTGCAGCTCGCGCGTGCGGTTCGAGGTCAGGATCACCACCGGCGGCCGCTCCGCCCGCACGCTCCCCAGCTCCGGGATGGTCACGGCGAAGTCGGCCAGGAACTCGAGCAGGAACGCTTCGAATTCATCGTCGGCCCGATCGATCTCGTCGATGAGCAGGACCACCGGATTGGCGGGATCGGCCTCGAGGGCGTCGAGCAGGGGACGCCGCAGCAGGAATCGCCGGGAGAACAGCTCGCCCTCGTCCACCCCGCCCTCGGCCGCCCGAAGCGCCAGCAGCTGCCGCGGATAGTCCCAGTCGTACACGGCGTGATGGACGTCGATGCCCTCGTGGCACTGCAGGCGAATCAGGCGTGCGCCGGTGGCCCCGGCAAGGGCCCGCGCCACCTCGGTCTTGCCGACGCCTGCCTCGCCCTCGAGCAGCAGCGGCTGCTCGAGCGCAACGGCGAGATGTACGGCCAGGGCGAGTGGCCGATCGGCTAGATAACCCTGGGAGGCGAGCGCCTCGCTCGCCTCCTCCACTGACGCAACGTAAGTAAGGGTCACTCAGTGGCCCCCTTCGCAACTACGACGACATTCGAGTCGCCCCTGACGGCGCCTGTCCGCGTCCTCGCTCGCTCGCGTACCTTCCAGGTACGCCACGCTCGCTGCGTCCTTGACAGGCGTCCGTCAGTGACGCCTCTCGGTGTCGCCGTAGCTACGAAGAGGACCACTCATCCATCATGGCAGGCCCGCGGCCTCCTCCAGCGCGCGGCGGCACATGACGCGGGCGAGATGGCGCTTGTAGTCCGAGCTGGCGTTCAGATCGGCGGGTGGGTCAGTGCCCTCGGCCGCCTGCTCGGCCGCCCGAGCGATCGAATCGGCCGTTCCGGGCTGACCTCGGAGCGCCTCCTCCACCGCGTGCGCGCGCAGCGGTACCGAGGCCATGTTGGTCAGCCCGATCCGGGCGTCCTCGATCGTGTCGCCGTTTTTCTTGACCAGCGCCGACACGGCCACCATCGCCCAGTCCTCGCTGCGGCGGTTGAACTTCTGGTAGGCGAAGCCCCACCCGTCGTACGCGGGCATCCGGATCTCGGTGAGCACCTCAGTCGGCTCGACCGCGGTCTCCAGGTAGTCCTGGAACAGGTCGTTCGCCGAAACGCTCCGCTGCTGGCCACCGGCGCCCTGCAAGGTGACGCTCGCCTCGCAGATCAGCATCACCGCCGGCAGGTCCGAAGCGGGATCGCCGTGCGCGAGCGACCCGCCTATCGTCCCGCGGTTGCGCACCTGCGGGTCGGCGATCGTTCCCGCGGTCAGCGACACCACGCCCAGATCGGGCGTGTGCTCGAGCTCGGCGTGCGGCGTCAGCGCGCCGATCCGCCAGTTGCCGTCTTCGCGCTGGATGCCGTGCAGGCCGGGGACCTTGCGCAGGTCGACCAGCAGCGACGGCGCGGCCAGACGCAGCTTCATCAGCGGCAGGAGCGAGTGTCCGCCGGCCAGCAGCTTGGCGTCCTCACCACCGTCGGCGAGCGCCTTGATCGCGTCGTCGAGCGTCTCCGGCGCGGTGTAGTCGAACTCGGCTGGAATCATGCCGGCACACCTCCCTTGGCTTCCTGGATCGCCTCCCACACGCGCATCGGAGTGAGCGGCATGTTGATGAACTCCACGCCGAGCGGACGCAGCGCATCGATCACGGCGTTGGTGACCGCCGGCGTGGCGGCGATCGTGCCGGCCTCGCCGACGCCCTTGACGGCGAGCGAGTTGACCGGGCTCGGCGTCTCGGTGCGGTCGGTCTCGAAGCTCGGCAGCTCGGCCGCCGTCGCGAGCGCGTAATCGACGAACGTGCCGGTCACCAACTGGCCGGCGTCGTCGTAGTGGACGCGCTCGTACAGCGCCTGCCCGATCCCGTGCACGATTCCACCGTGCACCTGGCCGTCGATCAGCATCGGGTTGATCGCCGGCCCGCAATCGTCGACCGCGACCCAGCGTACGACCTTGACCTTTCCCGTCTCGGGGTCGACGTCGACCACGCAGGCGTGCGCGCCGAACGGGAAGACAAAGTTCTCCGGGTCGTAGAACGACTGCTCGTCGAGTCCCGGCTCCATGCCCTCGGGCATATCCATCGTCACATAGGCGGCGCCCGCCACCTCGGCGAGCGTCAGCCCCTTGTCGGGCGATCCGCGCACCGAGAACTTGCCGTCTCGCAACTCGATGTCCTCCGCCGCCGCCTCGAGCTGATGGGCGACGATCGCCTTGGCCTTGGCCGCGACCTTGCCCGCGGCCAGCGCAGCCGCCTCGCCGCCGACGGCCAGCGAGCGCGATCCATAGGTGTCGAGTCCGAACGGACCTGTGTGCGTGTCGCCGTGGATCACCTCGACCTGCGACGGATCGATGCCAAGCCGGTCCGCGACGATCTGCGCGAAGCCGGTCTCGTGACCCTGGCCGTGTGGCGAGGTGCCGGTGTACAGCGTGACCGACCCGGTGGCGTGGACGCGCACGGTGGCGGACTCCCAGCCGCCGCCCTGTAGCCCGAACCCGCCGGGACCCACGGCCCGTGACGGCGCGTTGCCGCAGATCTCGGTGTACGTGGAGAAACCGATGCCGCGGTATATCCCTTGCTCGCGCAGCTGCTCGGCCTCCTGGCGCACCTGAGCCGGGTCGATGTGCTCGAGCAGCTTGGCCAGCGCCGCTTCATAGTTCCCGGAGTCGTACACCACGCCAATCGGGGTTTCGTGGCCGGCGGAGAACGGCGGGATGAAGTTCTTGCGCCGCAGCTCCAGCGGGTCCATGCCCAGCTCGTGCGCGAGCTGGTCCATCACGACCTCGATCATGTGGGTCGCCTCGGGCCGGCCCGCTCCGCGGATCGCGTCCGTGGGGAACTTGTTCGTGTGCACGCTGGTTACATCGGTCACCACGGCCGGCGTCTTGTAGACCCCGCACATGACGAACCCGCTGAGCGGCGGGATCAGCGGGGTGAGCAGCAACTGGTAGGCGCCTATGTCGGCGATGATCTTCGAGTGCCAGGCCGTCAGCGTCCCGTCACGCTTGGCGCCGACCTTGACGTAATCGATCTGGTCACGCCCGTGGTGGGTGACCATTAGCCCCTCCGAACGCGTCTCGATCCACTTCACCGGGCGCCCGAGCTTGCGCGAGGCCCACGCGCAGCCGATCTCCTCGGCGTAGATATTGAGCTTGGAGCCAAAACCGCCCCCGACCTCGGGCGCGATCACCCGGACCCTCTCCTCGGTTACCCCGAGCAGTATCGACAGGAACAGTCGCAGGAAGTGCGGAACTTGGGTCGAGCTCCACACGGTCAGCCGGTCCCCCCGGTACTCGGCCAGCACCCCGCGCGGCTCGATCGCCCCACCGGCGATGCGGTGGTTGACGACGCGGCGCTCGATGATCACGTCGGCCTCGGCGAACCCGGCCTCGAGATCCCCGCCGCCGAGCGACCAATCGCAGACCTTGTTGGTCCCGAACTGCTCGTGGACGAGCGGTGAGCCGTCCTCGAGCGCCTTCTCGGGATCGGTCACGACCGGCAGCGGGTCGTACTCGACCATCACGGCTTCGGCCGCATCGACCACGCCGTAGCGGTCGTCGCCGACCACGAGCGCGACGGGATCGCCGACATGTTTGACCGCATCCTTGGCCAGGACCCAGTGGTCAGGGGTGTTGACGTCGACGCCGGGCGGGGCCCACGCCATTGGCAGGCCCGCCTCCATGTCGAGGTCCTCGTGGGTATAGACGGCGCGCACGCCTTGGATGGCCTTCGCCGCGGATGTGTCGATCGAGACGATCTTCGCGTGCGCCTCGGGGGAGCGTACCCACGCCGCCCACAGCTGGCCGGTGAGATTGATGTCGTCGACGTAGGAGGCCTTCCCCGTGATGAGACGCGGATCCTCCTTGCGACGCATGGCCCGCCCCACATGGTTGCTCGGGGCGGGCGCGCCATTGCTGGCCTCGGCCGCCCTCCGCGTGATCTCGGAGCCCGCGTCGCCGATGCTCATGCCGTCACCCCCGGCTGTCCGCTCGCCGGCGCGCCGACCGCGGCGCCCTTAGCCTTGGCCGCGTCGAGTACCGCCTTGACGATGTTGTGATAACCGGTGCAGCGACACAGGTTGCCCTCGAGGCCGTGGCGGACCTCGTCCTCGGTCGGGTTGGGGTTCTCGGCCAGCAGTCCCGCCGCGGCCATGATCATGCCGGGCGTGCAGTATCCGCATTGGAGGCCGTGGTCGTTCCAGAACGCCTCCTGGAGCGGATGCAGCTCATTCTCGGATGCCAGGCCCTCGATCGTCGTCAGAGCCACGCCGTCCGCCTGGACCGCGAGCACCGTGCACGACTTCACCGCCCGCCCGTCCATGTGAATCGTGCAGGCTCCACAGTTGGACGTATCGCAGCCCACGTGCGTGCCGGTCAGCCCGAGGTTGTCGCGCAGCGCGTGGACCAGCAGTAGGCGGGGCTCCACCTCCAAGTGGTGCTCGACGCCGTTTACGTTCAACGTCACGGGAACGGTCTTGCTCATGCGTCTCCCTCCAGGTTCGCTCGGCTAGTGGCCGTCCGCGTGGACGGCCACCGGCCTGCGACGATACCCCAATGGATACACCGGTGTGAAGTGCGTCGTAGTCGGGGTGCGCGGATTCGACTCGCCTCGGAGCGCTCAGCGGTGAGCGAGCACCTGGTAGACGGACGCCCAGCCCGTCTCGAAACCCAGCCTCCCGGCCCGGAGGTACAGGCGCCAGATGCGCGCCCGCTCGATCCCGGCCAGCCGGACGGCATCGTCCCAGCGCGCGTCGAAGCGCGCTATCCAGTGGCCGAGGGTGGTGGCGTAGTCGCCGGCCAGGCCCTCGACATGTGTCGTCTCCAGGCCGGCCCGCTCGAGGGCGTGCTGGACACGCGACAGCGGCAGCGGTACTCCGTCGGGAAACACGAACCGCTCCGAGAAGGGCCCCTCGTCGGGCGTGTCGAGGTCCTTGAGCTTGGCGATCCCGTGGTTCAGCAGCCGCCCGCCGGGACGAAGCAGGCCCCGCAGCCGCCGTGCGTACACGTCGATCTGCTCTTCACCCACGTGCTCGACCATGCCGATGCTGGCGATCGCGTCGAACGGGCCGTCCGCTACCTCGCGGTAGTCGGCCACTCGGAACTCGACTCGGTCGGCGACGCCGGCCTCGCGGGCACGCTCGCGGGCCAGGCGCGCCTGCTCTTCGGAGAGCGTAATGCCCACCGCGTGCACCCCGTGTCGGTTCGCGGCGTGGATCACGAAGCTGCCCCACCCGCAGCCGACGTCGAGGACGCGCTCGCCCTCGCGCAGCCTGAGCTTCTTGCAGACCAGCTCGAGCTTGGCCTCCTGCGCCTCCTCGAGGCTCTGCGCGCCACCTGAGAAATACGCGCAGCTGTAGGTCATCGAGCGATCCAGGAACAGCGCGAAGAAATCGTTGCCAACGTCGTAGTGGTGGCGCACCGCGCGGCGATCACGCGCGATCGTGTGCCGGGTGCCGCGCAGCCGCAGTTCAGCTGCCGGAACCGCCGGCGGCATCACCACCCCACATGCCCGGACAAGCGCTACGGCAAGGCCGACCCGCTGGGCAACGCTCAGCCGCGGCGCCTCGAAGGTGTCGACCATGAGCAGCGCCGCATCGAGGTCGTCCACCTCGATCATTCCCGCCACGTAGGCCCGCCCCAGACCCAGCTCGCCGGGCGCCCGCAGCACATGAGCCAGCGCCCGTGGGGTCGTGAACGTCAGCGTTGGCGAGCCCGGCTCGGTCGCCGGCACCTCGTTGCCGTCCCAGAACCGCAGCCCGAACGGCCGGTGCGGCAGCGCGCCGGTCAGCGCATCGCGGAGCGGAGCCGTCCGGGCCAGCGCCAACTCAAGAGGCCCCGGCGAGCGCCTTGCGGTCCCTGCGCTCCGGGCTCACCCGCACGACATCCCAGGCCAGGCCGGTCATCTCCATCAAGCGGATCATGCCGGCGGCAGGATCGAACTGCCAGCGCTCGAGGCCGTGCCGATAGGAGCAGGGAAACGCGTGATGGTTGTTGTGCCACGCCTCGCCCCACGTGGGGATCGCCAGCCAGGCCAGGTTCCGGGATTCGTCATGAGTGTCGTAATCCTGGCGCCCGAAGTAGTGGCAGAGCGAGTTGATGCTGAAAGTGGCGTGGTGCATGAAGAAGATGCGGGCCGCGCCGCCCCACAAGAGCGCCGTCAATCCGCCGGTCACGGTACCGCTGAGCGCGACCCCCAACCCAAACGCGGCGGCCAGCCCGGCCGCCACCCACAGCACGAACGTGCGATCGACGAAGCGGACCCACGGATCGGCGAGCAGGTCCTTGGCGTAGCGCCGCTCGTCAGCGACCTCCATGTCGCTGAACACCCAGCCGATGTGGGCGTGGAAGAGGCCTCGGATCGCCGCGAGCCACCCGCTGCCATGGCCGACGTGCGGGCTATGCGGATCGCCTTCGGCGTCGGAGAACTGATGGTGCTTTCGGTGCGTGGCCACCCAGTCGATGACCGGCCCCTCGGCGGCCGCGGACCCCAGCGCGGCAAACGCCGCTCTGGTCAGACGATGACACTTGAAGCTTTGGTGCGTGAGCAACCGGTGGAAGCCGACCGTCACCCCGGTCCCTACTCCAACGTAGAACACGGCCAGGATCAGGATGTCCTGCCAGTTCAGGAGATTGCCGATCCAGCCGAACCACATCCCGATGCCGACCATGATCGGCGGCACCCCCGTCACGACCGCGCTGGCCACACGATCCACGACCGGCATGTCAACAGGGCGCACCGGCCCCACGGGCACAGCTGACGGCGTCGATCCCATCTCTCTCCCTTCGTTGTGAGGTGTGACCGCCGTCAAGTCTGGATTTCTCGACTGGTCATCTGCACCTGCCGGCGAAGGGCGCGATGCTATCGATTGCCGCGGGGCACCGCGCCGACCAACTTGTCGGGCCGGATCGGCAGGTCGCGCACGCGAATCCCGGTGGCGTGATGGACGGCGTTGGCCACCGCCGCGGCCGTGCCCACGATCCCGATCTCCCCGATGCCCTTCGCTCCCATCGGGTTCACGTGGGGATCGTCCTCCTCGAGCCAGATTGCCTCGAGCTGCTCGATGTCCGGGTTCGTCGGCACGTGGTACCCGGCCAAGTCATGGTTGAGGTAATCCCCGAACTCGAGGTCGATCAAACTTTCTTCATGTAGCGCCATGCCGATCCCCATCGTCATGCCCCCGATGAACTGGGAGCGGGCCGTCTTCGGGTTGATGATCCGCCCGACGGCGAACACACCGAGCGCGCGAGGCACGTGCACCTCGCCGGTGTCGACGTCGACCCGCGCTTCGATGAACTGGGCACCGAAGCCGTGCTTGGCCAGGGGCTCGGCGCTCGCCGCCGCCGCCTCAGCCTTGGTGTCGACCTCCACCCAGAGCGGCACCTCGGACCCCTCCTCGGCCATCCGGGCACGAAGCTCGCGACACGCCTTGACCACTGCCGAACCCCACGACGAGTTGCCCATCGACCCGCCGGCCAGGAACGCCTCCGGAAAGCTCGAGTCGCCGATCTGGACCTCGACCTCCTCGACCGGCACCTCGAGCGCGTCGGCGGCGATCTGGGTAAGCGCAGTCCGGGCCCCGGTGCCGATGTCCGCCGCGGCGATCTGGATCTTGTAGCCGTGGTCGGGCTCGTAGCTCGCGCGGGCCGAGGAGGGCTGGCGGCGCGCCGGGTAGGTCGAGGCGGCCACCCCTGTGCCGATGAGCCACCGTCCTTCCCGGTGCACGCCCGGACGGGAATCGCGCGAGTTCCAGCCGAAGCGCTCGGCGCCCTCGCGCAGGCAGGCCACCAAGTTGCGGCTCGAGAACCGGTGGCCGGTCTCGGGATCGACCTCGGGATCGTTGCGCACGCGCAGCTCGATCGGGTCGATCCCGCCGGCGATCGCCAGCTCGTCCATGGCCGACTCGAGGGCGTACATCCCGGGCGTCTCCCCGGGTGCGCGCATCCACGACGGCGTGGGCACGTCGAGTCGCGCCAGCCGGTGGGTCGTCCGTCGATGCGGGGCCTCGTACATCATCCGGCTAGGGAGCGCCGCCTGCTCGGCGAACTCGCGCACGGTCGAGCTCTGGAGGATCGCCTCGTGGCCGATCGCGGTCAGCCGGCCGTCGCGGTCAGCCCCGAGGCGCATCCGCTGAATGGTCGGCGTCCGGTAACCCGTGAGCGCGAACATCTGCTGACGGGTGACCGCGAGCTTGACCGGCCGGCCGAGCGCCTGCGCGGCCATCACCGCGAGGATCACGTGCGGCCGAGGCGTCCCCTTGGAGCCGAAGCCGCCGCCGACATGGGGCGAAACCACGCGCACCTGGTCGGGCTCGAGTCCGAAGGCGCGCGCCACCGTGGTCTTGACGTTGACCACACCCTGGTTGGAGTCGAAGAGCGTGACGCCGTTCTCCTCCCAGATGGCGAGGGTGGCGTGCGGCTCCATCGGGTTGTTGTGCTCGGCCGGGGTCTCGTAGGTGCAGTCGATCTTGACCTCGGCCGCCGCGAACGCTGAGTCGAAGTCACCGTCTTCGGTTACCGCCGGATAGTTCGGGTTCACCTTCTCGGGCGTGTAGAGCTTCGGATGGTCGGCGCGCAGGAGGACGTCGTGCGGCTCCTGCGCGTACTCGATCCTCACCAGGCGCTCAGCCTGCCGTGCGGTCTCATAACTGTCGGCGATCACCGCGCCGATGATCTGCCCGCGGTAGGAAACGCGATCGGATTGCAGGACCTCGAGCTCGCCGTCTGAGACCTCGTGCAGCCGCGGCGCATTGTCGTGCCAGAGGACGGCGTGCACACCGGGTAGCTCGAGGACTGAAGCCGCCTCCACCGTGCGGACGGCGCCCTTGGCCACGGTCGACTGCAGGATGGCGGCGTAGGCCACCGCGTCCTGGCGGTATTCGTAGGCGTACTTGGCCTGGCCGGTGACCTTGGCGCGGCCCTCGACCCGGTCGACCGCCGCGCCGATCGCGCCCGTGACGGTGACGCTCACGCCGCCAGCTCCATAAGCGTGGCGGCGATCAGGTTGTGGGCCAGCTCGACCTTGTAGGAGTTATCGCGCAGGGGCTGGGCATACTCGAGTTCGGCTTGTGCCGCCTCGGTCGCCCGCTCCGGCGTGACCGGTGCGCCCCGCAGCGCGACCTCCGCACGGGTGGCCCGCCACGGCATATGCGCCACGCCGCCGAGCGCAATGCGGACGTCGCTCACCGTCCCCGAGCTCTCGAGATCGAGCACGGCGGCCACGGACGCCAGCGCGAACGCGAACGAGCGCCGCTCGCGAACCTTGCGGTAGCGCTGGCGGGTTTGCCGGCCCGGCGGCGGTCCCAGCTCGACGGCCGTGATCAGCTCGCCGGGCTCGAGCAGCGTGTCGCGGTGCGGCGCGTCCTCGGGCAGGCGGTAAAACCCCGGGATTGGGATCGTGCGCGCGCCAGCTGGACCCAGCGCGTGCACGGTCGCGCCAAGGGCAGCCAACGCCACCGCCATGTCGGAGGGATGGGTGGCCACGCAATGCTCGGAGTGGCCGAAGATCGCGTGGTTGTGGTGGCGCCCTTCGCGGGCGGGACAGCCGGTTCCCAGCGCGCGCTTGTTGCAGGGCTTGGTCACGTCCGTGAAGTAGGCGCACCGGGTGCGCTGAAGCAGGTTGCCGCCGACGGTGGCCAGGTTGCGAAGCTGGCCCGAGGCGCCGTGGAGCACTGCCTCGGCCAGCACCGGATATCGCTCGCGGACCCGCGGGTCGGCGGCGAGGTCGCTGTTGCGAACCGCGGCGCCGATCCGCAGCCCGCCATCGTCGCCTTCGTCGATCCGGTCGTAGCCGACGAGACGCGTGACGTCGATCAGCGTTCCCGGCGTCTCCACGCCGAGGCGCATCAAATCGACGAGGTTGGTCCCGCCGCCCAGATAGCGCGCGTCGGGAGCGTCGCCGAGCAGGGCGACGGCCTGCTGTGCATCGGTGGCGCGTTCGAAGCGGAACGGTCTCATGCCGCGGCGTCGCCGATCGCCGGGACGATGTTGGCGTAGGCGCCGCAGCGGCACAGGTTGCCGTTCATGCGCTCGCGGATCTCGGCCGCCGTGAGCTCGATCTCGCCCTCCGCGGCGAGGAGCGGCGTGACCGCGCTCGGCCAGCCGTCGCGTACCTCGTCAAGCATGCCCACGGCCGAGCACAGCTGCCCGGGGGTGCAGTAGCCGCACTGGAACGCGTCGTGCTCGATGAAGGCGCGCTGGAGCGGATGGAGGATGTCGCCGTCGGCCAGTCCCTCCACGCTTACGATCTCCGCCCCGTTATGCGCCACCGCCAGCGCCAGGCACGCATTGGCCCGCCGTCCGTCGATCAGAATCGTGCAGGCGCCGCATTGGCCGTGGTCGCAGCCCTTCTTGGCCCCGGTCAGGTCAAGGTGCTCGCGCAGCAGGTCGAGCAGCGAGGTGCGCGTGTCGATGGTCAGCTGGTGCTCGGTGCCGTTGATCCGCAGCCGGACGTCGGCCAGGATGGGAGGTTCGATTCCGGGCACGAGCCGCACTCTACCCGCGCCGCCGTCCGCGACCCCGCTTGGGAAGAAACTGCGTCCGTCCTGAAGTTTCTTCCCTAGCGGTCGGGGGATGTCGGTGATCGGCACCCGCGCCCGAAGGCCTTCAGCGGGGCGCGACCCGATGGCAGTAGCGGTACGCCTCGCTGAACCCGAGGCGGGCGTACAACGCGATCGCCGGCGCGTTGGACTCCTCGACCTGGAGGTACGCGATGCTCGCGGCCGAGCGGCTCAGCAGCGTCCGCACCACCTCGGTTCCCAGCCCGCCGCGGCGGTGCGCCGGATCTACCGCCAGGCAGAACAGGCCGACGAGTCCGTCACCTTCGACCGCGATCCCGACGGCAACGTCGCGCAGGCGGGCGAAGGTGGCCAGGCCGGCGAGCCGCCTGAACACCGTGCCGGCATGGGCCTCCACGTCTCGCCCGGGCTCGCACCGCGCCCACGCCGCCAGCCACTCGGGCGTGGCCCGGTCGGCCAGCTCGAGCGCCATCCCCGCAGATGGACCGCCGGCGTCCGCCACCGGCGCCGCCAGCACGAGCACGGGCCACCGCCGGCCCCAGCCACGGTGATCGAGCTCGGACATCAACCTCCCGTGCAGCACCAGCGGGCTGACCTGGATCCCCGGTGCAATCCCCTGCCGGCGCGCAAACTCCTCCACCCGATCGATTGCCGCGGGCATCTCCTCGACGCTCAGCGGGCGGCATGGCGTCAGCGCGTGGTTCGAGCGCCCCCGGTGCAATCCGGGCGTAGCGCGCAGGAGCCAACCTCCGTCCACGCGCTCGGTCACGGTCGCCGGCCACGCCTTTACGGCATGCGCCTCGAGCCGGCAAACCAGTTCAGTCGGTACACCCAGTTCAGCCGGAATGCGCGGCGAGGAGGTCACGGAGCGTGGCGGCGTTGCGCACCGAGTAGTCGCGGTAGCAGTTGTTCATGAGCATGTGGGTCTCCGTGGCCTCCGCGGCATGCTCGGTGATCGCCGGCACCAACTCCTCGAGCTCACGCTCCGAGTACAGGTACCGGAAGCGCTCGGCCGCCGACCGCGAGGTGTCGTTCCAAGTGCTGTCCGAGCGTCCGTGAAAGCGCATGATGAACAGCTCCGGGTTGGTGACCGCCATGACCCGCGGCAACCCGGACACCGGTGGTGCATCCAACGACACGAACACGAGCCCGTGCTCCTCGAGCATCGCCAGCGTGCGCTCGCGATCGCGCTCCTCGGCCAGCCACCGCGGCGAGCGGAACTCGACGCTGATCCGGTAGTCGGGCAGCCGCGAGCGGAGCGCCTCGATCTCCGCGCGGTTCTCACGCCGGGGCCCGAACCACGGCGGATACTGGAACAGCACGGCACCCAGGCGCCCCGCCTCGTGGAGCGGCCGCAAAGCCGCCTCGAAGCGCCGCCACGCCTCGTCCAGCGCCTCCGGACTCAAGTGCTTCGGATAGATGTTGCGCTTCTCGACGACATCCGGCGGCAATGCGTCGCGCAGATCGCGCCACAAGGACCGGGGCCGGGTCGGATGGCCGGTCAGTAGCGAGAACGCCTTGACGTCGAACCGGAACCCATCCGGAACGCGCTCGGCCCACAGCGCCACCTGGCGCTCGGCCGGCGGCGCGTAGTAGGTCGAGTCAATCTCGGTGAGCGGGAACTGCGACGCGTAGTAGCGCAGGCGCTCCTCGGCCGACATCGTCTTGCCCGGATACCAGTCGGCGTCGTCGACCAGGGTCTTATCGGTCCACGAGCAGCTGCCGGTCAGGACGGTGTGCTCGCCCGTCCACGCCGGCGCTCCAAGTTTGTCGTGCGTCACTCACTATCGAGATTACGCACGGCGGCCATCAGTGTGAGGCCGCCGTCGACCACGAACGACTCTCCGGTGACGTACGACGCCTCGGGCGAGGCCAGGAAGGCGATCGCCGCGCCGATCTCGTGCGCGGCGCCGGGACGTCCCGCCGGAATGCCGGGACGCTCGTTCTGCCCCGGGTCGTCCTCGTGCTGCCCGGTCATCGGGGTGGCGATCTCACCCGGGGCCACCGCGTTGACCGTGATCCCGTGCTCGGCCAGCTCGAGCGCCATCACCTTGGTCAGCAGCCCGAGGCCGCCTTTGGCGGCGCAGTATGCGCTCGAACCGGGCAGTGGGACGTGCTCGTGGACGCTCGTCACGTTGACGATCCGCCCGCCCCGGCCTCCCCGCACCATCCGGCGGGCGGCCTCCTGGGCCGCGCAGAAGGCGGCGGTCAGGTCGATATCGAGCACGCACCGCCACTCCTCGAGCGAGACCTCGAGGAACGGCGATGAGGAGCCCGTCCCAGCGTTGTTGACGAGAACATCGATGCCGCCCAGCGCGTCGGCCAGCTCCCCCACCACGCGAGCGCCCTGTGAGACATCCGAGAGATCAACCTGACGCACCTCGGCCCGCCGACCTTTGTCCTGCACCTCGGAGGCGGTGCCGCGCGCGCCATCCTCGTCCCTGTGCCAGGTGATGCCGAGGTCGAAGCCTCGTTCGGCGAGTATCACCGCGGTCGCCTTGCCGATCCCGGAGTCAGAGCCCGTGACGATGGCGACTGGCACGGTTCAGCCAGGCAGAGTCTCGCCGCCGATCGGCGCCAGGACCTCGCCCGTGTAGTACGACGACATCTCGTTCGAGGCGAAGAACACATACGACGGCGCGATCTCGTCGGGCTGCGCGGCGCGTCCCATCGGCACCTGCTGCCCGAACTGCTCGACCTTGTCCTCAGGGAACGTGGCGGGGATCAGCGGCGTCCAAACCGGGCCAGGTGCCACGCAGTTGACCCGGATGCCGCGCTCAACCAGAGCCTGCGCCAGCGACATCGTCAATACGTGAACCGCCCCCTTGGACGCCGCATAGTCGATCAGCGACTTGTTTCCCCTCAGCCCGTTGACCGAGCCGGTGTTGATGATCGCGCTGCCCTCGTTCATGTGGCCGAGCGCGGCCATAGTTGTCCAGAAGTAGCTGTAGACGTTGGTCTTGAAGGTGCCGTCCCACTGCTCGCTCGTGAGCTCGTCGGGCGAATCCACGGGGCTTTGGGTCCCCACGTGGTTGACGAGCACATCGAGCTTTCCCAGGCGGGAGACCGTCTCCTCGACGACCCGCCGACACTCCTCCTCGCGTTGCAGATCGCAGGCGATCGTCACCGCCCGGCGCTCCTCGGCCGCAACCAGGCCCTTGGTATGAGCCGCGTCGTCGTGCTCGCTCAGGTAGGCAATGGCCACGTCCGCGCCCTCCTTGGCGAAGGCGGCGCACACCGCACGGCCGATCCCCGAATCGCCGCCGGTGACCAGCGCCACGAGCCCGTCCAGCTTGCCGCTCCCCTGATAGCCGCGCATCTCGTCATGCGGCTGCGGCGCCATCTCGCCTTCGCGGCCGGGACGGTCCTGCTGCTGGGGCGGGAACTCGGACATGCGCCGCCGGTTACCCACGCGGGGCGACGACTAACTCGGGGCGACGGCATGGCCTCGTTGGGCAGCGGCCCCCCTTAGAGTTCCCCCAGCGCCCCGCCACGATCAAGGAGAGCCCATGGGTTTCGACCAGTACCACGAACCGCCCGAGGAGCTGCCGGCTGCCACGCGCACGTTCGCGCGGCTCTGCGCCTCACTCACCGAGGAGGCCGAGGCGATCGGCTGGTACGAACAGCGGATCGCGGTCGAGACCGATCTCGACGCCCTGGCGGTGATGCGCGACGCGCAGGGCGAGGAGTTCAAGCACTTCAGCATGGATCTCGAGTTCCTGCTCCGCCGATCACCGGCTTGGCGCGAGATCGCCCAGGGCGTTCTGTTCAAGGCGGGTGACATCGTCGAGCACGGTGAGGAGGCGGAGGCCGAGACGCTCGAAGGAAACGGTGCCGGTGGGACCGCGGCGGACGGCTCGCTGGGCATCCGCAGCCTGAAGGGAGCGGGACGATGAACCATCTGCTCCGCTCGCTCGCGCCGATCAGCGACGACGGCTGGAAGATGCTTGACGAGGAGGCCCGTGAACGCCTCGAGCCGGCGCTCGCCGGCCGCCGGCTGGTCGACTTCTCCGGCCCGCACGGCTGGGAGTACTCGGCTACGAACCTGGGCCGCATCGCGCCGCTCGCGACCGCGCCGTGCGATGGGGTCACCGGCAAACGGCGCCAGGTGTTGCCGCTGGTCGAGGTGCGCGCGGACTTCGAGCTCTCGCGCGAGGAGCTGCGCGACGCCGACCGCGGCGCCGACGACGCGGACCTCGAGCCACTCGACCGGGCCGCCCACCAGATCGCGGTGGCCGAGAACAAGGCGGTGTTCCACGGCTGGCACGGCGTCCTGGCCGGGATCGAGGAGACCTCACCGCACGAGTCGATCCCACTGGGCGAGACCCCCGACGATTACCCGCGCCCGGTGGCAGCGGCAGTCGAGCGGCTACTGCACAACGGAATCAGCGGACCGTACGGCCTGGCCCTCGGCGGCGACCAGTACCGGCGCGTAGTGGAAGGGGCTGAGCACGGCGGCTATCCGTTGCTCGACCATTTGCGCAAGATCCTCGAGGGGCCGATCGTGTGGGCGCCCGGCGTGGGGGGCGCACTGGTGCTGAGCCTGCGCGGCGGGGACTTCCTGTTCGAGTCGGGCCAGGATCTGTCGATCGGCTACGACGGGCACGACAGCCAGACGGTGCGCCTGTATCTGGAGGAGAGCTTCAGCTTCCACGTCGCCACCCCCGAAGCCGCGGTCATGCTGACCCCGTGATGGCGGCGGCTAACGCGCGGATGCGCTCGGCCACCGTGAACATCACGTCGCGTCCCGCCTCGCCCGGACTGATGGCCGCCGCCGGGCTGACCGGCAACGGGCCGCTCAGATAGGCGACGTCGACCGCCGGCGCGTCGCATCCCGAGCCCGCCTGCACCGCCGAGGCCGCCGCGGCGGTGGGGACCTGGCCGTGCGCGAACGCATGCAGAACGCACCAGACCGTGCGGGGCGCCCCGTAGCCGTGGGGCCCGAGCAGGGGTGCGCTGATGTTGACCAACCCGGAATCCCACACCGGGTTCTGGCCATCGAAGTCGTAGTAGTAGATGCGCTTCACCTGAGGCGACTCACTCGGGAGGCGCAGGTAGCCCTCGGCGGCCAGCGCCTGCGCGTGCGGGTTGCCGTTCAGGCATGCGGCCCACCTTCCGTCGTCCTGCGGGCTGCCGTCAACACAGCCGCTCGTCACGGGCTCTTTGCCCGAGTCGGTCAGCCACACTCCCACCTCGGTGAACCAGATCGGAGGGTCGCTCGGGTAGAAGCGGTCGATCGCGGCGATCGCACCCTGCGCGCTCGGCAGGCCAGACGACGGCGCGGGCACGGGATTGCCGCCGTTCAGCGCGGCATAGCTCACGTCGATGTAGGGGTTCAGCGCGATCGTGTCAGGCGGGCGCGGATAGATCTTCGAGAGCGCGCGGAAGTAAGCGCGGGGGTAGTAGCAGGTCGAAGGCACGCAGCGCGAGGAGGAATAGTTGAAGCCCCCGGCGATCAGCGTGTGGTCGGGGTTCGAGTCGACCTTCTTGGCGTCGAGGTACCAGTACGCCGCCCCCTGAGCGCTGCCGCCGTGACCGTTGGCGCCCGACGGCCTTGCCGCGGAGCTCCCGAACAGGCACTGGTACGGAACCCCTGCGCCGCCGACCCAGGCGCCGTTGCGATGGGTACAGTCGGGCCGGCCGGTGGCAGTCGAATCCCCGGAGTAGATCGAGTCGGGCTCGTTGAACACCTCCCAATCATTGAGCCCAGGCGCGTGTCGCTCCAGCCCACTCAGCCCGCACTCGTACTCGGCGTCCGTGGGCCAGATGTCGTCGGTCGGCAGTGCGGCGACGGTCAGCGTGACGAGCACGTGGCTCACGCCGACGACCCGTGAGACGGCCGCCAGCTGTCCGGCGAACGCCGCCGCTGGCGTCCCGGGGCCTGCGGGCGAGGCCTCGCAGGTGCCGCCGGTGAAGCTCCCTCGGCCGTTGTTGATCGCGTCCCACGGGACGTAGATCCGCGCGTAGCACACCGCGTTCGCGTTGCGGCAGGGCACCCCACCGAGCAACTGGGTCAGGTACGGGTTGCTCTGATAGGAGAACGCGGGGGGATCGCCCGAAACAGCGCCGTCGAGGTTGATCCCCCAGCCCACGCTCGCGCCGGCCGGCGCGGCGACAACCAGACTCGCCGCAATTGCGAGTGCCGCCAGAGCGCGCCCCCGTCGTGTCCGCGTCAGGATGAAACCGGCCGCTTGAGGTCTTCGATCACGGTCGACACTGCCCTCAACCTCCCGTTGGTTAGAGGCGACAAAGCGTTACGGGACGGACTCCGCTGATCCTAACGCGCTCTTATCGGCACGCTGCGCATAAGGCTCGAGTCCCTCCATCGCCCGCGCGATCGCCCAGTTGTGGTTCCAGCGGAAGAGCGGACGCAGCAGCGGCGTCAGGACGCGCAGGAGCGTACGGTCGGCGTACACCTGCCAATCGAAACGGACGTGCGTGCCGTGGCTCGTCGGGCTCAGCGTCCAGGTCCCCCGCCCACGCAGATCGCCGTAGACATCCGCCGCGACGCGGTGTGGCCGGTCGATCTCGACGATCACCGAACGGGTGTGCAAGTGGTAGGGGAGCCGGCCCTTGAAGTGCTGGCGAGCCTCACCGCCGACCTCCGCGCGGCCGTCGCCCCCGACCTCGAGGTACACCGGGCGCCACCAGTCCGGATAGGTCCGCGAGTCGGCGATCGCATTGAACACCGCCTCGGGGGCAGCGGCCACGTCCCACTCGTCGACGAACCGATACGGCCGCATCGGCCGCGCCACCGCGAGTACGAGCCCGGCGATCCTGCGCTGGACGCGCAGCGACGACATCGCCGCGTACCCCGCGGGAGCGAATTCGAGCACCAGCTCGGCGCCCGCGAGCGGCCGTGGAAAGCCTCCGCGCGTGAACTTGCCCTCGCGGCACAGATCGGCCGTGCGCCGCATGAACGCCTCGGTCCGGCCCGCCGGGCGTACCTGGATGCGAACGCAACCCGGTCCGTCGCCGACCGGCACTTGGGTGTGCGGCGTACCGGCCGGCACCTCGATCGCGCTCCCCGCGCTCAGGACGTGGTCGCGTCCGTTCATGCCCACCTTGATCGTCCCGGAGATCACCTCGATGCGCTCGACCTGCTCGGGATGCACGTGACGCTGCGCGAGAAATCCCCGCGGGCGCCCGCTCACTTCCATTTCGAGCAGCTCGCCGCCGGTCTCCTCGCCGGTTCGAAGAAACTCAAGCCGGAGCCCGAGCGGCTCCATCTCCAGCACATCGCCCGCCGTCACAGTCAGCCACCTTTCACGTCCGCTTGCGTCCCCTATTCGTAACCGCGCGGTGGCTGGATCACAACCCAACGAAGGCTCACACGGACGGCGGGTCGGCGACTGGCGACACCGGGGCGTGCGCGGAGCCGTGCCGCGCACCCGGCGCGACTCCGCGTTGCTGTCAAGGCCTCC
>JAFASQ010000095.1 GCA_019244395.1 Solirubrobacterales bacterium | reverse complement strand
TCGCGTTCGCGCTACCGGAGTAGAGCACAGCAACCGAAGCCATATGCGATCTGTCACGGCCCCGCCGTGGCAGATCGCAGGCCTCGCCACCGACCTCATTGGCTACTCTCTCTGGCTCGCACCGATCCTGTTCGGGACGGTCACCTTGTCGCGTCGGTGGCAGGGCACCAGATCGGCCGCACTCGGCCCAGTTCATACCCCGCATCCGCCTGACCTGATGACCGGGATCGCGTTCGTCGCGGTGGCAGCCTTCGTGGCCGTCGGCACGGGCGGCTGATCGCTTCACGGGTATTGATCACGTCCGCCCGGCCGGGGCGTTACGCCGGCTGTGGTGGGCGTGCTCGCGATCGGTCTGGGCGGGCGTGACCGGGGCCGCCGGCGGCTTTGCCGCGCCGGCCACCACCGGCCTGCTGCCCAAGGAGTTCGCTACGGTGACCCCGTGACCCCGAACGTGCTCATCTGGGGCGATACCGAGACCTCGCCGGAGCTACGCCACGAAGTGCCGCTTGCCATCGGCGATCCGTTCCTGTACCTCGAGTCCAACGGCCGGCGCGTTGTCGTGACGAGCGCGCTCGAGGAAAGCCGCATCGCCCAGGGCGTGCCCGACCTCGAGCGACTGCTCCTCGACGAGCTCGGCCGGGACGAGCTTGTGGCTACCGGCCGTCCGGCCCTCGAGGTCGAGCTCGAGCTGTCCGTCCGAGCAGCCGATCGAGTCGGGATCCAGCAAGCGCTGGTCCCGACCGACTTCCCGATCGCCCTCGCTGACCGCCTGCGGGACCACGGGGTGCAGCTGACCCCGGACGCGTCGATCTTCACGGAGCGCCGTCGGCGAAAGACCGCCGCCGAGATGGCCGGCATCCGACGCGCTACCGACGCCGGCTTGGCCGCCATGGGAGAGGCGGCGACCATGCTGCGCAACGCCGAGATTCGCGGCGAGGAGCTGTGGCTCGACGACGAACAGCTTACGTCCGAGTTGGTCCGCGCCCGCATCCGCGAGGTATGCAACCGCGAAGGCGCGCCAGCCCCGGCCGACATCATGGTCAAGCCGATGGGGCCCGAGCCGCAGATCGGCCATCAGCCCGGCTCGGGTCCGCTCTCCGCGCACGTGCCGATCCTCATCGACCTGTGGCCGTGCGATGAGGGGTCGGGGTGCTGGTCGGACATGACACGGACGTTCGTGCGCGGGGATATCAGCGACCGGATCGCCGAGCTTCACGCCCTCGTGCTCACCGCCCACCAGCAATCATGCGCCGCGGTCAGGCCCGGCGTATCCGGCGTCGAGTTGTACGGGGTCGCCTGCGAGGTGTTCGAGGCGGCGGGCCATCCGACCGGGCGGACCAAGCGCGCCGGCGAGACTCTGCGCGAGGGCTTCTACCACGGCCTCGGCCACGGCGTCGGACTTCAGGTGCACGAGGCGCCCAGCCTTGGTCGGAGCGGGAGCGAACCGCTGATCGCGGGTGACGTCATCGCGGTCGAGCCGGGTACGGTGGTCAGGGCGATCGGCGGCGTCCGGGTCGAGGACCTGCTGGTGGTCACCGAGGCCGGCGCCGAGTCGCTGACCGGCACGTTTCCCTACGCGCTCGCCCCGTAGCCGCCACGCTTGTAGACCACCCCTGCCACCACCCAAAAAGGAGGGATCAAACCAAATGCGCAGCATCACGATCCGGCGTGCGAAGACCGCGCCGCAGCAGCAGATCACTCCGGCCGAGGTCACCGGCGCCAGCGTCACCGGCGCGATGGCCGTCGGCGCCCGCCTGTTCGGCCCGTCCGCGATGGGACCGCTCGCGATCGCCGTGTCGGCGGTCGGCGCGATCGCCCTCGGGCGGGTGGCCATCGCCAACGCGGTGATCCGTCGGCTCCGCGCCCAGGAGGTCGAGATCGGCTCGCTCAAGGTCCGCGAACTCGAAGTCGCCGGCCGGCGCTGGCCGGACACCGGGCTGGCCTCAGTAGGCCCGGAGTCCCCGGCCTCGCCCGGCCCGGAAATCGCACCGGACTCGCCCAGTCCGGACATCTCATCGGACTCGCCCGGCTCGGATATCCCGCCGGCCTCGCCCGGCGCGGAAATCCCACCCGTCTGACCCGGCCGGACACCTCGCCCTCACCCGGCGCGGAAACCCCATCCGCCTCACCCGGCGCGGAAACCCCATCCGCCTCAACCCCGGCGCGGAAACCCCATCCGCCTCACCCGGGCGCCAAGCGCAACACGTCGGCGCGCATCGGCTGGCGGAAGCACCGCTCGCCGGCCCGTTCGCCCGCCTCCCCGAAGCGGGCGAACGCCTGCGCGATCTCACCCCGGAGCGCGTCGAACCGCGCGGCCCGAGCGGGATCGACGCTCACCACGCGGGTGCGCAGCGCGTCCACGCCGGCCAGGCACAGGCGCACCTCGTACTCGAGCGTGATCGCCCGCTCGAGGCCGGCCAGCGAAGCGCCCTCCAGCGCCCGCTGCGCCGCCGCACGTACCTCGCGCTCATCCTCGACCAGGCTGGTCAGCTCGAAGAACTCGCCCTCGGCCAACGGCTCGGCCACGTACAGAACGCCGCCGGGCCGCAGCACGCGACGCGCCTCGTGCAGCGCGTCACCCAACTCAGCCGGCGGCACGTGGTGCAGCGTGCGCATGAACACGGCCGCATCGACCGAAGCGTCCTCGAGCGGCAGTCGCTGCGCGCGCCCGACTACGTAACGGGCGCCGCTCCCGCCATCGCCGCCCAGCGCGGCCGCCAACTGCTCATCGGAGATCTCGACCCCCACCACCCGCGCCCCTGCCGCCGTTAGCGCGCGGACCAGCGCGCCGCCGCCACAGCCGATGTCGACCACGTCCTTGCCGGCCGGTTCGACGAGCCGCTCGAGCACGGCCAGATCGCTGAGGACTTCGCGTCCCACGGCGGCCCCATCGTAGTCGCCGCCGGCCCATCCGTAGTGGCCGCCGGCCCCCCGGTAGTCGCGGCCGGCCCATCGTCGTGGCCGCCGGCGCGTCGTGGTCGGGGGCGGCCCCATCGTATCCCTGCAGTTTTTGTAGCCTCGAACTTCATGGTGTCCCAGTACCGCACAGTGCTTTCGGTGCCGGGCGCGGCACGGCTGTTCGCCACCGCGCTGCTGGCCCGCCTTCCCCAGGGGATGGCGCCGCTCGCCGTCCTGCTCCTGGTCCGTGGCGCCACCCACTCCTACGCCGCGGCCGGTCTCGCCGTCGGCGCCTCGGCATTCGCCACCGCCGGGTGCGCGCCGCTGCTCGGCCGGCTCGTGGACCGCTTCGGGCGCCGGCGTGTGCTCGCACCGCTCGCGCTGACCCAGGCTGTGATGTACGCGCTGCTGGTCGTGGCCGCGGAGGCCGGCGCCGGCGCACTCACGTTGATCGGGCTGGCCGCGCTGGCCGGCGCGCTGCTGCCGCCGGTGGCCCCGGTGGCCCGGGTGCTTCTGCGCGAGGTGTTCGATGACGCCGCGGCGCGCGAGACGGCCTAT
>JAFASQ010000066.1 GCA_019244395.1 Solirubrobacterales bacterium | reverse complement strand
CCGCTCGGCACCCGGGTTGTCGAAGGTGTGCGGCACCGAGCCGCTGACGTAGGCCGCCGCGCTCGGCGCCAGCTCGCGGCGCTCCTCTGCGACGGTTACCTCGAGCCGACCTTCCAGAACGATATACGTCTCGTCGAAACCTGGATGTACGTGCAGCGGCGGGCCGGGCAAATGCGGTGCGGCGCTGTAGTCACAGACGAGTAGGGTCGGGTTGGCGACGATGATCCGGATGCGGTTCCCGGCCACCTCGATCAGCTCGCCTTCGCCCGGCGCCAGCAGGGCGTGTGTGATCTCGGTTGTCGGCATGTCGTCCTCCTTCTGCTGCGGTGTGCGGATGGGCGCACATCGTGCTGGCGCGGCACGCCGCAGGGAAACGGAGATCGCTTGTCGCGGCGACAACGCGTAGCTGTAGCGCGGGCATACTGCACGCGATGGATGTCGAGATGCGGCATCTGCGGGCGCTGCTGGCGCTCGCCGAAGAGCTCAACTTCACCCGCGCCGCCGAGCGACTGCACCTCACCCAGCAGGCGCTCAGCGGCCAGATCCGCCAGCTCGAAGACCGCGTCGGGACGCAGCTGGTCGAGCGCGACTCCCACCGCCCCGAGCTGAGTCAAGCGGGCAAGACGCTGCTCGAGCACGCCAGGCCACTGCTCGCCGGGGCTGAGCACGCCATCCTCGCGACGCGCGCCGCCGGCACCCAACCCGCCCGACTGACCGTGGGGTACGTCGCGCCGCTCACCCGGCGCCTCGTTGCCCCTGCGTTCGAACGCTTCTACGCCGCGCAGCCCGAGGCGCAGGTGACGATCCATTTCGCCGGCTTTCTCGATCCGCTCGGTCGCCAGGAACCGCGCTCGCCACGAACGCTCGAAGACTCGCGCGTCGTGGCGTGCCCCATCCCTCCACCCAGCCACCTGGCTGCGAGCGGCCTGGTGCGGCTTTGATCGCGTCGTCGGTCCGAAGGAGAAGACGGCGGGACCGGCGGCTCGGGTTCATTCCACGACAACGCCGCCCGAGGAGGTCGACCGGCCGGTCGCGGCGCGTAAAGGTGCGCGTCGGTCGCGCGTCACTCGCGAGAGCATGCGAGGATGCCCGAGCGTTCCACGAGCGAGGAGAGAAGATGCCCCTACACCCCCAGGTACGTGCGATGCTGGACCAGATCGAGGCGTCGGGTCTGCCGCAGTTGAACGAGCTGTCGCCGGTGGACGCGCGGAAGCAGGCGAAGCTGATGACCGAGCTGGTGGGGGCCGGCCCGGAGGTCGCGCGATTGGACGAGTTCTCGATCCCGACGTCGGCTGGCAAGATCGCGGCGCGTCGCTACGTTCCCGTCGATCCGGCCGCCGTGATCCTATGGATCCACGGCGGGGGATGGGTGATCTGCGATCTCGATACTCACGACGCGATGTGCCGGCTGCTCGCCACTGAGTCGGGCTGCCAGGTCGTCGCCGTCGACTATCGCCTTGCGCCCGAGCACCCGTTCCCGGCGCCGCTCGAGGATTCCTGGGATGCCCTGCGGTGGGTCGCGGAACAGGCCAGCGGACAGCCGGTGATCGTCGCCGGCGACAGCGCCGGCGGGAACCTGGCCGCCGTGTGTGCGCTGCGTGCGCGCGATCGTGGTGGGCCGGAGCTTGCCCTGCAGGTGCTGGTCTATCCGGCCACCAGCGGAGACCTCACCACATCTTCGTGCGCCAGGTACGGCAGCGGGCGCGACACGTTCATGACGCTCGCCGAGATGGAGTGGTTCTGGGCCCACTACGTCGGTGACGTCCCCGACGACTCGGGGCTTGAGTTCAGACCGTTGCGCGCCCAGGATCACTCGGGGCTTCCGCCGACGATCATCGTGACCGCCGAGTATGACCCGCTTCGCGACGACGGTTTTGCATACGCCAAGGCGCTCCGGAACGCGGGCGTGCCGGTCACCCATCATCACTACGACGACGTGGTGCACGCTTTCTTCTCGCTCGTGAACGTGCTTGATCGGGGCAACGAGGCGGTCGCGCAGGTCGGTGCCGACATCCGTGCCGCGGTGGCCCGACCGGCGGCGCGCGCCTGACAGGACGGCGAGGCCCCACTCGCTCCGCCGCTCGCTCTCGGACAGGCTCAACCCGCCGGCTGCGCGTCTCCCCTAGCTTCGGTAGCCGCCGCCTGCGCGATGAGGATGCCCAGTACCCGCACCGGCGCCTGTGTGCCCACGGTTTGCCTCGCCGAGCGCGGGGGGCGATCCCACGTCCCGCCTCAACGCGCGACGGCAGGACTGCTGCTCAGCGAGCTCATCGACCCAGGAGCAAGGACATTGCGGGCCTAGTGAAAGGTCTGGGACCGCCGGGCGCGTCGGGCGTAACCTGGGCGTATGGCTAGGTCGTTTGTGCCGGATGAGTTCGTCGTTCCGAAGCGCCTTGTTGGTCCGAGCTTCCGCTTGGAGCCGCTCGGACCTCAGCACAACGAAGCCGATCACAGCGCCTGGATGTCGAGCATCGACCATATCCGCACCACTCCAGGCTTTCGGGATGGCCGATGGCCGCCCATTGGTGGGCTCTCACTGGCCGAGAACCGGCGGGACCTGGAGCGCCATGCTGACGACTTTGCACGACGTGTGGGTTTTACGTACACCGTCCTCGATGATGGGGGCCGAGTCATCGGCTGCGTGTACATCTATCCGTCGCGATCGGATACCCGGGTGGCGCAGGTGAAGTCCTGGGTGAGCGCAAAGTGCGCGGAACTAGATCTGCCGCTGCAC
>JAFASQ010000413.1 GCA_019244395.1 Solirubrobacterales bacterium | reverse complement strand
CGATCGCCCCGAGGATGCCTGGCCGCGGCGTTGGGCGGAGGCCTACGTCGAGTTCGCGGCCGGCGAGAAGCGCCGGTGGCTCTCCGACCAGGGCGTGCGCTTCTTCCCGACACCCGGCTGGGCGGAGCGGGGTGGGTATCTGGCCACCGAGCACGGCAACTCGGTTCCGCGGTTTCACATCACCTGGGGCACCGGGCCGGGGCTAATCGAGCCGTTCGAGCGCCGCGTGCGCAGCGGTCTTGCCCGGGGCCTCGTGACATTGAGATTCCGCCACCGCGTGGATCGCCTGACCACCAACGGCGGCGCGCTGAACGGCGTGGCCGGCACCGTGCTCGAACCGAGCTCGGCCTCCCGCGGGCAGCCCAGCTCGCGCCTCGCGGCCGGCGAGTTCGAGCTCACCGCCCAAGCGGTGGTGGTCGCCGCGGGTGGAATCGGCGCCAACCATGATCTGGTGCGCGAGAACTGGCCATCGACCCTCGGGACGCCGCCGCAGCGGATGCTCTCGGGCGTCCCCGACCACGTCGACGGCCGCATGCTCACGATCTCCCGGGACGCCGGCGCCAGCGTGATCAACCCTGACCGGATGTGGCACTACACGGAGGGGATCGAGAACTGGAGCCCAATCTGGACCCGGCACGGGATCCGCATCCTGCCCGGGCCATCGTCGCTTTGGCTCGACGCTCGCGGCCGCCGCCTGCCCGTCCCGCTGTTCCCCGGATTCGACACGCTCGGCACGCTCGAGCATCTGATGAAGACCGGTTACGACTACAGCTGGTTCGTCCTGACCCAAAAGATCATCGAGCGCGAATTCGCGCTGTCGGGATCCGAGCAGAATCCGGATCTAACCGGTCGCAATGTCCGCGAAGTGATCACGAGCCGCGTCGGCCGCGGCGCCCCGCCACCGGTCGAAGCCTTCAAACGTCACGGTACGGACTTCATCGTTGAACACGACCTGGGAACGCTCGTGCGCCGCATGAACGCGCTCACCGGCGACGAACTGCTCGATCCCGGCGAGCTCGAGCGGGAGATCAAGGCCCGCGACCGCGAGCTCGACAACCCCTACACCAAGGACCTCCAGATCACCGCGATCCACGGTGCCCGCCGTTACATCCCGGACCGCATCAGCCGCGTCGCCCGGCCACATCGCCTGCTCGACCCGGGCGCCGGCCCCCTGATCGCCGTGCGCCTGTGGATCCTCACCCGCAAGACCCTGGGTGGATTGGAGACCGACCTGTCCGGCCGCGTCCTGCGCCCCGGCGGCCAGGCGCTGGACGGGCTCTACGCCGCCGGGGAGGTGGCCGGCTTCGGCGGCGGTGGCGTGCACGGCTACCGCTCGCTCGAGGGCACGTTCCTCGGGGGCTGCCTGTTCAGTGGCCGCGTCGCCGGCCGGGCGCTGGCGCACGCCTTGGGCTGACTATGGGCCGCCTGCGGCGGCGTCCCTCGGATGATGTCGCGGCCGGCGCATAAGGCAAGGCACGGATGCCGAGCGCGCCGCAGCCCCGACGCCGTTCCGCCGGGCATCCTGCCCGGCGGTACGCGACCACAGCCGGATGATGCTTCCCAGGCCCCACGGACGCCGAGCGAAGCGAGGCCCAAAACGCCAGCCCGAGTTTCTCACCACTCGGCCCCCCCGCTCGCCGTGAGTGGCAATTCACTCGGGTATAGCACGAGGTTCGCAGCACTCGATCCGCGGAACGCGCCGAGTGTTGCCTTACTCGGGGGCGCGCATCTGGAAGCTGAACATCCGGTCCGCGTCGATCCGCATGTAGCGCGGCCCACTGTCCAGGAATTGCTCCCACTCCGGGCCGTAGCGCGGCACGTAGACCTCGAGCAGCGTTTCGCGCAAGCCACCCCGCACCTCAGCCGGCACCGCATGCCCGTGCACGTTGACGGCGAACTCCTCGCGCGGCAGATGGGTCGCGCTCACCTGGGGCCGAGCCAGCAGATGGCGATAGCGCACCGACTCGGGCGACGTCCCAAAGTGGAAGGCGCCGCGATAGAAGATCCCGTCCAGCGGTCCGGCGATCGGCCGGCAGTCGGCGGTCACCGTGGCCACCACGAGCAGGCACATCCCCGTCAACCGTTGGGCGAGCTCCTCGGCGTCGACGCGCCGCTCGGGCGTGGTGATGCTGCGCAGGTGCGATCCGGCAGCGTCGTAGCTGTGGTCGAGCAGGTCTTGGAGGGCGCGAATGTCCTCGGCCGTCTCGCGCATGGCTCGGGCCCACGATACTGCGCGGGTGGCCGCGATTCCCGGCGTCCCGCACACAATCCTCGTCGCCCCCGACTCATTCAAGGGGACGCTGTCCGCCGCGGAAGTGGCCGAGGCGATCGGCCGCGGCCTCGAGGCAGCCGGCCGGCCGGTCGATCTCTGCCCGGTCGCGGACGGTGGCGAGGGGACGCTCGACGCGCTCGTTCTGGCGCTCGGCGGAGCGCTCCGCACCGCCACCGTGTCAGACCCGCTCGGGCGAGAGATCGAGGCGTCGTTCGCGATCGGCGACGGCGGGTTGGCGATCGTGGAGACCGCCGCGGCGAGCGGCCTTGGCCTGGTCGAGCCTGGCGAGCGCGAGCCGATCGCCGCGAGCACGTTCGGCACCGGCGAGCTGATCATGGCCGCGATCGAGCAGGGCGCCGAGGTGGTCTATCTCGGTGTCGGCGGGAGCGCCACCACCGACGGCGGCGCCGGCGCCATTCGCGCCATCCACGAAGGCGGCGGCCTCAAGGGGGCCCGAATCGTGATCCTGTGCGACGTCCGCACGCCGTTCGAGAATGCCGCGCGCGTGTTCGCACCCCAGAAGGGAGCGGACACGCGCCAGGTCGCGCGGCTGACCAGACGGCTGAACGACCAGGCCGGCCGCCTCCCCCGCGATCCCCGCGGCGTTCCCATGACCGGCGCCGCGGGCGGGCTCTCGGGCGGGCTGTGGGCGCAGTTCGGCGCCGAGCTTGTGCCGGGTGCGCAGTTCGTCCTCGATGCGGCCGACTTCGACCGCCGGATGCGCGCCGCGCGGGCCGTGGTCACCGGCGAGGGCAAGCTCGATCAGCAGAGCCTCGCCGGCAAGCTGGTCTCTGAGATCTCGACCCGCGCCCGCCAGGCCGGCGTGCCCTGCCACGCGATCGTGGGAACGCGCGAGCTCGACTCGTTCGGCACCCGCGTTCTCGACCTCCAGGCCGTGTTCGAAGCGAGCACGCCCCGCCAGATCAGCGCGGCGGCGCGGCGGCTGGCGGACGTCGTTTAGGCGCGTCGCTCCTGCTCAGTGCGCGAATGCGGTGCGCTTCTCCTCGTCCTGGCTGGGCATCGGCGAGTCCAGTGACTCGAGGAACTTCGTCTGCTCGGCCAGATGATCGAGCAGGAAATCGGCCATCTCCATCGTCATCCCGGCCCGCACCACGACGCGCAGCACGCTCAGGTCCTGGCGGTTCTCCGGGAACGAGTAGGCGGGTACCAACCACCCGCGCTGGCGCAGCCGGTCAGACACATCGAACACGCTGTAGTTCTCGACCTCCGGCTTCAGCGCGAACGCGAACACCGGGAGGTCCCTGCCCTCCGAGATCAGGCGATACGGCCCCATGTCGGCGATCGCGCTCGATATGTGCGTGGCGACGTTCTGCGCCCCCTGCATGACCCGGTGGTAGCCCTCGCGCCCGAGCGTGGTGAACATGTAGTACTGGGCGACGACCTCGCTGCCGGGCCGCGAGAAGTTCAGCGCGAACGTGGGCATGTGGCCGCCCAGATAGTTGACGTCGAACACGAGGTCGCGTGGCAGCGCCTCCTCATTGCGCCAGATCGCCCAGCCGACGCCGGGGTAGACGAGGCCGTACTTGTGACCCGAGGCGTTGATCGACTGCACCCGATCGAGGCGGAAGTCCCACTCCAGGTCTGGTTGCAGGACCGGAGCCACGAAACCGCCCGAGGCCGCATCGACATGGATGGGGACGTAGCAGCCCGTGTCCTCCTCGAGCTTGTCGAGGGCGGCGGCGATCTCCTTGACGGGCTCGTAGCTGCCGTCGAACGTGGAGCCGAGGATCGCAACGACTCCGATCGTGTTCTCGTCGCAGTGCGCCACCGCCTCCGGGGCCTCGAGGTGGAAGCGCTCTCCCTCCATGGGGACCAGGCGCGGCTCCACCTCCCAATAGCGGCAGAACTTCTCCCAGCACACCTGGACGTTCGCTCCCATCACCATATTCGGGCGATCGGTGGGCTTGCCGGCAGCGCGCATCCGCTCTCGCCAGCGCCATTTCAGCGCCATCCCTCCCAGCATCGCGGCCTCGCTCGAGCCGGTCGTCGAGGTGCCGGTGGCCTGCTCGTGCTCGGGCGAGTTCCACATCTCGGAAATGATGCTCACGCACCGCGCCTCGATCTCGGCCGTCAGCGGGTACTCGTCCTTGTCGATCATGTTCTTGTCCGCGGTCTCGGCCATCAGTCGGGCCGCCACCGCCGGCATGTAGGTCGTCACGAACGTCGCCAGGTTCAGACGCGCCTGACCGTCGAGCAGGAGTTCGCTCGTGATCAGCTCGTAGGCGGTCTCGCTGTCCAGGCCCGTGTCTCCGATTTCGTGGATCGGCAGCGTCGCCGCCGCCTCCTCCGCGAGTCTGTACGAGACCTCCGGGGTCGGCAGGCGCCGGCGCTGCTTGGTCAGTGGCATGTGGGCTCCTTGGTCGGGCGGCAGGGCCTGAGGATCATCTCCGACCCGCATGCCCGCCGCCAACCCGGCCCACATCACCGGTCAGGCGGTGGCTGACACCCCAACTCGACCAAATACCGCGCGAAGGCCAAGCGGTCGCGGTCGGGGTGAAACGGCTCACCGCCTTCCCGAAGGAGGACCGCCAGCCGCTCGAGGTCGTAGAGCAGCCCGAGCTTGCCGGGCGGATCGTCCCACTCGCCGGAGTCGTAGCGCTCGACCCAGGCCGATAGCGCGGCCAGCGCCTCGACCTGGATCTGGTCCTCCCACCATCCGCTGCGCAGCGCCAGTCGGTAGCGGGTGCGCAGCACGCACACGTCCGCCCAAAGTTGTTCGAACCACATCCAGCGCTCGCGCGGGTACAGGCCCTCGGGGCTGAGCGGCCAGCGTGCGGTGACCGGCTCATCCCAATCGCTGTCGGGCTCGTGCCAATCGTCGGGCTCGGAACGGCTCATGGCGTTCCTTTGGCCAATGTCCGCAGCCGGCGGTCCTCGAACCAGAGCCGCAGCCGCAGCCGGGTGGGGGCGAGGCCGCCGTACAGGAGCAGGGCGTGGCGGTCGGGGAGCTGGCGCAGCGCCTCGGGGGCGACCAGCGGCCGGCGCCGACGCGACGTCGAGCGACTCGTGCCCCCCGCGCCGGTGGTGTGAGTCCGGTCTCGCGCCTCCTCCTCTCCGGTGAGCGCCGCGAAGTAGCGCAGCGTGTCCAGGTCGGCGACGCCGGGCAGCAGCATCCGGGCACGGTGGCTGTTGACGACGGTCTCCGCCTGCTGGGCGTAACGCGAGCGGGCCTGGGCGAGGTCGTGGAAGATCGTGACCAGCTGGATGTTGTGGCTCGGCGCAGTCGAGGCGATTTCGGCCAGGTTGGAAAGCGGCGCGACGTTGCCCGCCTCATCGAGGCACAACAGCAGGGGACGCTCGAGCCGACCTCCGGCGAGCGTGGCCCGCTCGTAGGCGCGATCGACGACCTCGCCGAGCAGCGCGAGGAACAACGGCCGCAGCAGCTTGGACGCCTTGGCGTCACCGATCAGGTAGAGCGTCGCGCCGCCGTCGAGCAGCCGGTCGGCGGTGATATCGGTCGAGGCGGCCGAGCGCATGACGCGCTGGAAGCGGTAGGCGCGCAGCAGGGTCTGGGCGGTGGCCTGGATCGAGGTTCGCGTGCGGTCCGCCTGAGCCTCGAACGCTCGCACGGCGTCGTAGGCGGCGTGCGCGTCAGCCAGGCGCGCGCCGTCCTCGGCCTCGCCGCTGATCTGCATGAGCGCCTCGTCGAGCTCACGCGTCCCCTGGCCGTAGACCCAGCGGATCACGGCTTGCATGCCTGCATCGGTCATGGCCGCCGTGTACAGCAGCGGGGCGAGCCGCTGCTCGGCGGCCACCGCCCAGAAGTCTCCGCCCTCCACGCTGCGGCGATCGACCTCGGCCGCCGCCGCCAGCCGCCAGGCCACCTCGAGCGCCCCGTCCCACGTGCGCGCGGCGTGCAGCGGCGACCAGGTCTGGGAGATCGTCTGGGCCAGCCCGAACGGGTCGAACACGAGCACCTCGGCGAGCTCGCGGCGCCGGGCCAGCGTCGCGGCGAGCAGGTCGGTCTTAATCGAGGAGGCCACCGCCGGACCGTTCCAGTCGAGCAGCGCTGGGATGGCGATCCCCGCCGACTTGCCCGATTGGGGTGGTCCGAACGCGACGAGCGCGTGGCGATGCTCGGCGTACAGGAGTCTTCCCCCGTGGCGTCCCAGGACCAGCCGGCCGGGGTGATCCGAGCGCCTGCCGAGACGCAGGCGGCGCAGCTCACCGGGCCGCGCCCATCTTGCCCCTGACGCCGGCCGCAGCCGTGTGCCGGCGCGCGCCGCCAGCACCACGAGGACGGCGCCGGCGCCGGTCAGGATGGCTAGGGCGCCGTACAGGCCGAGGGCATCCGGCAGGCGCGATCGCGCGGCGGGCGGCCAGGCACTCGCTGGGTGTGAAAGGCGCGAGGGCAGCCGGATCACGATCTCGAGCAACTGACCCAACCCGACATGTGGCCAGCCCGATCCGAACAGGGCGCCGGCCACTCCGCCCCACAACCAGAATGCTGCCGCCACCGTCGCCAGGAAGCCGATCACGATAAGCATCGCTCCCTCGGAGCTCCCCTCGTGCCGGTGCGGGCTCATCCGCGTGGAATCCTCGCGTCGCTCACCCGCATCCCGGTGTCGGTGTTCGTGAGCGTCCCCTCCAGCCGCGAGCGATAGTGCTGCACCACGAACGAGCGGCTGCCCACCCGCCATAGGGCCTGCCCGG
>JAFASQ010000374.1 GCA_019244395.1 Solirubrobacterales bacterium | reverse complement strand
CATGGACAATCCGGCCTTCCAAGGCAGGATCGAGAAGACCCTGGAGGCGGGTGATCTGGACGTGGAGTTTGGCTGGGTGGGCGACTTCGGCGACGCCGGGCGAAGTCTGCGCGTGCGTGCCCAATCCGCCACGGGCGGCGGATGCTGGATCTTCATCCAGCGCGAAGAGGTGTGACCCGCCGACCTTGCGGCGCGTGCAGCCCGCTCTCCAGCGTCCCACCCGCGCCGGCGCTCCGCCGACCTGAGCGCAGTTTGTTGCTTTTGCGGATGAAATTCCTTTCACCTCCTGGCATACTCATTGCTGCCGCATAAACCCGGCCATCCAGGAGACAAGACGCCATGCCAGCCCTAGCCCGTCCGCCCCGAGCCGTCGCGTTCGCCGGCCTGCTCGCCGCCGGTTTGTTGCTGGCCGGGGGCGGCAGGGCCAAGGCCGAAACGATCGATTTCACGTTGCAGGGCGTCACGTTCGACGACGGCGGCACCGCGAGCGGCGGCTTCGTCGTGAATGCCGCGACGGGAACGGTGCAGTCCGTGGACCTCGTAACGACAGCGGGAAGCCGGCTGGGCGGAACAACCTACACCCAGGTCACGCAGCAGCCGAGCTATTTCGCCGACACCCCTTATTCCTTCCTTTCTCAAAACGGAAACTATATCTCCCTCTCGTTCCAGCACGCGTTGACCACGGCCGGCGCGGACCCGATCGTGACCACGGTTGGCCGGTTCGGAATTGGCGAGTCCTATGAGTGCGACAACTGCGCCACGTACCGCGCGGTCACGGGCGGCCAGGCGTTCGGCCTCGCCGTTGGCGGCCCCGACGGAGTCGTTACCGGCGACCCCATTGGCGTTCCCGAGCCGATCAGCCTCGCGGCGTTCGGCACCAGCCTGCTCGGGCTCGGGCTGGCGAGGGCCGCCTCGAAGCGCTAAGGTCCAGCGACTGGCCGCTCGCGCCGAATCCAAATGGAGCTTCCGGGGTTGCGCAGAAACACTGGGAATTCCGCCTGGATCTCTCGCGCATACCGCGCTGCATAAAAGGAGTTCCAAAACAAGACTCGGAATTCCTGATTGAACATCAAGAACGCTCGAAGGACATACGTCTCGTTCCACGAGTAGTTCTGCTCGAATATCCACGGGTCAGGGTACTCGAATGGATAGACGACATCGTGGACGTGTATGATGACGCCGGGCCGTAGTCGCGGAAGCAGGTGGAAAAACTCGTAATGGACATCGCTTCCGGTCTTCATCACGTGAGTTGAGTCGATGAACAGGATGTCGTTTGGTTCAAGCGTGTCGACGATCGTCGGTGACACGTCCTGGATCGGGCTTTGGAGCAAAGTGATCCGGTCCGCGTCCTGGGGCCGCAGGAGGGACTGCAACCGCTCAGGGTACGGCTCGACGCACGTGACGTGAAACGGGGCCAACCCAGCGTGGTCCGCCGAGTCCAGCATGCAGGCGGTCGAATACCCCGAGCCGATCTCCACGACCCGCCTCGGGCGGAAATGGCCGAGGATCGCACGCAACATGATGGCGTCGCCCCACGGGAACGGGCCGCCCGTGTAGTTGTAGCGGTGCGCCGGGGTGGGCTCGTCGGTGAACGGCGTCGTCCGGATGAAGTCGAGGTTGGCCAGCCAGAGGCCGCGCATCGCCGCCGCGTCGAGGGGGATGCCAGGAATGCCGTCCGGCCGGCTCTGCCGCTCCCGCGCCACGTAGTCCCGAACGGTCGCCGGGTCGACGACGGGTGAGTGGTAGTGGCCCGGCGGGAAGACGGAGTGGACGATCCGCCGCGCCCGGAACTCCTCGGAGCGGTAGAAGCCCGCGACGATGTCGCTCGCAGTCATCCCGCTCTCGGCCAGGGAGACCCAGTGCCGGTATTCGGCATCTCCCGGCTTCCTGCCCAACGCGAACTGATACAGGTCGGTTATGAGGCGCTCGGCGCGGGGTCTATCCATGGCCGGCTTGTTTCCTGCCTACGTGTCCGTGCGGAGTCATAGGACTTGGCCGCCGAACGGCAGCGGCGCGGAAGCCCCCTGCTCTCGCCGCTCCTACCGCCCCGGCACCACCTCCGGCGGCAAGGCCGGCTTGCCCGCTTCCGGACCGCAGAACGCCGGGCGCTCGGCCGCCGTGAGGAGCCGGCACCCGCGGTACACCTCGGCGAGGATCTCGTCGCACGGGTTCTGGGCGTTGCACGGCGGGTGCGTGGCCGGGGAAACCTTGGTGCATTGCTGCACATACCGCTCGGCCAGCTCCGCGCCGGCCGACTCGCGGCAGGACTGCACCGCCCACGCGCTCGCCAGCGGCAGCAGCAGCCCCGCCGCGAGCGGGGCGAGACGCAGCGCGCTCATGCTGCCACGCCAATCCGCTCGCGCCGGATCTGCACGGTCAGCTCGTCCAGCGCCCGGCCGACACGGTCGAGCATCTCGTCCACCTCCGCCTTGGTGATGATGAGCGGCGGGCTGAAGCACAGGATCTCGCCCGGCACCGCGCGGGTGATGACGCCCTGTCCCTCGACCAGCTTGGTCCAGCGCGGCGAGACCTTGGCGGCGGGGTCGAAC
>JAFASQ010000347.1 GCA_019244395.1 Solirubrobacterales bacterium | reverse complement strand
CCGGGGCGGCCGCGGCGTCCGGCGGCGGGGGCGTGCCGCCGGGGGCGGCTGGCGGGGCCGCATCGTTGGACGCTGGCGCCTCGTCGGGCGCCAGCGCCTCCTCGGCCGCCGGCGTCTGGTCGGGCGCTGGCATCTCGTCGAGCGCCGGCATCTCGTCGAGCGCCGGCGTCTGGTCGGACGCTGGCGTCTCGTCGAGCGTTGTCGTATCGGCCTGTGCAGGCGTCTGGGCGGGCGCAGGCTCGGCGGACCGGGGGGCTCCCGAGCTGGTGGGCGAACCGGCGCGACCACGGGGGGAGCTTGGATGAGAGTCCTCCGTCTGCGAGGCAAGCTCGGCAAGCACTGCCGCGAGCTGTTGCGGCGTCCGCTGCGTGACGCTTGGCGGGTCGCGACGGCCGCGAGAGGCCTTCTTGGACACCAGCGTCATGATAATCCGACCCGCGCGCCCCGGGGAGGCGGCCTATCCAGCCGTGCCGAGCGGCGAGCCTACGCTGATACGCCCAGCTGGTGCCCCCAGCAAGCCTCTGATGAAAGCCACGGGTTCAGCCCCCGGGTGGCGAGAAGCTCGTGCGCCTTGGCGTCCTGTACCGCCTTCGGCGCTAGATACGCCTCGGGGTACCCGCCATAGCCGGCCCATGTCCCATCTGTGATCTGGTAGTAGCCCGAGGCGGTCTTGTCGTTCGGTTTCGTGTTCTGTCCTCCGGACTCGCAGCTGACCACCGCCCACGGGATGGCCCAGCGGGCGGAGGGCCCGAGGCCGCTCCCGGTGAACGCGAACAGCGAGCCCTGTGGGCCGCCAGTGAGCGGCACCAGGTGGACGTTCGGGTTGCCCGAGCCGACCCCCGCCGCGCCGCTGCCGAGGCTCACGTTCACCGCGCTCGTTCCGCCCGCGCACACGGAGCCGTTGGTCCCCGCGAGCTGGATGTGATCTGCCTCCTTGGGATCTCCGGGGATCGGTCTGGTGAGGCCGAAGCGCTCGAGCGTCGCCTCGGGCACGGCCTCGATGCCGGGGGTGTCCGACGCCGCGCCACACGTGTGCGGATCGTTTGCGCTCCCGCCAACCTCGACTGAGTGGGCGGGCGTCCGATACCCCGAGATGCCAACCAGGTGCAAATGAAGCGCCTCGGCGAGAGCGTCCAGCCGCGCCGCGATCTCAGGCTCGGAACCGACGGAGTAGTTTGCCGTCGCGCTCGGGAAGAACCCCCACGGCCCGCCGTGCGGGACGAACCGCTGACCGGACGAAAGGCTGGCGTCGGATGACGACTGCGACGGCGAAACCGCCGACGGCGCGCCCGGGGACGAGAACGGATCGGTGCTCGCACGAGCCTGGGCGACCGCCGACTTACCGAAATCGACGCTGCCCGAGGCTAGCGTCTGGTTGCTCCACACCGTCACGAGCACATCCTCGCCGGTGGGTCCCGGGATCGTTTGCAAGTCGATCAGTCGCGTGTTGTCTTGCTGCGCGGCGCGTGCGGCCGCGTTGCGAACCGCTGTGGGATCGACCACCCACGGGGGGGTCTCGAGCTCGTGGACAACTTCATTCTCCCCGGCCAGTGCCGCCGCATCGGCACCGGTCTGGGCCACCGCGGCGAGCTGGGTGGAGAACGCCAGCAGGAACACGAGCACGCCGGCAGCCAGCAGCCCGATGATTACAAGCCCCAATAGGGGCAGGATCTGGCCGCTATCCTCGTGCAGCCGACGGGTGGCAGCCAGCAACGGACGACGCTGCCCGGATCGCAGCATCGCCAGCGGATGACGCTGCCCGGATCGCAGCATCGCCAACGGACGACGCTGCCCGGATCGCAGCATCGCGAGGGCGCCCCGGACGCGCCCCAGGCGCGGGATCAGCTTCTTTTCCCTCAAAGCGCCTCAGACAGATACCAGATTGCATCAGTTCTCGATACGATCCTCCAGGTCTGAGGTAAACCGCGCGACGCAGGGTCGGACGGAGCGCGTCTTTCAGGGAGACAAGACACGCTTGTTTGGATCAGCCGGCAAGGTTCGCCTAAAACCAACAACGAACGGCTCGCCCCCGCGCCGAGCGAAGGGAGCGCGCCTCAGACGCAGGCAGATGAACCCGCGCCAGCGGCAGGGCTTCCTGTTGGTCGTGATTGCCGCTGCCGGGCTAGTCGGCGTCTTCCTATTGATCGCCAGCTACGTGTCGAATGTCTCCCGGGAAGTCGGGCCGATGACCAAGGTGCTCGTCCTCACCCAGTCGGTCCAGCCCAATGCGTCTGTGCCGTCGACGATCCTCACCGAGAAGTCGGTGCCCGTGAAGTGGGCGCCCCCGACCGCGCTCACGGACCCACTCCAGACCACCGCCCTGGTTGCGGCAACCGTGTTGCCGGCGGGCCACTACCTCCAGCAGGGCGACCTGAAAGCGCCCCCCACACTGACACCGGAGCGCGTCGAGATCGGCATCTACTTCGATCCCGAGACGGGTCTCTTGGGGCAGATCGCCGCCGGTGATCTCGTCGACATCATCGCGACCTACGCCGGCGACCACCAGACCACCCGCAACTCGGCGCAGGTGGTAGTGCCCAGCGTGAAGGTTCTGAGCATCGGTCCGGTGACTAGCAGCGCCGGCAGCACCGGCGGGCTCTCACAGGCGGTGTACTTCTCGCTCACTCCGCAAGATTCGCTGAAGGTGAGCTACGCGCAGAGCTTTGGCCACCAGCTCCGGCTGGCGCTCGTCGCTCCGGGGACCAGCGGTTCGCCGGTGACGCCCCACCCCTATCAGCCGCTCCCGTGACCCGGATCCTGCTCGCGGTCAACGACCATCGGCTCGCCGATGATCTGCTTGGGCTCATCTCAGAGAGCGATGAGCTCGAGGTCGCGACCACCCTACGGGATCCCCAGGAGCTCCGCGGCGCGCTGCCCCGTCACGACGTCGACGCGGTGATACTGCATGACCGGCGCGGCTCGCTGCCGCTGATCGAGATCACCCGGGAGCTGACCGCGGCACATCCGGACCTTGGTCTGGTGCTGGTCGTCTCTGAGTCGTCGCCGGAGCTGCTCCGCAACGGAATGCAGGCGGGTGCCCGGGACGTGATCGCCGAGCCGATCGGCTTGGAGCAGCTCGAGACCAGCGTGCTAGCCGCAGCCGGCTGGACGCACGCGCTCCGCCGCCGCGCGGCACGTGACGCGCACGGCGAGCTGCATGGAATGGGCCGGGTTGTGACCATCGCCGGCGCCAAGGGCGGGGTCGGCACGACGACGATCGCGGTGCACCTGGCGCTGGCTGCGCGCGAGCTGCAGCAGGCGTCGGTGTGTCTGGTCGAGTACGACCTCCAGGCGGGGGACCTGCGGGCATTCCTCGACCTCCCCTACCGGCGCAGCGTGGTCGACCTGACAGCGGTAGCCGAAGAGCTGGGGACGCGCCATCTACAGGAAACGCTGTATACCCACGCCTCGGGGATGAAGGTTCTGCTTGCGCCCGAGCAGGGCGAGCAGGCGGAGGAGGTGACTGCCGCCGCCGCGCGCAACATCCTGACGGCGATCCGCACGCGCGAGGACCTGACGGTCGTCGACGCCGGAGCGACGCTCAACGACGCCAATGCGATCGCGGTCGAGATGGCCGACACGGTGTTGATCGTCGCCACTCCGGATGTGGTCTCGCTGCGCGGCGTGTCGCGTCTGTGCGCGCTGTGGGACCGCCTGAAGGTCAATCCGCCCGAGATCGCGGTCCTGCTCAATCGCACCTCGCGGCGGCTCGAGGTCCCGCCCGATCTCGCCCGCAGGGTGGTTCCGGTCCCGGTCCTGCAGACGACCGTTCCGGCGGACTTCTTCGCGCTCGAGTCGGCGGTCAACACCGGCATCCCGGCGACGGACGCGGCGAGCGTCGCGCTGCTACGTCCGATGGCGTCCGTGCTCGGCGAGATCTCGGCGTTGCCCCCCAAAGCCGAGCGGGGGTCGGTCTCCCGCGCCAAGCGGATCGCCGCTCGCTTCGCCGGCGAAAGCGGCCAGGTGACAGTCGAGTTCGCCGGGCTGCTCCCGCTGTTACTCGTGACGCTGGTGCTGGTGTGGCAGATGGTGCTGGTGGGGATGACCTACGTGTTCGCCAGCCACGCCGCCCGCGCCGGGGCGCGGGCGCTGGCGGTCAGCGACGACGCCAGTCCTGCGGCGGTCAAGGATCTGCCGACGGCGTGGCGCGGCGATACCGTCGTTTCTCCGAGCACCAACGGTGACGGCTATGGCAGCGTTGAGGTCAAGGTCAAGCTGCCGGTGCTGATTCCAGGCCTGCTCGACCTTCCGGTCACGATCAACTCCTCTGCCGGGACGGTGATCGAGGACCAGCTGCTCCAGGCTGAGTCGGGGGGGATAATTGGGTCCGGGTTCGTGGCCTTCGGCAGCGGGCGGGATCCGATTCCCGGTTTCACGGTTGGCGTCGAGGACGCGGGCGTTGACGCCTGCGCTACTCCTGGCCAGCCGATCTTCGCGCCCGCGCCGTCAACCCTCGTCGGGGTTATCTATAACTGGTACAACGGGCAGCCGCTGCTGCTGTTCAAGTTCAATCCGCCGCTGCCTGGCACGCCGTACGGAGACCAGTACTGGTACGTCGCCGAGCAGATCACTCCCGTCACCGAGCAGCACGGCACACCCTTTCTGGCGCACCAGGCCGTGGCGACCTTCGCCGCCAGCGGGTCGTGCATCGAGATCGGCTGGGGATGGCCCAACGGCCACGGCACGCTCGCCAGCCAGGTAGGAGGCAGTTCGGCGCACGCCGCGACAACTCCCTGGGGGGCCAGCTTCAAACAGTACTTCGGCATCCCCTAGCAGACGCGATGGCAAAGCTGCGACGATCTCAACCGACTTCCATCTGGTCCCGCGTACCGGAGGCTTACCGATGATCGGGCGCGTGGTTGCGAGGCTCCGAGCGGAGTCCGGGCAGTCGACCGTCGAGTTCGGCGGCATGGTGGTCTGGGTGCTGATTGCGGGGCTGTTCGCCTGGCAGGCGGCGCTGATCGGCTGGACGGCGGTGTCGGCGACCAATGCCGCGCGCACTGCGGCGAGGATGGCGAGCCGGGGAGAGAGCAACTCCCAGGCGCAGGACGCGGGGAAGAGGTCGCTCACTTTGGGGCTCGGCCAGGACGCATCGGTGAGCGTCCAAAACGACAGGGCCGTCGTGCACGTGCCGATCCCAGTCCTGTTCCCGGGCTGGAAGCCGGCCCTGAACGTTGGCATAACCGAGACGGCGTGGATGCCGTATACGGGCTGATGGGACTTCGAGACCGCATCGCCGTCGACCGTGAGCAGCGCGGCGCACTGGACGGCACCGACTATTACCGGCGCCGGCTGCTCGAAGAGGTCGACTTCGCCGATCTGATGGAGCTGACCGAATCGCAGCGTCGCATTCGCCTCGAGCGGATCGTCGGGCAGATGGTGACCCGCGAGGGTCCGGTGATGACCACCTCGCAGCGCACCGCGCTGATCCGGCAGGTAATCGACGAGGCGATCGGCCTCGGGGTGCTCGAGCCACTGCTGGCCGACGAGTCGATCACCGAGATCATGGTCAACGGCCCGGGCGAAATCTGGATCGAGCGCGACGGGCGGATCGAGCCGAGCAAGACGCGTTTCTCTAGTGAGGCCCAGCTCTATCAGACGATCGATCGGATCGTGTCTCAGGTCAACCGCCGCGTGGACGAGGCGAGTCCGATGGTTGATGCGAGGCTGCCGAGCGGCGAGCGCGTGAACGTGATCATCCCGCCGCTTTCGATGATCGGGCCGGTGATCACGATCCGCCGCTTCCCGCGCCGCTTCACACTCGCTGAGCTGGTCGAGCTTCAGACGCTGGACGAGCCGACGCGCAGGCTGCTGTCGGCGTGCGTGCGCGGGCGCATGAACGTGGTCATCTCCGGTGGTACGGGCGCCGGGAAGACGACGCTCCTCAACGCCTTGTCGGCGGCGATCCTCGAGCGCGAGCGGATCGTCACGATCGAGGAGGCCGCCGAGCTCCAGCTCCAGCAACCGCACGTGATCGCGCTCGAAGCCCGCCCGCCGAATGTCGAGGGAAAGGGCGAGGTCACGATCCGCGACCTGGTCCGCAACAGCCTGCGGATGCGGCCGGACCGGATCATCGTGGGCGAGGTGCGCGGGGTGGAGACGTTCGACATGCTCCAGGCGCTGAACACGGGCCACGAGGGCTCGCTGGTAACCGTGCACGCAAATAGCGCCGACGACGCTCTCTACCGCCTGGAGACGCTGGCGTCGATGAGCGATCTGCACATCCCCCACGCGGCGGTGCGCGAGTACATCAACAACGCGATTCAGGTGATCGTGCAGATCGACCGCGGGTCCGACGGTCGGCGCCGCGTGACCGAGGTGGCGATGGTCGCGTCCCAGCGCGGCGAGCCGTTCCGCCTGCAGACCGCCATGCGCTACGAGGCCGACGACGATGCCTCGCTCGGTGCGCAAGCCGCCCCGGCGACCGCCACGTCGCGTGCCAGGCAGGAGGAGGCGGTCAGGCGGATCGGGGTACCGCGCCATTATGCGCTGCCCGAGCGCGTGACCCGGTGGCTGTGGCGGGCCGGAGTCGAGGTCCCGCTCGCGTTTGCCCGTGCCGCGCAGGCGGACGCGCCGACCCGGGAGGCCCGGTGAGCATCTCGGTCGAGCTGTCGGCGGTCCCTCGGATCAGCACCCTCACTGCTGCCAGTCTGCTGTTCGCGTTGACCGCGCTGCTGGCGCTATGGGGCCTGTGGCTGCTGTTGTCCAGTTCCGCTCGCCGCAGCGAGCTCGTCGCGCGCGGTGGCGTCGAGCTTCGGCGCCGGCGCCGGCTCGACGAGCGGCTCGACGCGATCCTCGTGGGTACCCGGCGCGGCGAGGACCTCGCCGGCAAGCTCCGCTCGGCCGGGACCGAGCTGACGCCCGCACGCTTTCTGCTGTTGGTCGCCATGATCGCGTTCGGGACCTTCGCACTCCTCAGCCTGCTGTTCGGACCGCTGCTCGGGGTGGTGGGCGGAGCGCTCGGCGGATGGGCCTGCTTCGCGTGGCTGGCGCGGCGGCTGGACCGGCGCCGCGAGGCGTTCGTCGCCCAGTTGCCCGACGTCGCACGGCTGCTCTCCAATGGCGCCTCGGCGGGCTTGTCGATGCCGGCGGCAATCGAGCTCGCGGTCCGGGAGATCGAAGCGCCGGCGAGCGAGGAGCTGCAGACGGTAATCGACGAGCTGACCTTCGGACGCTCGCTCGACGAGTCGCTCGCGAGCCTGCAGCGGCGGCTTCCTTCGCGGGAGATCGCCGTGCTGATGACCACCCTGATCATCCAGCAGCGCGCGGGTGGTGACGTCGTGCAGGCCCTACAGGAGCTGTCGAGCACGCTCAACACGCGTCGCGACACGCTTCGCGAGGTCCGCACCTTGATGGCCGGAGCCGTGTTCACCTCCTATGTGGTCCCGGTGATGGGGGTCGGGACGCTGTTCCTGCTCGATGCGGTGAACCCTCATACGCTGCAGCGGATGGCCAACGAGCCGGCCGGGATCGTGGTGCTCGTGATCGCAGGGATCCTCTACACGATCGGCGCGATCGCGATCCGGCGAGTGACGAAGGTGGAAATATGATCGATCCCTCGCTGGCCGGGCTGGCTGGTGCCTGCTGCGTCGCAGTGGGGCTGCGCGGCGTCGTGCTGATGCGCTCTGCGTCGGCCATCGAGCGGCGCGAGCTGCAGGCGGAGATCGACGACGACTCCCGGCGGCGGGGGCCCGTCCGGCGCATCGTGGACCTGTTGGGTGCCCAGCTCGGCCCGCTGCTGCTGGCGCGTATCGGCGAGCGTGGGCGCGCCGGGATTAGCCGGCGAATCGATCTCGCGGGGCGGCCCGGGGGATTGAACATCGAGCGTTACGCCGAGCTCAAGGCGGCGCTGCTCGCGCTCGCGGTGGCGGTCGCGGTCCTGTTCCTGTTGGCGGGGAGCTGGCTGATCTCGCTCTGCATGCTCGGGCTTGGCTGGATCGGGGTCGATATCTGGCTGCGCCGGACTGGGCGCCACCGTCAGGAGCGGCTCGAGCGCGATCTTCCCGACTTCGTCGACATCCTCTCGATCACCGTCCGCGCCGGCACGGGCTACCGGGCCGCGCTCGAGCGGGTGAGCTCTTCGCTGTCGGGACCACCGGCGGAGGAGATCCGCTTGACGCTGCGCCAGATGGATCTCGGCGCAACCCGCCGCGAGGCGTTCGAGGGGCTGCGCAAGCGCAACGATAGCCGCACGCTGGACATCTTCGTGGGCGCCCAGCTTCAGGCCGAGGAGCTGGGCGTACCGCTCGCGGATGCGCTGGCGAACATCGCCGCCGACACCCGCCGGGCGGCCGCGCAGGACGCTCGCCGCCGTGCGCAGCGCGCCGTTCCGCGCGTGACCCTGATCGCGACCAGCCTGCTGTTGCCGGCGACGCTGCTGCTGATTGTCGCGGGCATGTTCATCGGCAGCGGCATCAGCTTCTCCCACCTCATTGGCTGAATCCTCGCAGCTCAGCGCGGGATGGATCGGTCGGCTCGTCCGGGTGCTGGTGGTGTTTCGGGGGCTCGTGCTGCTCACGACGATCCTGCTCCTGCCCTCCGGTCAGCACACGCCGGTCGTCGCCCTGGCGGCGATCGTTGCGGCGCTGCTGAGCTACGTGCCGCTGCGACACTGGGACCGGGTGGCGAGTTCGATCTCGCGTCACCCCGCGTACCTGGCCTGCGAGGTCGCGCTTGCGACGCTAATCCTCGCCGCCGCCGGGGCGCGCAGTCCGTTCTTCTTCTTCACGCTCGGCACCGGGGTGCTGGCCGGAGTCGTCTACGGCCGGCGGGGGGCGCTGCCGTTCTCGGCGCTGCTGATCATCGCCTATGACTTCGTGGCGACCGAGGGGTTCCCGACCCGGCATCCGCTGCACGACGCCCAGAGCATCGTGTTCATCCCGCTGCTGTACCCGGCCGCGGTGCTCGCCGGGGTCGTTGCCAGAGAACTGATCGAGCGCGGGGTGCAGACCGAGACGCTGCTGCGCGAGCGCACCGAGGCGTTGGCCGCCGAGCACGAACGCGTTCGCGTTGCCCGGGAGCTGCACGACTCGCTCGCCAAGACGATCGAGGGGCTGGCGATGAGCGCCTCAATGCTGCCCCGCCGTTGCGAGCGCGATGCCGCGGGCGCCGCCGCGCTCGCCCGCCAGCTGGCCGCGGACGCGTCCCAGGCGGCACGCGAGGCACGGGGACTGATGTTCGACCTGCGGCTGGGCGGCGCCGACATGTCGCTGGCCGAGGCCGTCCGCGGCCGTGCGCAGGGCTTCGCGCAGCGCGCGGGGATCGAGGTCTCGTGCGACTGCCCCGTTGGTGCCGCGAGCGGACTCGACGCCAATGCCCGCCACGAGCTGCTGCGGATCCTCGGCGAGGCGCTCGCCAACGCGACCCGACACGGAGGCGCGCGTCACGTTTCGGTCTCGCTTGCCGACGCCGGCGATCGGACGGTCCTATCGATCGTCGACGACGGCGACGGGCTCGCCGAACCCGTCGACGTGGGCGCACTGAAGGCGGCCGGACACTTCGGGATCGCGGGCATGCACGAGCGTGCCCGCCGGATCGGCGGCTCGGTAAACATGGAGCCGGGGCCCGATCGCGGTACCGTTGTCACCGTGCAGGTGCCCAAGCCGGCGGTGCAGAACGGACCGGAGGAGCCAGGCGCTGCGCGTGCTCGGGAGTCAGGCGGCGGCTGGATCACCCAGGTGCGGGAGCTGCGTGGGCGCCGACCGCTGGCGGGCTCACCCAAGGTCAGACCGTGAACCGCGTTGTGGCGGTGCAAGAGTGATTCGGGTCCTGGTCGTGGACGACAACCCCGTGATCCGGCGCGGGATCGCGGCGCTGCTCGATGAGGCCGACGACGTCAAAGTCGTGGGCGAGGCCGGCGATGGGAGGGAAGCGATCCGGGTCGCCGGCGAGTCTCGTCCTGACGTGGTGCTGCTCGACGTGCGGATGCCCGTGATGGATGGGATCGAAGCCGCCCGACCGTTGTCCGAGCAGGCCCGGGTGATGATGCTCACCTACACCGACGAGCAGGAGCGGGTGCTGGCGGCGATCCGCGCCGGGGCGTCGGGATATCTGGTGCACGGGCAGTTCGACGCCGACGATCTGGTCGCCCGGATCCGCGAACTGGCAGGCGGCGACACCGTCCTCTCGCCGGCGGTGATCGGGACTGTGTTCGAGGCGCTGCGCCGTACGCCCGGGTCCCCCGACGAGGCCGACGGACCCGCGTCGCTGACCGCGCGCGAGCGCGAGATCATGAATCTGATCGCCCAGGGACTCACCAATGGCGAGATCGCGGCGCGGTTCGTGCTCTCCGAGAAAACGGTCAAGAATCACGTCAACCGGATCTACTCCAAGCTCGGCGCCGGCAACCGCGCCCAGGCGACCGCGCTGTGGCTCGGAACCGCGCCGCGAAAGCCCGGCTAGGCGGGTGCTCCTGACCGGCGCCGGTGGCGGTCCAGGGGGCCTACTCTGGATTGGGCCCCCTGCTGTGCCCTTAAATGAGCCCCCGGACTCTGGCGAGGACCAGCCACTGCCCGTAGCTTGTGATCCACGAAATCGGTCCCCGGAGTACCAAGGAGCACAAGCACATGTCAGACCTCATGCTTCACAAGTCGGTTCAGACCAAGCTGGTACTCGCCGGCGTGTCCGAGGCACTCACCGGCTACGTGCGGAGTCTGGCAGCGCGCGTCGGGCGCGACGAGTCGGGTCAGGACCTGGTCGAGTACGCCGGGATCATCATCCTGGTCGCCATCATCATCGGCGCGATCGGGATCAGCCCACTCGGCTCGCTTATCGGCAACACGATCAGCTCAAAGATCACCAGCATCGTCAATAACAAGTAGACCAGACGTCAGCAGCGCGACGTCACAGAGGCGCGGGCCCGGCTCGCGCCTCTTTCGTGTCCGGGGGCGTCGCGCGAGCGGCGCCTCGGGTCAGCCGCCGTTGGCGAGCGGGACGCCTGCGACTTGCATCCGGTGCTCGAGTAACGCAACAGTGACCGAGGTGACGTTTGCGGGAGGTGCCGGGTAGTAGACCCAGACGGGATAGCTGCTTCCGACGGGATAGCCGCCGCTTCCTACGGGGAGGCTGCCCGGGACCGGGCTGGCGAGCGGCACGCCGTCTGCGTCGTAGAACGGGATGTACTGGGTGCCGCTCGCCGGGTCGATCAGGTAGAAGCCGCTGGCGGTGCGCAGGGAGTTGCCCCCCTGGTTGATGTTCTGGTATGGCGGGATGGGCGGGATGGTGGGCGTGCCGCCCAGATCGGAACCGCTGTCGCACCCGCTCCGGGTGGGCGGCGTGGTGGCCTGGCAGGTGACGGTCAGGTGCAGGACTGCGACGGCGCCGTCACGGACGAGTTGGCCGACCGTGACCTGGTATGTGGACGTCTGGTTGCCGGACAGAGACGGGACGGTGAACGTGGCGGTGCGTGACGTGGCTGGGGCTGTCTGCTGGGGCGAGGCGGGCGCGGGTGGGGCGGGGGGCGCAAGGGTCTTGGCGGCGAAGGAGATGGTCACGCGGCGGTTGCGCGCCCGGCCGGCCGGGTTGTCTGAGCCGTCGGGGTTGGTATTGGGCGCGACCGGGTCGGCGGACCCCTGGCCGGTGGCCTGGAAGGTGACTTTCGCGCCGGCGACCTGGGGCCTGAGCGCGGCAACGACCGAGGCGGCGCGCGCCTGGGACAGGGGAATGTTGACCGCGTCGGTGCCGATCGAGTCGGTGTAGCCGGTGACGGTCACCGTGCCGACCGCGCGCGCCTTGATCCTGTCGGCGACGCCGGCCAGGATCGCCTGCGCGGCCGAGGTCAGGTTGGACTTGTCGAAGTGAAAGAGCACGTCTGAGCGCAGCGTGATCGTCGAGCGGCCGGGGGACTCGACGTCGTTGCCGTTGGGGTTGCCGACGGTCGCCTGAAGGTTGACCACGGGGAGCGTCAGCCCCGTGGTCGTCGTGCTGTCGGCGGGGTAGGCGCCCGGCGCCGGCTGGGCCGCGGCTACGGAGGTCGGGGTGTGAGCCGCACCCGAAGAGATCGGGATCGAGGAGATCTGCGGGCCGCCGTTGGGGAACACCACGTCGAGCGATGTGACCGACGCGGGCGGGGCGGGGAACTTCGCCCAGGCCAGAACCGGGGTCGAGCCCACCGGCTGCTCATGCGGGAGCAGCGAGGTGTCCGCGCGCCCCAGCCGGTCGGCCACCGGGCGGTACTCCTTGCTCGCGGTGGGGTCGACCAGGTACACGCCGGCGCTGCGATCAGGGATCACCGAGCCCGCGCTGGCATTCACTCCCCTCTCATGTTCGGACGGGGTGAAGGCCAAGCCGGTTGCGCAAGTGTCATTCGCAGGCTGAACGCACACGGCCCCGAAGTCGAGGATCACGAACGGGCCGGAGCGCCGCAGGTCGTAGATCGTGACCCGCAGGCGGTCGATGTTGATGGCCGGTTCGGCGTAGTCGTCGGCGGTCGCGAGGCCCTTGACCGCCGCGGTGGTCGACTTGGGCGTCGTCGTCGCCGGGCGCGTCGACCCGCCCGATGTTCGTGTCTGCTTATGCGAGCTGCCACCGCAGCCCGCCACCGTCGCGATCGTGACGAACAGCGCCACGGCGGTCGCACTCACGCGGCGCAATCCCATACCGCGCGTGAGGATAGCGGCTCTCGGGCCGCGCTCTGCCGAGCCGTCGGCGAGGCTAGCGGACAGCGCACTACGGCAGGCTTTCGGCTCGGCGCGAGCGGGCGCCTGAGCGGTCAAGCCGGAACGACGAACTGGGCGCCCGGACGCCTCCCGCGCGGCCGCGACGGGATGGAGGCCTGGATCGGCCGGCCCGACCGGGGCCCAGGGAATTTGGGTCCCCCGGGACCCCGCCAAATGAGCCCATGGCCTCTGGCGGGCCGGCCATATCTGTCTACTGTGGAAGGCAGGAAATCCCCCGTCGCACCACGGAGC
>JAFASQ010000326.1 GCA_019244395.1 Solirubrobacterales bacterium | reverse complement strand
CGTCGGAGGTGGCGGCGGCCCCGGCGGAGGTGGCGGCGGCCCCGGCGGCCGAGGCGGAGGCGGCCCCCGCGGCGGAGGCGGCCACGGAGGCGCCCGCCGAAGAAGAGCGGGAGTGATTACGGCGGGCAAGTCGCCGGCGGGCACGCTGATCGAGCTGGCCGGGATCATCTTGGCCGCCCTCGCAGTGGCACTCGGCGTGCAGGCGTTCCTCGTGAAGCCCTACCGCATCCCCAGCGGATCGATGCTCCCCACCGTCCGGGTCAACCAGCGAGTCCTCGTCAACCGACTCGCGATGGACTTCTCCTCCCCGCACGTCGGTGACATCGTCGTCTTCCACCCCCCGAAGGACTACGCCCAGGGCTGCGCGAACGCCAAGCAGGGCGAGAATCAGGCCGGTCAGGATGCTGCTGCTGCATGCGACGTAACCTGGCGGCAGGAGTCCATGCAGACGTTCATCAAGCGCGTCGTCGGATTGCCCGGAGACCGCCTGTCGATTCGAAACGGACATGTGATCCGCAACGGCAAGCCCGAGTCCGATCCGTACATCGCGCAATGCGCCGGCGATGCGACCTGCGACTTCCCGCAGACGATCACGGTCCCCATGGGCGACTACTACATGATGGGCGACAACCGCCCCGACTCGGAGGACAGCCGCTTCTGGGGGCCGGTCCCGCGGGCCTGGATCATCGGCAAGGCGTTCTTGACCTACTGGCCGCCCGATCGAATCGGGTTCCTGTGATGGCGCCCGTGACCCGGCGCCCGCACCCGGCGCTGCGAGATCGCACATGAAAGGGCTGATCGAGCTGGTCATCACGGTCGCGGTCGCGGTGGCGCTCGCGCTCCTGATCCAGGCCTTCATCGTCAAGCCGTACCGGATCCCGAGCCCCTCGATGGTGCCCACGCTGGACGTCGGGCAGCGGGTGCTGACCAACCGGCTGGCCGGGAACCCGAGCCTCGGCGACATCATCGTGTTTCATCCGCCGCACGGCGCCGACCTCGGCGACGGCGTATGCGGGAACCCCAACCAGGGTGGGGGACACAACCAGGCCTGCGACACGCCCACCGCGCAGGAGTCGCAGCAGACATTCATCAAGCGCGTCGTTGGGCTGCCCGGCGACAAGATCCAGATCATCGACGGCCACGTGTCCCGCAACGGGGTGCCCGAGAAGGACAGCTACACCGAACCGTGCAGCCCCGGCACTGCTTCGTGCAATTTCCGTACACCGATCACGATTCCGCCCGGCGAGTACTTCATGATGGGCGACAACCGCCCCGATTCGGAGGACAGCCGATACTGGGGCCCCGTCCCGGACAAGTGGATCATCGGTGTCGCTTTCTTCACCTACTGGCCGCCGGACCGGATCGGCTTCCTCTAGCCGTTCGGGCGCAGCGGCTCCCGTGACCCGGCGCAAGCCGGGCTCCCGCGCCGCTCGCAAGCTGTTCAGGTTCGACCGCGCGCTCGGGGTGCGGTTCGTGGCCGGCGCCGATGAGGCCGGCCGCGGGTGCCTGGCCGGGCCGCTCGTGGCGGCCGCCGTCCTGTTCGACCTCGAGCGGATCGGGCCGAGCGAGGTCCGCGCGCTCGCCGCGCTCAACGACTCCAAGCAGCACACCCCGGAGGGCCGGGCCGAGCTGTTCCCGATCATCCTGCGCGTGGCCACCAGGGTGGCGATCGTGTCGCGGTGCGCGCCCGGCATCGACTCCCGCGGCCTGCACGTCACCAACCTGGCTGCCCTGCGCGACGCGCTCGTCAAGGTGGCGTGCCAGGGGTGCATCTGCCTGAGCGACGGGTTCCCCGTGGCGGCGCTCGGGCATGATCAGCGCGCGGTGGTCGACGGCGATGCCAAGAGCGCGGCGATCGCCGCCGCCTCGGTGATCGCCAAGGAAACGCGCGACCGGTACATGCGCCGCGCCGACGCCGCTCATCCGGGCTGGGAATTCGCCCAGCACGTCGGCTACTCCACGCCCGAGCACCGCGAGGCGATCGAGCGCCTCGGCGTCTCGCCGCTGCACCGGCTCTCGTTTCAGTCGATGGCCTACCAGCAGCTGGCGCTCGCCGAACACATCTAGAACGCGCCCTCGAGGTGCTCGAGTCCGACCAGCCGGCCCGCTCGATCAAGCGTCACGCCGATGGCGTCGAAGCGCAGGCGCTCGGCGTAGGGGTGATCGGGCCGCTCGATCAGCCAGCGGCCTGCCATCTTGCGCACGCGTGAGCGTTTGTGCGAGCGGACCGCCTCGAGCGGGGCGGCGCCGGAACGGCTCGCCCGCCGGGTCTTGACCTCGCAGAAGGCCAGCGTCCGCCCGTCGAACGCGACGATGTCGAGCTCGCCCCACCGGGTGCGGTAGTTGCGCTCCACGATCTGAAAGCCGCGCCGGGCGAGATGCTCGGCGGCGAGCTGCTCGCCGAGCCGGCCGAGCTGGGGGCGGGGGTCGCCGGGCACGCCCGCGGACGCTACGCACGACCGTGTGACAGGTGGTGCACGCGCCGTCTCAATTCTGCGCAAGCCCAGATGGGCGGGCTGGGCAGACTTGGAACAGGGCGTGACACACTCCTCACGCGCCGGCGCGTACGGTGGCGCGATGCTCGCGCGCATCGCCACGTTCGCCATCGACGGCATCGATCCCCGCCACGTGTGGGTCGAGGTCGACATCCGCAGCGGCCTTCCCGCGTTCACGATCGTCGGGCTCGGCGACGCCGCCGTGCGCGAGTCGCGCGACCGGGTCCGCTCCGCGATCATGAACTCGGGGTACGAGTTCCCGCAGACGCGGATCACGGCGAACCTCGCGCCGGCGTTTCTGCGCAAGGTCGGTCCCGGGTTCGACGCCGCGCTCGCGATCGGCGTCCTGGCCGCGAGCGGGCAGGTCCCGGCCGGCGCCCTGAGCGCCTACGCCGTGTTCGGCGAGCTGTCGCTCGGCGGCGAGCTGCGAGACTCGCCGGGCGCGCTGGCCGTGGCCGAGGGGGCGCGGCGGGCCGGCCTGGAGCGCCTGATCGTCCCGCGCGAGCGCGCCCGCGAGGCGGCGCTGGTCGACGGGCTCGAGATTGCGGGCGTCTCGACGCTGAGGGAGGCGGCCGGGGTCCTGCACGGGGAGCCGCTTCCCGCGCTTCCCGCCCACGTGCACGGCGCGCCCGCCCGCGCCACGGCCGCCACGACGTTCGAACCCGACCTGGCTGACGTACGAGGACAAGCCGCCCCGCTGCTGGCCCTCGAGATCGCGGCGGCCGGCGGCCACAACCTGCTGCTCGAGGGCCCGCCGGGGACGGGCAAGACGATGCTCGCCCGGCGGATCCCGTCGATCCTGCCCGAGATGACCCGCGCCGAGGCGATCGAGGTGACCCGGATCCACAGCGTCGCCGGCCTGCACGCCGCCGGGCTGATCCAGACGCGACCGTTTCGCGCCCCCCACCACACGATCTCCGCCGCCGGCCTTGTCGGCGGCGGAGCGCTGCCGCGGCCGGGCGAAGCGACGCTCGCCCACCACGGGGTCCTATTCCTGGACGAGCTGGCCGAGTTCCAGCGCCCTAGTCTCGACGCGCTGCGCCAGCCGCTCGAGGACGGGCGGGTGAGCATCGTGCGCGGCCAGCGCGCGCTGGTGTTCCCGACCCGCTTCATGCTGGTCGCCGCCACCAACCCCTGTCCGTGCGGGTTCGCCGGCGTAGGCGACCGGTGCCGGTGCGGCGAGCCCGATCTGCGCCGCCATCAGCGCCGGCTGAGCGGCCCTCTGCTCGACCGCATGGACCTCCTGATCAACGTCGAGCGTCCGAGCGAGGAGGAGCTTCGCGCCTCGCCCGAGACGTCCTCCGGCCGCGCGCGCGCTCGCGTGGCCACCGCCCGCGAGCGCCAGCGGCGCCGGCTTGAGGCGACGTCGGCCACCTGCAACGGCGAAATGGATGCGCGGATTGTCCGGCGATACGTCCGCCTCGAGGAGCCCGCCGAGCGCGTCCTGGCCCAGGCCTACGTGGTCGGCGCCCTCAGCGCGCGCGGGCGCCACCGCGTAGTGCGGGTGGCCCAGACAATCGCCGACCTCGAGCGCCACGACCGGATCACCCAGGCGGACGTGCTGACCGCGCTCAGCTTGCGCCAGCGCGGCGCCGCGGAGACCGCGCTGGCGGCATGACGCCGCGGGCGTGTGATGCGTGCACGTCCCGGACGTGGCTGCTCGGCAGGATGGGCGGGCACATCGACCGGTTCCGGGGGCGGCTCGAGCACGTGCTCGAACTCGACGACGATGGCTTGATCTCGGCGGCGGGCGGCCGGACGCGGGCTCGTCTGCGGGACGAGCTCGAGTCGCTCGACCTCGAGCGTGTCAGGGCTCGGTCGCGCGCGGCCGGCCTCGAGACGATCTGCCGCTGTGACCCGGCCTACCCGCCGGCGCTGCTCGCGCTACCCGCCCCGCCGGCCGTGCTCCACGTGGCCGGGGGCCTGGGAAGGCTGCTCGAGCTGACGGCCGCAGAGCCAGTGGCCATCGTGGGGTCGCGGCGCCCGTCGGAGTACGGCCGGGAGGTGGCCCGCTCGCTCGGGCGCAGCCTCGCCGTGAGCGGGCTGACCGTCATCAGCGGCATGGCGCTGGGCGTCGACTCGGCCGCTCATGCCGGTGCGCTCGACGGGGGCTCCGGGACGGTAGCCGTCCTCCCGGGCTCGGCCGAGCGGCCGTACCCCGCCGCCAAGCGCGCGCTTCACCGTCGGATCCTCACCGGCGGGGCGGCCGTGTCGGAGCTCGGCCCCGGTACGAGCATCTGGCGTTGGATGTTCCTGGCCCGCAACCGGATCATCGCCGCGCTGAGCGCCATGATCGTGGTGGTCGAGGCGACGGAGTACTCCGGGGCTCTAGTCACCGCCCGGGTGGCGCGGGAGATCGGCCGGCCGGTGGGCGCGGTGCCGGGTCGGATCACCTCGCCGCAGGCGGCGGGCCCGAATGGACTATTGGCCGCCGGCGCATGCATGGTGCGTGGGGCACAGGACGTGCTCGACCACCTGTTCGGCGCCGGCGTGCGCCTGGCCGGCGCCCCCCGCGCCCGGCAGCCGCCGGCCGAGCTGCGGCCCCTGCTCGCGGCGATCGCCGAGGGTCACGAGACCCCAGCGGCGCTGGGCCGGGCGGGATTCGGACCCGATCAGGGTCTGGCCGCGCTGGCCGCGCTGGAGTTGGGCGGATTCGTGCGGCGCGGCCCCGGAGGGCGGTTCTCGGCCATCCCGTAGCCCGCCCCTCGCAGTGTGCGTGACGCGCCACCGCATTTGTTCCGCCGGGGCTGTGGCGTGTGGTGCACACCAGGGTGTGCATGACGCGCCACCGCGTTCGTTCTGCCGGGGCTGTGGCGTGTGGTGCACACCAGGGTGTGCATGACGCGCCACCGTGTTCGTTCCGGCGGGGCTGTGGCGTGTGGTGCACACTGCGGGCTATCGGGCGAGGCGGTCTACCCTCGTCAGCGTGTTCGCAGCGCATCGCATACCCCGCGTCCTCTCGATCGCCGGCTCGGACTCCGGCGCCGGCGCCGGCATCCAGGCCGATCTCAAGGCGTTCGCGGCCTGCGGCGTGCACGGCATGACCGCGATCACCGCGATCACCGCGCAGAACACGACCGGCGTAACCGCCGTGCATCCCGTTCCGCCCGACGTGATCTTGGCCCAGGTTCGCGCCGTCTCCACCGACATCGGGGTCGACGCGGTGAAGATCGGGATGCTGGGAGACCAGCCCACGATCGAGGCGGTGGCGCGGGCGCTGTACGAGCTGCCCGAGGGCACCCCGGTCGTGCTCGACCCGGTCATGGTCGCCGAGTCCGGCGCTCAGCTGCTCGACCCGGCGGCGCGCGCCACGCTCATCGACCGGCTGCTCGCCCGCGCCACCGTGGTGACGCCGAATGTCCCCGAGGCCAGATCGCTGGTGGCGGGAGGCGCCCAACTGGACGTCGAGGACCTCGCGCGCGCGATCCACTCGATGGGGCCGGACGCCGTCGTCGTCACCGGCGGCCATCGCGCGCAGATTTGCGACGTTTTCTTCGACGGCCGGCGCGTGGTCGAGCTGCCTGGGTCCCGGCACCCGGACGGCGCCGCACACGGCTCCGGATGCACCCACTCATCGGTTCTGGCCGCCCGGCTCGCCCACGGAGATGAGCCGCTTGAGGCCGCGCGCGCAGCCCAGGCGGCCGCCGGCCGCGCGGTGGCGCAGGGCCTGCGCGAGATCGGCGCCGGCCCCGGCCCGGTCGACATCCTCGGAATTGCCCGCGAGGCGGATGGAGCCCGGCGGGCGAGCCGCAGGGTTCTGACATAATCCGGGCGTGCGATTCCTGAGGATGAAGCCAGGCCATGGAGAGGTTCTGATCGCCGAAGGAGACGCCACGCGGGCCGACGACGAGCAGCGCCTGATCGAGGAGTTTCGCCGCCAGTTGGACGCGGGACTCTGGGCGGCGGTGCCGGTGGCGGACACGGAGGGCCGGCGGGAGTCGATCATGGTCCGCTCGTTCGAAGAGATCCCCTGGGACGCCGACCGCGTGATTTTCTTCCCGCGGGCAGCGGGCGGCAGGTAGGCCGCCGCCGCGGTGCTGCTCGCGCTCGCAGCGACCGCGCTCGTCGCCATCGCGCTGCTCTCAGACCTGATCGTGCCGCGGCTGGATGACCTATGGGGCCGCTGGCTCGCCCGGCGGCAGCGGACGCCCAGCTGGTCGTATGACCCGGGGCGCGAGCGGCGGGCCGAGCAGCGTGCGCGGACCCTGCTGCGCTCTTGCGTGAACGACGAGGAGTGGGCGATGTACCGCGACCTCGGGTTTCTGCGCGTGTGGGGCACGCTGGCCGACGGGCCCGACGACGCCGGCGGAACCGGCGGCGCGCCCTACGCCTACCTGATCTACCCCCACCGGCCGATCGTCGCCTACCTGGCCCAGACCCACCGCCTGCTCAACGAGTACTGCGTCACCTTCCCGGATGAGACCCGCCCCTACGGCTCGAGTCGGCTGCCCGACTCCGACGATGTGCTCGCCAAGTGGATGGCGCTGACCGGCGACGAGCGGCGGCTCATCTCGACCGCCAACATGCACCTCCCCGGCCGCCAGCTGGATCCGGCCCAGGTCCGGCGCGACCTGTGGCGGCTCTCGCAGTGGGAGCGCAGCCGCATGCGCCAGCTGACCGACGGCGGCGGCCAGGGTCCGCCACCCGCGGGCGACCGCAAGAGCGCGGCCTAGGAGCGACGGCGAGCGACGACAAACCCGCGGCGCTCCAGGCGCCGCGTCCGATTGTCTAAGGTCCCGCGCCATGGACCTCAAGCACCGAAGCCGCGCCCTGACCGAGGGACCCGAGCGTGCCCCGGCCCGGGCCTACCTCAAGGGCATCGGCTACGACGACGACGCACTCTCGAAGCCGATCATCGGCGTGGCCAACACGTGGATTGAGACGATGCCGTGCAACTTTCATCTCCGGGCGCTTGGGGCGAGGGTGAAGGAAGGGATTCGGGAAGCGGGCGGCACGCCGATGGAGCTCAACACGATCGCGATCTCGGACGGCATCACGATGGGCACCGAGGGGATGAAGGCCTCGCTGGCCAGCCGGGAGGTGATCGCCGACTCGATCGAGTTGGTCGCGGCGGCCCACATGTTCGACGCGGTGATCGCGATCAGCGGCTGCGATAAGACCATCCCCGGCACGGTCATGGCGCTCTGCCGGCTCGACGTACCGAGCGTGATGCTCTACGGCGGCTCGATCTACCCCGGCCACTACAACGGGCAGCGGATCACCATCCAGGAGGTGTTCGAGGCGGTCGGCGCCCATGCGGCGGGCCGCATTACCGACGAGGAGCTAACCGCCATCGAGGACGCCGCCTCGCCGGGCGCCGGCGCATGCGGCGGCCAGTTCACCGCCAACACGATGGCGATGGCGTTCGAGGTGCTCGGCATCTCGCCGGCCGGTTTCTCCATGGTGCCCGCCACCGACCCGCACAAGGAAGACGTGGCCAAGCAAGCCGGGCAGCTGGTCATGGACGTCCTGGGGCGCGGCCAGACCCCCAGCGACATCATCACCCGCGAGAGCCTCGAGAACGCGATCGCCGCCATCGCCTGCAGCGGCGGCTCGACCAACGGCGTGCTCCACCTCCTCGCGGTCGCCCACGAGATCGGGATCGAGCTCTCGATCGACGACTTCGACCGGATCAGCGAGCGGACGCCGCTCCTGTGCGACCTGAAGCCGAGCGGCCGCTACGTGGCCCCCGACCTATACGCGGCGGGCGGCGTGCCACTCGTCCTGAAGCGCCTCAAGGAGGCCGGAATCCTTCACGCGAACGCTCAGACGGTGACCGGTAAGACCGTCGGCCAGCACGCCGACGAGGCCACCGAGACGGAGGGCCAGGACGTGGTCCGACCCCTCGACACCCCGCTCAAGGACACCGGAGGACTGGTCATCCTGCACGGAAACCTCGCCCCAGAGGGCTGCGTGGTGAAGGTGGCCGGCTACGAGCGGCGCCGCCACACCGGGCCGGCCCGTGTGTTCGAGTCCGAGGAGGACGCGATGGCCTCCGTGCGCACCCAGGGCATCAAGCCGGGCGACGTCGTGGTCATCCGCAACGAGGGGCCGGCCGGCGGGCCCGGGATGCGCGAGATGCTCGCGGTCACCGCGGCGCTGGTCGGCGAGGGACTCGGCGAGGACGTCGCGCTGCTGACCGACGGGCGCTTCTCGGGCGCCACGCGCGGGCTGATGGCCGGACACGTCGCCCCCGAGTCGGTCAGGGGCGGGCCGATCGGGATCGTGCGCGACGGGGACGAGATCACCCTGGACGTCGACGCCCGCCGCCTCGACGTCTCGCTATCCGACGAGGAGATCGCCACCCGGGCAAACGACTATCGACCGCCCGAGCGCCCAGCCCCAGCGGCGGCCCTGGCCAAGTACGCGCGCCTGGTATCAAGCGCGTCGCTCGGCGCGGTTACGCGTTAGCCACCCGCGGAGTAGGCCTTTAAGGTGCGTCTTCGCACGGTTTGCGGGCTGAAATCGCCCTTGCATCTGCAGGGGGCCGCCGCGTGGCGCCGGGCCGCCGAATACGCGGTCGATACGATTCCGCACGAGACGGGGTGATCACACTTGGCGCGAGTTTCCTATCTACGCCCTGAGCGCGGCACGGCGAGGTCGTATCGCCGTCCACCGTTGCCGCCACCGCGGCGGACGGCGCGCAGGCGTTGGCCGTTCGTCGCTCTGGGCATCGTCGTCCTCGCCTTCCTCGGGTTCGCCGGCGGCGCGGTCGCGCTGAAGTCCTCGAAGCCCAAGCTCACCACGGACCCGACGGCGCTGGCCAGGATCGACCTCCCGCTGGGCGGCGCCGCCGTCGAGAGCGTAAGCGCGGTGACCGGGGCTCACAACACCCCGGTGCCGGTGTACGTGGCCGGCCATCAGATCTGGCCGAGCCAGAAGATTCGCGCCCATGAGCCCGTCTCGATCGACGTTGTGCTCAAGCGGCCGGGATGGAACGCCTGGCTGACCGGGAAGGCCCAGCACCTCCGTCTGTCGCTGATGACGCCGAGTGCCCACCTGCTCCAGCACTGGTTGACCGTACCCCCCGGGCAGCCGCTGACCCTCAAGTTCGCCGCGCCGGTGGTCACGGTGTCCTCCGGCTCGGCCCCCGTCGGCTTGCAGCGCCGTGTCCTCGGGACTCCCCAGTCCGAGGTCAGCCTCCCGCGAACCGGGTCAGCGGGGTCGGTGTGGGTGGCGGCGGCCCCGCGCTCATGGGAGATCGCGGCGCCCGCACTCGTGAGCTGGTTCCCGGACGGCTCCGGGACGACCGCCGTCGCCAGTCCCGCACCCGGCGCGACGATCCAGTCGAACACCCCGATCACGCTGCGGTTCTCCAAGCCGGTCGCCCAGGCGCTCGGCGGCGGGATGCCCCCGGTCGTGCCGATGACCAAGGGGACCTGGCATCCGATCGACAGCCACACCATCGTGTTCCGTCCCGAGGATTACGGCTACGGCCTCGGCGCGCACGTGGCGCTCGGCTTGCCCGGCGGCGTGCACCTCGTCGGCGGCAAGGCGACCTGGACGGTGCCGCGGGGCTCGACGCTGCGCCTGCAGGAGCTGCTCGCCCAACTGGGCTACCTGCCCCTACAGTTCCACGACGCGGTCGCGCCGACGCCGGCCGCGCAGGAAGACGCGGCGGTTCACCCGCCGGCGGGCTCGTTCACCTGGCGCTGGCACAACGTCCCCGCCGCGCTGCGCAACATGTGGGCGCCCGGCGTGTCCGGCGAGATGACCAAGGGCGCGGTGATGGCGTTCGAGAACGATCACGGCATCACCACCGACGGCGACCCCGGACTCACGGTCTGGCGCGCGCTGCTCGCCGCGGCCATCGCCGGGCGCGGCTCGACGTTCGGCTACACGTTCGTGCAGGTGAGCGAGGGCAGCCCCGAGAGCCAGTCGACGTGGCACAACGGTAGGACTGTGGTCTCCGGTCCGGTCAACACCGGCATCCCGGTGGCGCCGACCGCGCAGGGCGTGTTCGCCGTGTTCGAGCACGCGCCCTCGGTGACCATGAGCGGCACCAACCCCGACGGGAGCCACTACAGCGACCCGGGCGTGCCGTGGGTGAGTTACTTCAACGGCGGAGATGCCCTGCACGGATTCCTCCGCGCCTCCTACGGCTCGGCGCAGAGCCTCGGCTGCGTCGAAATGCCGTACGACGAGGCCCACAACGTCTACCAGTACACGCCGATCGGCACGCTGGTCGCCGTCACCTGACCGGCTCCGCCCCGGCAGGCTCGCCGCCCTGGGCGGCGAATACCGTGCCTCGATGGCACCGGCCGCCCATACTTCCCCCTGGGCCGCCGCGTTGGCCGCCTTCGACCAGGACCTCACCCGCCGTGCGGTGGCCGAGAAGACCCGCGTCGCCTACGCCGGCGACGCGCGCCACTTCGCCGCGTGGGCCGAGGAGCGTGCCGTAGGTCCGGACCAGATCGACGTCCGGACGCTGCGCCGCTACGCCGCTGGGCTGGCCGAGCGCGGGATCGCTCCGGCGACGATCGCGCGCCGGCTGGCCGCGCTGCGAGGCCTGTTCCGAACCCGAATGCAGCTCGGCGCGCGCCAGGACAATCCGGCCGAGCTGCTCAGCTCGCCCAAGCGTCCTCAGCGCCTACCCCGCGTGCTGAAGGCGAGCGAGGTTGCGGCGCTGCTCGACTCAATTCCCGCCGCAACCCCGCTCGAAGTGCGCGACCGAGCGCTGTTCGAGCTGGCCTACGCCTGCGGTCTGCGCGCCGAGGAGCTCGTCACCCTCGACCTCGACGCGCTCGATTTCGACGCCGAGACCGTCCGGGTCGAAGGCAAAGGCGGCAAGACCCGCCTGGTCCCGGTGGGCGAGCACGCGCTCGCGGCGCTCGAGCGCTACCTGGCCCGCGCCCGCCCGCTTCTGCAAAGCGCCGAGGGCGAGCGCGCGCTGTTCATCTCGAAGTCGGGCCGCCGGCTGTCCACCTCGGACGTCAGGCGGCGGCTGGCCGGCTGGGCGAGGCGCGCCCTGGCGCGTTCGCCGGCGCTGGCCGAGGCCCATCCGCACGCACTCCGGCACTCGTTCGCGACCCATTTGCTTGACGGCGGCGCCGATCTGCGAGCGATCCAGGAGCTCCTGGGCCATGCAACCATTTCCACCACTCAGGTTTACACTCGCGTCGAATCGGCTCGCCTGAGGTCCACCTATTCGCGGGCCCATCCGCGCGCATGAAGCGGCCCAAATAACGTCCGGGGCAAATTGGAAACCAACGTCAAGGCGATCGAGCTGCAAGAGCTGTGGAGGCGGTTCAAGACGGGCGGCGAAGAGCGCGCCCGGGAACGGCTGGTCGTGGCCTATTCGCCCCTGGTCAAGTACGTCGCGGGCCGGATGAGCTCCGGCCTGCCCGCCCACGTCGAGGAATCCGACCTCATCTCCTACGGGCTGGGCGGCCTCATCTCGGCCATCGAGCGCTTCGACCTCAGCCGGGAGATCAAGTTCGAGACCTACGCGATCACCCGCATCCGCGGCGCCATCATCGATGAGCTGCGCACGCTCGACTGGGTCCCCCGCTCGGTCCGCGCCCGGGCCCGCCAGATCGAGCGGGCCAACATGAAACTTGAGGCCCGCTTCCAGCGCGCCCCTACCGACGAGGAGATGGCCCAGGAGCTGGAGATCAGCGTCGAGGACTTCCAGGAGTCCCTACTCCAGATCTCCAACTCGACGATCGTCGCACTCGACGAGCTGTGGAGCGTGTCGGAGACGACCGGCGACGCGATCTCGCTGCTCGACACCCTGCCCGACCGCGGCGCTCCCGATCCCGAGCAGCTCATGGACCAATCCGAGCTGCGCGACCGGATCGCCGACGCGATCGCCGCCCTGCCCGAGCGCGAGAAGCTGGTCGTGGCCCTCTACTACTACGAGAACCTCACCCTGCGCGAGATCGGCGAGGTGCTCGGAGTCACGGAGTCGCGCGTGTCGCAGCTGCACACCAAGGCGGTGCTGCGGCTGCGCTCGAAGCTGGCCGGCGAGTTGGACTAAACCGGGCCTCGCTTCGCTCGGCGTCCTCCGGACGATGTCGCGGCCGGCGCATGAGGCGAGGCATGGATGCCGAGCGCGCCGCAGCCGCGACACCGTTCGGCGGGGCGTCCATGCCCGGCGGGCTCACGGTATCGTCGGCATCCCAGGTCATCGAAGGAAAGGAGCACGGCATGCACAAGCCCGCGGACCGCATCCGCAACGTGGCGCTCGTCGGCCACCGGGGTAGTGGAAAGACGTCGCTGCACGAGGCGCTGCTGTTCCAGGCCGGGACGATCAACCGGATGGGCTCGGTCGTCGACGGCGCCACGGTCTCGGACGCGGACCCCGACGAGAAGGCGCGCCAGATGTCGATTACTGCCGCGATGTCGACCTTCGAGTGGCAGGAGCGCAAGGTCAACCTGATCGACACCCCGGGCGACCCGAGCTTCATCGCCGACGCGCTCGGGGCGCTGCGGGTGTGCGAGTCCGCGATCTTCGTGATCAACGGCGTGATGGGGGTCGAGGTCCACGCCAGTCGGCTGTGGCAGCGCGCCGCCGAGCTCGACCTGGCCCGGCTGATCTTCGTCAACATGCTCGACCGCGAGCGGGCCGACTTCTTCCGCACGCTCGACTCGCTCAAGTCCGCCTTTGGCCCGCACGTGGTGGCCACCGAGATCCCGATCGGCTCGGAGCACGAGATCTCGGGCGTGATCGACCTCGTGGACATGAAGGCGCACGAGTACGACGGCGCGGGCCGGGAGAACAGCAGGGAGATCCCGATTCCCGACGAGCTGGCCGATCAGGCGCAGGAGTACCGCGAGAAGCTGATGGACGAGGTCGCCGAGAACTCGGACGCGCTGATGGAGCGCTACCTGGAGGGGGAGGAGATCTCCCACGAGGAGATCGTGAACGCGCTCAAGGACGGGACCAACCACGGCGCCATCTTCCCCGTCACCTGCGGGGTTGCGACCCGGAACCTCGGCACCAACCGGCTCCTCGACGCGATCGTCGAGGACCTCCCCTCGCCGGTCAAGCACGGCGGCCTGGACATGGGCGAGGTGACGCTCGAGCCGGTCGAGGACAAGGAGACGTTCGCCTACGTGTTCAAGACCCGGGCGGACCCCTTCGCCGGCCGGATCAACATGTTCCGCGTCTACCAGGGCGTGGTCAAGCAGGACTCGCAGGTGCTGAACACCCGCACCCACACCAAGGAGCGGATCGGCACCCTGCTCACCTTCGAGGGCTCGGGCACCGGGCACCCGACCGAGTTCGGCCCTGGCGATATCGGCGCGGTGGCCAAGCTCAAGGAGACCAAGGCCGGCGACTGGCTGGCCGCGCGCGATGAGCCGATCAGCATGCCCTCGATCAGGCTGCCCGCGCCGGTGATGGCCTTCGCGGTCGAGCCCAAGAGCAAGGGCGACGAGGAGAAGGTGTTCACCGCGCTGCGCCGCCTCCAGGAGGAGGACCCGACGATCGACCTGCACCGGGACGAGCAGACCGGCGAGCAGATCGTGGCCGGGCTCTCGCAGGTTCACGTCGAGGTGATCGTCGCACGGCTGAAATCCCGCTTCGGCGCCGAGGTGAACCTAAACCCGCCGCACGTTCCCTATCAGGAGACGATCCGCAAGGCGGCCAAGGCGCACGGGCGCCACAAGAAGCAGACCGGCGGCCGGGGTCAGTTCGGCGACGTGCACATCGAGATCGAGCCGCTTGCGAATGATGACCCAGCCCACCCCGGATTCGAGTTCGTCAACGCAATCAAGGGCGGCGTAGTGCCGTCCGGGTTCATCCCGGCGGTCGAGAAGGGCGTGATCGAGGCGATGCAGGACGGCGTGGTCGCCGGCTACCCGGTCAAGGGCGTGCGGGTACGCCTGTACGACGGCTCCTACCACACCGTCGACTCCTCGGAGATGGCGTTCAAGCTCGCCGGCTCGCTGGCCATGAAGCAGGCCATGGAGCAGGCCGCGCCCGTGTTGCTCGAGCCGATCATGCTGATCACGGTCAGCGCCCCCGAGGACGCGGTGGGCGATGTGATCGGCGATCTGAACTCGCGCCGGGGGCGTCCGCTCGGGATGGAGCCGGTCGGGGCCGGAATGACCGAGGTCAAGGCCGAGGTGCCGATGGCCGAGGTCCTCTCCTACGCCCCGGATCTGCGCTCGATCACCGGCGGCCAGGGTGAGTTCACGATGGAGTTCCTCCGCTACGAGGAGGTCCCCGGACACCTCGCTGGCAAGGTGGTCGAGGAGGCGAAGGCGGAGAAGGAAGCTGTCAGGGCTTGAGACCAGGGATGCCGTCCCGGACGCGCTCGCGTGAAGCGCACGGGCGTCCGGGTGGCGCCCGGCCGACCTCCTCGCGTGAAGCGCACGGGCGTCCGGGACGACGCCCGGCCGACCTCTCGCGCGAAGCGCACGGGCATCCCGGGTGGCGCCGGTCCGATCCGCTCCGCTACAGTCGCACGGCGTGGCCACCAAGGACATACGCCCGTCGACCGCGATCGTCATCTGCGATGTGTGCGGGAGGACGCTGCTGCGCGGCGAGCACCCCGAGATCTACATCGACGGCGGCGCGCGGCGTTCGGTCTGCGACCTGTGCAAGCCCCGCGCGCTGCACGAGGGCTGGCTGAGAGAGGGGACGGTTCCGACCTACGACGCGAGCCAGGACGCCTCGAGACGCCGCGGCGGATTTCTGAGCCGCCTGCGACTGCGGCGCGAGCGTGAACGCCCGCCCCAGGACCCCGTGGCCGACCTGCCCGTTGCCGAGGCCGACCCCGAACCGCCCCCGCCGGCGCGAGCGCCGCGCCGGCGCGAGCGCGAGCCCACCAGGCGTGAGGCGCGCCGGCTCGAGCGTGAGCCGGCCGCGCGTGAGCCGCGACACGTTCGCGCGGTGCCGATGGGAGCCGAGCAGAGAATCGCGGCGGCGATAGAGGTGTTCAACAACTCAGAGCACCGCCGGACCGTGGCCGGCGTGGCCCGATCACTCGGCGCCCCGACGGTCTCGATACACCCGAATGACGATCATCGCAGCGTGGTGCAGATCGTGGCCTCGTGGGAGCTCTGCTGGTACCGCTACGACGTGGACCTCTCGGATGAGGAGCCGGTCGTGCGCCTCGCCGCCCAGGGGTACGAGCTGGATGAGCTCAGCGCGCGCGAGCGCCGGGCGAACGCCGCCTACGACCAGCACGGGGCGCTGGGGTCCGTTTAGACGACGTCTAGACACACGTTCGATGGTGGACGTGCCCGCCCCGGTCTAGCATCCCCGCGGATGATCTATTGCGTCGTCCCGGAGGCGCTCGCCGACGAGCTTCTCCCCAAGCTCGAGAGCTACTACGCCGACGACCCCAACGTCGAGGTGATCGTCGACCGCCGCAAGACCTCGCGGCGGGGCCGCGCCTCATCCGGCGGCGGAAATCGCGCCGTGCGTGACCGGCGCCGCCCGCGGGTCCCCGGCGAGCTGCCCGAGCTCGCCACCGAATAGCGCCGGCTTGCAACTGGTCCTTCACGTCGACGGCGGCGCGCGCGGCAACCCGGGGCCGGCGGCGATCGGCGTGGTGATCTCCGATCCGAGCGGAGAGGTGCTGGACGAGCTCGCCGAGGCGATCGGCGTGGCCACCAACAACGTCGCCGAGTACCGGGCGCTCCTGCGCGGACTCGAGCGCGCTCGGGCGCTCGGCGCCACCGAGGTCGAGATCGTAAACGACTCGGAGCTGGTGGCGCGCCAGCTGAGCGGCGCCTACAAGGTCAAACATCCGGCGATGAAGCCGCTCCACGCCGCGGCAATGGCCGCCCTGCGCGGCTTCGACCGCTGGCGGGTTCGGAGCGTTCCACGGGCGCAGAACGCCCGGGCGGACGCGCTGGTCAACCAGGCGCTGGACGCGTAGGCATGACCGTCCGCGCGGGCCCAGCGGGTTTTTCGTGCGGCGTACGGGGGGTACGCTACGGCGGGTGAGCAGCGTGGCGCCAACGGACCCGGCGAGACGGCTCCTCGAGCACCGCACCGGCCATCCCGTCATCAGCCTCTACCTGGATCTCGATCCCGAGCGCTTCGCGACAGCGCCGGCGCGTGCGGCCCAGGTTCGCTCGCTGATCGACCAGGCCGCGCGCCAGCTCGATGCCGCCGACGGCCTGGGCCACGACGACTTGGTCACGCTCAGGGCCGACCTGCGCCGCATCGATGACTACCTGAACTCACGCGAGCCGCCGTTCCAGGGCGCGGGCGCGCTGGGCGTATTCTGCTCGGGCCGGGACGACCTGTTCGAGGTGATCCAGCTGCCACGGCCGACGCCGGGGCGGGTGGTGATCGGCCGCGTGGCGTACGTCGAGCCGCTCGTCGAGGCGCTCCAGCAGCGCCGCTGGCTCGTCGCGCTGGTAAACCGCCGTGTCGGACGCGTGCTCGGCGGTCCGGTCGATCGCCTCGAAGAGCACGCGAACTTCGACGAGTACGTCCATGGCCAGCACGATCAGGGAGGCTGGTCGCAGGCCAGGTACGAGCGGAGCGTGGAGAAGGACGCCGAAGATCACCTTCGGCGCGTGGCCGACGGGGTCAACCAGCGCTGGCGCTCCGAGCGCTTCGACCGTGCCGCGGTGGGCGGCCCGGTGGAGATCGTGCCGCGCCTGGAGAGCCACCTGGCAGCCGAGGTGAAGGCCAACCTGGCGCCCGGACGGGTCGAGGTCGATCTCTCGAGCGCGAACGACGACGAGGTCCGGCGCGCGCTGGCCAAGCTGGTGGTCGAGGACGAAAAGGAGCTCGAGCGGGAAACGCTCGACCGGCTGGCCGCCGGCGTGGGAAGCGGCGGGCGGGCCGTGGGAGGCCCGGAGGACACGCTCGAGGCCCTCAACGAGCGGCGAGTCCAGACCCTGCTGCTCGAGCCCGGCTTCGACCAGCGCGGCGCCCGCTGCCAGAGCTGCGGCCTGTTGATGCTGAAGTCCGGGGGCCGCTGCCCAGCCGACGGCGGCGTCATCGAGCAACTCGAGCATCTGCGCGAGGCCGCGATCGAGGCCGCCCTGGGGCAGGGGGCCGACGTGATGATCGTCCGGCACTACCCAGGCCTCGGGCCTTTGCAGGGCATCGGGGCACTCTTGCGGTATTAGTGCCGCTCCCGTCAACGTTCACCCCGTTTGTCGGCGGCAAACCTGCGGCTGCGCGGGCTTGCGGCCCGCTCGGCATCCGGCCTCGCCCTATGGGCCGCGCCCGCGGTCATCCGGATGTCCTCGGAGTCTCGTGGAGCGCTGCTACACGTCGACTCCTGCGTCCTCGCCAGCCTTGGTTTTCGCTCGCCAAACGGGGCAACGTCTCCGGTCACGGCACTGTCCCGCTACCCTCTCGACCGTGAACGATCCCCTGAGCGAGCTGAGCGCCCGGCTCGAGGAAGCGGCGCAGCAGCTCCGCGCCCCAGACATCGAGGTGGACGAGGCGCTCGCACTGATCGAGGAATGTGCTCGGCTGGCCGCGGAGGCTAGCTCTCAAGTCGATCAGCGGACGCGGGCGGCCCTCGAGCCGTTGCCGGACCTGCCCGGTCAGCTGCCCCTGCCGACGTCATAGTGCTGCCCGCCGCCAGCGAGCAGGACCGGCCGGCCTCGCGTCCGGCGCCGGCCTATCCCGAGCATCTTCGCGCCGTGGTCGAGACCCGCCTGGAGTCGCTGCGTTTCGGGACCGATGCCCAGGCCGCCGGGCTCGAGGAGGCAATGCGTTATTCGCTGCTTGCCGGAGGCAAGCGCATCCGTCCCGTGCTGGCGCTGGCCACGGCATCCGCGATCGGCCGCGATCCCGAGTGGGTACTTCCCCTGGCCATGGCCGTCGAGCTGATCCACACCTACTCGCTGATCCACGACGACCTGCCGCCGATGGACGACGACGACCTGCGGCGGGGCCGGCCCACCTGCCATCGGGCATTCGGTGAGGACGTCGCGATCCTGGCCGGCGACGGGCTCTACGCCGAGGCGTTCGTGTTATTGCTGACCCGCCAGCAGGCAGAACCGTCGCGGCTGCTGGCGGCGGCCGGCACGCTCGCTCGGGCCACCGGAGCGCAGGGCATGGTGGCGGGCCAGTACATCGACGTGGCCGGGACGGCCGAGGCCGGCCCTGAGGGGCTGCGCCGCCTGCACGAGCTCAAGACCGGCCGGCTGATCGCCGCCAGCATCGAGTGCGTGCTGCTATTGGCGGGTGGGCACGAGGACGTTGGACATGGCAGCTTCCTCACGTTCGCCCGCGAGCTCGGGGTACTTTTCCAGATCGTGGACGACATCCTCGACGTCACCGGATCCCCGGAGACGCTCGGCAAGCAGCAGGGATCGGACGAGCGCCTCGGCAAGCGCACATACGTGACAGAGTTCGGCCTGGACGGCGCGCGCGAGCTAGCCGCTGAGTCGCACGCACGCGCCCGTGCCGCGCTCGCCCAGGCGGCGCCGCTCACCGGCGCCGACCTCGAGCAGATCACCGACTTCATCGCCACCCGATCCTTCTGATGAGCCTTCTAGAGCGAATCGACAAGCCCCAGGACCTGCACGCCCTCTCCGACGAGGAGCTCCAGCTCGTCGCCCAGGAGGTGCGCGAGCACATCATCGACACGGTGGGCGAGATCGGCGGGCACTTCGGGGCGAACCTCGGCGCCTGCGAGATCGCGGTCGCCCTGCACTCCGTGCTCGACTCTCCGCGCGACAAGATCCTCTGGGACGTGGGCCACCAGGCCTACCCGCACAAGGTCCTGACCGGCCGGCGCGATCGGCTGGACACGATCCGCAAGTACCGCGGCCTGGCGCCGTTCTGCTCGATCCTGGAGTCCGAGCACGACATCATGGGCGCCGGGCACGCCTCGACCGCCATCGGCTACGCGGTCGGGATCAAGGAAGCGATGCGGCGCGACCACGGCGAGGACGGTCATGTGGTGGCCGTGGTGGGCGACGGAGCGATGACCGGCGGGGTCGCGTTCGAGGCGGTCCACCAGGCCGGCGGCGAGGGGACGCCGATCGTGGTCGTGCTCAACGACAACGGGATGTCGATTGCCCCGAACGTCGGCGCGCTCTCGCGCCACTTCAACCGCATTCGCCTGAATCCGAAGCTGTGGCACGCCCGCGAGGGCTTCGAGGAAGGCCTGACCAAGCTGCCGGCCGGCATCGGTGCGGCGTTCGAGCGCTTCGGCCCGCACGTCAAGGAATCGATCAAGGCGTTCTGGGCGCCGGGGTTGTGGTGGGAGGAGCTCGATTTCGCCTACATCGGGGTGATCGACGGCCACGACGTGCGAGCGGTGAGGCAGGCGCTGCGCGAAGCGCTGATCGCCCAGCGCCCGGTCGTCATCCACTGCGCCACGGTCAAGGGCAAAGGGTTCGCGCCGGCCGAGGAGGGCGGCCTCGAGGGCATGGAGAAATGGCATGCGGCCAAGCCCAAGTCGATCTCGGGCGGCGTGCCGGCGACCGCGGTCGCGAAGCCCGCGGGGGCCAAGCCCGCGCCGCCGCAGTACACATCGGTGTTCGGGAACGCGCTGGTCGAGGAATGCCGGCGCGACGAGCGCGTGATCGGGGTCACGGCGGCAATGAACTCCGGGACCGGGCTGAACATCCTCCAGCGCGAGCTCCCGGATCGCTATTTCGACGTGGGAATCGCCGAGCAGCAGGCGGTGCTGTTCTCCGCCGGCCTCGCGCTACAGGGCTGCAAACCGGTGGCCGCGATCTACTCGACCTTCTTGCAGCGGGCCTACGACCAGATCGTCCACGACGTGTGCCTGCAGAAGCTGGGCGTGGTGTTTGCCATGGACCGCGCCGGGCTCGTTGGCGACGACGGCCCGACCCATCACGGGGCATTCGACATCGCGTACCTGCGCTGCCTGCCCAACATCGTGCTGATGGCTCCGCGCGATGAGGCGTTACTGGTCCATATGCTGCGGACCGCGGTCGTCTATGACGACGGGCCCGTGGCACTCCGATACCCACGGGGCGAGGCGGTCGGGGTGCCGCTGCCGGTGCGCCCGGAGCCGGTCGAGATCGGCACCGGCGAAATCCTGCGCGAGGGCGAGCGCGTGGCCTTGCTCGGCTACGGCACCGGGGTCGGCAAGGCGCTCGAGGCGGCCGACATCCTGGCCGATCATGGGTTGTCGGTCACCGTTGCGGACGCCCGGTTTGCCAAGCCGATCGACGTGGGCTTGGCCGCGCAGCTGGCCGCCGAGCACGAGCTGCTGGTCACCGTCGAGGAGGGCGTGCTGGCCGGCGGCTTTGGATCGGCCGTGTGGGAGTCGCTCTCCGATGCCGGGCTCGCGCCGCGCATCCTCCGGGTGGGGCTGCCGGATCGCTACGTGACCCATGGAGCGCCGAAGCTCCTGCACGAGGAGGTCGGGTTCACCGGCGCCCGGATCGCCGAGCGGATCGAGTCGGCCGTGGCCGAATACCTCGGCGTCCCGACCGGCTGACCGGGCGGCCACGACTCGCGCGGAGCGATCCCTTACCGTTCCGCGCTGATGGCGCGGGTTCGGATCGACACGCTGCTCTCCGAGCGAGGCATGTTCCCTTCGCGCTCGGCCGCGGCGGCGTCGGTGCTGGCGGGTGACGTGCTGCTCCTGCCCGAGCGCCGGCGCGCTGAGAAGCCGGGCCAGCTGGTGGCCGACAACGTCGAGCTCGAGGTTCTCGCGCGGTCGCCGTTCGTCTCTCGCGGTGGAATCAAGCTGGGCAACGCGTTATCGGCGTTCGGGGTCGACGTCGCGGGACGGCGAGCCCTTGATGTCGGCGCCTCGACGGGCGGGTTCTCCGACTGCCTGCTCCAGGCCGGCGCGGCTCACGTCGTCGCGCTGGACGTCGCCTACGGCGAGCTCGACTGGAAGCTGCGCTCGGATCCTCGCGTGACCGTGATCGAGCGCCGCAACGCGCGGTCGCTCCGGCCCGAGCAGCTTCCCTACGCGCCCGGCCTGATCGTCATCGACGTGTCGTTCATCTCGCTGGGCAAGGTTCTGCCGGCGATCCTGGCTTGCGCGGCGGATCGGTTCGACTGCCTGGCGCTGGTCAAGCCGCAGTTTGAGGTGGGGCGCGGGCAGGTCGGCAAAGGAGGGGTGGTGCGGGACGCGGTGCAGCGACGGCGCGTCCTGGTGGAGGTGGGGGCGGCCGCTCGGGCGCTCGGCGCGGCGGTCCTCGGCTATGCGAGCTCGGGCCTGCCGGGTCCCAAGGGCAACCGCGAGACCTTCGTGTGGCTGGCCGAGGGTTCGCGGGGCGCGGCCGTGCTCGATCTGGAGCGGGCCGTCCGCGAGGTCGAGTCGTGAACCGGCTCGAGACGGCCACGATCCTGACCCACCGCCGACCGTCGGAGACGCGCCCGGCGATCGAGGCGCTGCTCGCGATCGCGCGGGAGGCAGGCGCGGTCCTGTACGTGGATCCCGAGGAGACGCGCAAGCACCGCCTTGAGCACGGGCCAGGGCTCGAGGTCGACGTGGAGGGCCGAATCGACGTCGACATCTGCTTCGCCCTCGGGGGCGATGGCACGATCCTGGCCGCGCTCCGCCGCTATGCCGGGACCGGCGTGCCGGTGTTCGCGGTGAACTTCGGCGAGATCGGCTTTCTCGCCACGGTCGACCGGGAGGATGCGCACTTCGGGTTCGAACGGGCGTTTGCCGGCGCGTTCGAGGTGCTCTCCCTGCCGGGGATCGCGCTGTACGGAAGCGACGGCGACTGGCTGGCCATGAACGACGTGTCGATGCACCGTCAGCCCGGTAACCGTGTGGCGGATCTCGCCTATGCCGTGGGGGAGGATGAGATCGGCCGGGTGCGCTGCGACGGGCTGGCTGTCGCCACGCCCGCCGGTTCGACCGGCTACAACCTGGCCAACGGCGGCCCGGTCATGGCCTGGGGGGTGGCGGGTTTCGTGGTGTCGTTCATCGCGCCGCACTCGCTCACCGCACGTGCCCTGGTCGTCGCGCCCAGCGACGTACTGAGCGTCCACAACCGCTCGCAGGAAGAGTCGGTCGACGTGACCGTGGACGGCCGTCCGATTTGCACGCTGCCGCCCGGCCAGCAGGTCGAGGCGCGCTTCGTCGACGCTCAGGGCGCGCTGGCCCAGGTCGCCGGCGCGAACTTCTACCACCGGCTGCGGGAGAAGTTCGGCCGGCTGTCGTCTATGCGCTGACAGGACGACGATTGACGGTTGCCGAGGAGTCGGGCATCCGTGCCCGCATCCACGTCACAGTCCTACTAGACGGTCTACGGAACCATGAACGACAGGGGACCCGACTGCAGCAGAACCAACACGGCCATCAACAGCACGAACACGATGCTGTAGCCGATCACCTGACGGAAGATGTCGCCCTCCCGTCCGGCCAGGCCCACCGCGGCGGCGCCGATGGCCAGGTTCTGGGGCGAGACCATCTTGGCCAGCACCCCGCCCGAGCTGTTCGCGGCCGCCATCAGCGTCGGCGACAGATTCGCCTTATGGGCAGCCGCCACCTGCAGCGCGCCGAATAGCGAGTTGGTCGAGGTGTCAGAGCCCGTCACGGCGGTACCGAACCAGCCGATGAGCGGCGACAGGAAGGCGAAGAAGCCTCCCGCGCCGGCGGCCCAGGTGCCGAGAGTGATGGTCTGGCCCGAGAGGTTCATCACGTAGGCGAGCGCGAGCACCGCGGCCACCGTGACGATCGCCGACCTGAGCTCCACTATGGTCCGCCAGTAGATTCGGACGGCCTGGCCCGGGCGCACGCGCAGGACCAGCGCGGTGAGGAGCCCGGAGACGAACAGCCACGTTCCCGCTGCGGTCAGGTAGTTGAGCTTGAACGTCTCGCTGGTGGGGACCTTGCCCTTGGCGTTCAGCACGTGTAGCCCCGGCCAGTGGAACGCGTTAGTGGCCTTGTCGAGCTCCTTGGTGATGCCGGTGATGCTGGTGATCCCGAGGACTACGATGATGATCAGGTACGGCGCGAAGGCCAGGAACATGTCGCGCCGGCTCGGCGGCGGGCCCTGCTCGGCCATGGTGCGACGCTCGAAGGTCGCGTCGGCCGCCTCGCCGCCGGCAATCGCCGGTCGCTGGCCGACCGTCGGGGCGCCGGTGGCCGGCGTGTGTGGTGACCAGACTTGGACCAGAGCGACGACCGCCGCCGCCGACCCGAGCGCGGCAACGATGTCGGTCAGCTGGATCGAGATGTAGTTCGAGGTCACGAACTGCAGGAGCGCGAACACGACCCCTGCGGTCAGAGCTGCCGGCCAGGCCGCGCGCACGCCGCGGCGCCCGTCGGCCATGAATACCAGCGCGAACGGGACGATCAGGGCCAGGAACGGTGTCTGGCGCCCGACCATCGCCCCGAGGTCGTGTGCGGGCAAGCCCGTGACCTGGGCCAGCGTGGTGATCGGAATGGCGATCGCCCCGAAGGCGACCGGGGCGGTATCGGCCACGAGCGCCAGCGAGGCAGCCCGCAGCGGTGAGAACCCGATGCCTACCAGCATCACGCCGCAGATGGCCACCGGGGTGCCGAATCCGGCCAGCGCCTCGAGCAGGGCGCCAAAGCAGAAGGCAATCACGACGACTTGGACCCGTGGATCGTCCGACACGCTGTTAAAGGCTCGTCGCAAGATGGCGAAGTAACCCGTGGCATCGGTCATGTTGAAGATCCACAGGGCGTTGATGACGATCCACATGATCGGCCAGAGCCCGAACGCTGCCCCTTCGAGCGCGGCATCGCCCGCCTGCCCGATCGGCATCGAATAGACGATCAGCGCGATCAGGATCGACACCCCCAGGGCGATCAGCGACGCCCATTGGGCCTTCATCCTGAAGCCGCCGAGGAGGATGAACAGCACGAGCAACGGCAAGACGGCGAAGATCGCGGTGAGTCCCAGCGAATGGGAAACCGGATCGAGCACCTGCTTGTACACGGTGACCTCCCTCTCCCTCCCGGTTGCTTCCGGGGAGTCGTGTTACGCGCAAACCTTACCCATCACGGGCGGTCCTATGCAATCGGTTGCAGCCCCAGCTGCAGCACCTCCGCGGTGTGGAGGGCGCGCCGGCCGGTGCCGGCGGCGATCTGCGTGCGACAGGAGAACCCGTCCGCGACGAGGAGCGCGTCGGGCTCGGCGGCCCGCACTGCCGGCAGTAGCACGCGCTCGCCGATCCGCACCGAGACCTCGTAGCGCTCGCCGGCCTCGTAGCCGAACGATCCCGCCAGCCCGCAGCAGCCGGCATTGAGGAGGATGGCCTCGAGGCCGGCGCGCGCCAGCAGGTCCCGCTCGCCAGCCAGGCCGGTGAGGGCGTTGTGGTGGCAGTGGCCGTGGACGATGGCCTTGCGCTGCATGGCCGGCGGGTCCCAGCCGGGGGCGTGGCGGGCGAGCAGCTCGTCGAGCATCACGGTCTGGGAGGCCAGGCGTCGGGCGTGCTCGTCATGGGGCATCAGCTTGCGCAACTCGTCGCGGAACACCGAGGCGCAGCTTGGCTCGAGCACGAGCACCGGCGCCCCGGCTTCGATCGGCTCGGCCAGCGTCTCGAGGGTGTCGCGCAGGGTACGCTTGGCCAGCTTGAGCATCCCGAAGTCGTAGAGCGGTCGCCCGCAGCAAACGCGCCCCCGCGGTAGCTCGACTGCGAACCCGGCCGCCTCGAGGACCGCGACGGCCGCCTTGCCGATGTGCGGCTCGAACAGGTCGGTGAACGTGTCGGGCCAGAGGACCACCCGCTGGCGGTCATGGTTCGCAGGCTGCGCACGCTGGCCGAACCACGCGCGGAAGCTCTGTGTGGCGAACCGCGGCAGGTCGCGCTCCTCGGCGATCCCGATCAGGCGCTTACCCGGACCGGCGACGGCCTGCGCGTGGCTCAGCGCATTGGCGAGCCGGGGCAGCCGCGCCGCGACCGGTCCCCACCACGGGAGCAGGCCCAGCACGTAGTGGCTCAGCGGACGCCGGCGTCGCGCGTAATAGTGGGCCAGGAACTCGGCCTTGTAGGTGGGCATATCGACTTGCACGGGGCAGTCGCCGGTGCATCCCTTGCAGGACAGGCACAGGTCGAGTGACTCCTTGATCGCCTCGTCGCGCCACCCGTCGCCGACCGGGTCGCCCTTGAGCATCTCGAACAGCAGCCGGGCCCGACCGCGGGTCGAGTGGCGCTCCTCGCGCGTGACCTGGAAGCTCGGGCACATGGTCAGGCTGCCCAGGTTGCGGCACTTGGCCATCCCGAAGCAGCGCTCGACCGCGGTGGCGAACGAGCCTTGATCGTCGGGGAAGGCGAAGTGCGTCTTTAGCGCGGGCGGGCGGTAACCGGGGCCGAGCCGGAGCCCCTCGTCGAGCTTGACGTCACCGATCAGCCGGTTGGGGTTCATCTTGCCGTCCGGATCCCAGATCCGCTTGAACTCGCCGAACGCGGCCATCAGCTCGGGGCCGAACATCTTGGGGAGCAGCTCGGCGCGCCCGTGGCCCTCGCCGTACTCGCCGGCCAGCGAGCCGCCGTAGGCGACGACCAGATCGGCGCACGTCTCCATGAACGAGCGGAACGTCTTGACGCCGGCGGCGCTCTTCAGGTCGAAGTCCATGCGGGTGTGCACGCAGCCCTGGCCGAAGTGGCCGTAGTAGACGCAGCGATAGCCGTGGTCGTCGAGGACCTTCTGAAAGTCCCGCAGATATGCGCCCAGCTTCTCCGGGTGCACGGCGGCGTCCTCCCAGTTGCCCTCGGCGTCCATGTAGCCGGGCGCCCGGCTGTCGCCGACGGCCGACTCGCGCACCTTCCAGACGCTGACCTGCTCGGCCTTGGCTTCGATCAGCCTGGCCTCGAGCTGGGGTCCGTTCTTGACCTGCTCGAGGGCGCGTCGGGCCAGCGCCGTCGCCTCGTCGGGGTCGTCGTGCCCGTACTCGGCGTAGAGCCAGGCCCGCCCCTCGGGCAGGAGCGAGCGCTCGGCCGCCAGCCGGTGCTTGGCGATCATGTTGCGGATCAGCTGGTCGTCGTAGCCCTCGAGACCGATGGGGTTGGTTGGCAGCAGGGCCGGAACGTGGTCGGCGGCCAGGAACACGTCGGGGTAGCCGAGCACCACCGTGCGCCGGTGCTGCGGGCTCGGGACCAGCTGGACGGTCGCTTCGAGGATGTTCACGCACGTGCCTTCGGATCCGACCAGTGCGCGAGCGACGTGAAAGCCGTGCTCCGGCAGGAGCTGGTCGAGGTTATAGCCGGAGACGCGGCGCGGGATATCGGGGAACTCGTCGCGGACACGATCGGCGACGCGGTCTCTGAGCTCTTTGAGCTGCCGGTAGATCTCGCCTTTGCGCCCGCCGCCGGCGATGATCGTCTCGAGCTCCTCGTCGCGGGTGGGGCCGACCGTCATGCGCGTGCCGTCGTAGAGGAGGACATCGAGCTCGAGCACGTTGTCGGAGGTCTTGCCGGCCATCAGCGAGTGGGTGCCGCACGAGTTGTTGCCGAGCATCCCGCCGAACGTGCAGTATTCGTGGGTGGCGGGGTCGGGGCCGTAGGTCAGGTGGTGGCGCTCGGCCGCGTCCCTGAGCTGGTCGCAGATGACGCCCGGCTGGACCCTGGCCCGGCGGGCGTTCGGATCGAGCTCGAGGATCTCGTTGTAGTACTTGGAGTAGTCGAAGACCACGGCCACGTTGGTCGTCTGGCCGCTCGGCGCCGTGCCACAGCCGCGGGGGAGGACCGGGGCGCCGTGGTGGCGGCAGATCTCGACGGCCGCGATCACGTCCTCGGGCCCGCGCGGGATGACCACGCCGATCGGCACCGCCCGGTAGATCGAGAAGTCGTTGGCGTACATCGCCCGCGTGCCGGCGTCGAAGCGGACCTCGCCGGACACGGCGCCGCCCAGTGCCCGCTTGAGACCCGTGACGTCGACATCGGCCGGGCCGGTGGTGATCTGGCGCTGCTCGAGCTGGGACACGGTGCTGGCCATCGCTCTCCTCCTCACCTCTGCACTCCGGGTTGCCAGGCTTACCGTACCCATTGGCGGGCGGGATCTGTCGGCTACGCCTGGTACACCGCAGCCATGCTGCATGAGCTGCGCATCGAGAACCTGCTCCTGATCGACCGGGCCGAGCTACGCCTCGCGCCGGGCCTCAACGTGGTCACCGGCGAGACCGGCGCCGGCAAGACGCTGCTCGCGCAGTCCCTCGACCTCCTCCTCGGCGGCCGCGCCGGGAGCGGGGTCGTGCGCGGCGGCGCTGCCGAGGCGTACGTGGAGGGCGTGTTCTCGATCCCGCCCGAACTGGCGGAGATGGAGCTGCTGCCCGCGGGCGCCGAGGAGATCGTGCTGGCGCGCCGGGTGTGGCCGGACGGCCGGACCCGCGCCTACGTGTGCGGGCGGTCCGCCACCGTCGCCGACCTGCGCGAGCTCGGCAGCGCGCTGCTCGCCTTCTACGGCCAGCACGAGCACCGCCGGCTGATGCTCTCGGCGGTCCAGCTCGACGTGCTCGATGCCCATTGCGGCGCTGGGCAGGGCCAGCTACGGGCGCGCGTGGCCGAGGCGTACGCCCAGGCCAGCTTGCTCGAGGGGCGGGTCTCCGAGCTGCGCGAGGTGGCTAGTGGGCGAGAGCGCGAGCTCGATCTGCTCGACTTCGAGCTCGAGGAGATCGAGCGGGCGTCGCCAAGCGAGGACGAGGCGCGCGAGCTGATCGATGAACGCGAGCGGCTCCGTCACCTGGAGACGCTGCGGGGCGCGGCGCTGGCCGGCGCCGAGGCGAGCTCGGGTGAGGGGGGTGGCGTCGCCGAGCTGCTGGCGGCCGGCGCCGCGCAGCTGAAGGCCGCCGCCGGGATCGACTCGCGCCTGGAGGAGCTGTGCGAGCGAGTGATCGCGCTCGGCTACGAGGCCCAGGACGTCGCGACGGCGCTGCGCGCTTACGCGGATGGCCTGGAGGCATCGCCCGGGCGCCTCGAGGAGGTCGAGGAGCGTCTCGCGCTGTTCGCGCGCCTCGAGCGCAAGCACGGCGGCTCGATCGGGGCCGTGCTCGTTCACGCCGAGCGCTGCCGCGCGCGCCGCGACGAGCTAGAACGCGCCGACATCGCCTTGGGCGAGGCCCAGGAGGAGCTCGCGCGGGCCCGCGCGGAGCTGGCCGGGATCGCCGGCGAGCTCTCGGAGCGGCGCCGGGAGGCCGCGCCGGCGCTGGCCGGCGCGGTGCGCGAGCGGCTGGCCGAGCTGGCCATGGCCGACGCGGACTTCTCGGTGGTGGTCGGCCGGCGGGCCGACGGGTGCGGGCCCCGGGGCGCGGATACCGTTGAGTTGCTGATCGCGCCGAACCCCGGGATGCCGGCCGGGCCGCTGCGCGAGATCGCCTCCGGGGGCGAGCTATCCCGAGTGATGCTGGCGATCCTGAGCGCGGCGCACGGGGAGTCACGGGCGATCGCGGGAGGAGGCGCGCCTCTGCTCGTCTTCGACGAGATCGACGCCGGCATCGGCGGGCACACCGCCCGCGCCGTGGGCGAGCACCTGCGGGCGCTGGCCGCGGGGCGCCAGGTCCTCTGCATCACCCACCTGCCTCAGGTGGCGGCGCTGGCCGCGCGTCACTTCACGATCGCCAAGGACACGAGCGCGGCGCCGGCGCGGACGACGGTGTCGGCACTCGATCACGACGGGGTGGTCGGCGAGCTGGTCCGGATGCTGGGCGCCGGCGAGGGGGATCGGGCGGCCACGCGCCACGCCCGCCAGCTCCTCCGCGCCGCCTGATTTTTCGCGGGCGCGTCTGCGGAGGCTGCTCGAAACAGCGTCCTCCCCGGCACGGGTTTCCCATCACTTGCGCCCAGCGCGCGGCCGAATGAGGAGTTAACCGCCATCCAGCGCCGGCACTCCGGGTAAACCCCATCACCCCGCGAACTCCGCGCCGACCCCATGGGCGCCAAGGTCACGCCCCGCCACAGGCGCCCCGAGTGCCGCTCGAGAGGTCGGGCGGCCGCTCGGGTCACTGGCCCCGCGGGTGACGCTGGTCGGGAACGCGACCTAGCCCGTTCGCTTTTCGACCAGCCCCCGGGCGTCCGATCCGGTCGCTAACTTCAAACCGTCAACTACACTCGGAGAGCGGACCCTATGGCTTCGGGCGAGACGCGCTTTATCTTCATCACAGGCGGGGTGGTGTCCTCGCTCGGCAAGGGAATCGCCGCCGCCTCCATCGGGCGGCTGCTGGTGGCGCGGGGGCTCGACGTCCAGCTCCAGAAGTTCGACCCGTACATCAACGTCGACCCCGGCACGATGTCGCCCTACCAGCACGGCGAGGTGTTCGTCACCGAGGACGGCGCCGAGACCGACCTCGACCTCGGCCACTACGAGCGCTTCACCGACGCCAATACCAGCCGCGCCTCGAACGTCACCGCCGGCGGCATCTACAACACGGTCATCCGCCGCGAGCGCCGTGGTGACTACCTCGGCGCCACCGTTCAGGTCGTGCCGCACATCACCGACGAGATCAAGCAGCGGATCAAGCTGATGGCGGAGGCGACCGAGGTCGACTTCGTGATCACCGAGATCGGCGGGACGGTCGGCGACATCGAATCGCTGCCGTTCCTCGAGGCGATCCGACAGTTCCCGGTCGACGTGGGGCGCCGGCGCTGCATGTTCCTCCACCTCACGCTGGTGCCTTACATCGGCCACGCCGGCGAGCTCAAGACCAAGCCCACCCAGCATTCGGTCAACGAGCTGCGCCGCATCGGGATCGCCCCCGACATGGTCATCTGCCGGTCGGAGTCGATGCTGGGCGGCGAGATCCGG